>CAZXQT010000003.1:0-11199 GCA_964643225.1 uncultured Lentimicrobium sp. | reverse complement strand
CTGAAGTTCGCAAACATAGAGCTGGAGCGCCTTGATAACGCTAAAGATGAATTTCTGGGCATCATAAGCCATGAACTGAACACCCCCTTAACCGGCATTATCAGTTTTACTGAACTTTTGCGCGAACTGGTAAATGGAAGCGAACTGATAGAAATGGTCGACGACCTGAGTACTTCCGTAAAAAGGTTACACCGGTTTGCAAGAAAATGCCTCACGATCACTGCGTTACGCACATCTACTGAGAATTTCCGTAAAGAGCAGGTTGACCTGAATGCAATTATCAAAGAGGCCCTTGCGGAGTTGGACATCGATATTCAAGGTAAGAAACACA
This sequence comes from uncultured Lentimicrobium sp., assembly GCA_964643225.1. GTDB lineage: Bacteria > Bacteroidota > Bacteroidia > Bacteroidales > Lentimicrobiaceae > Lentimicrobium. The sequence continues at coordinate 10,868 of CAZXQT010000003.1, read as the reverse complement.
CTATAAACCAGCAATTGCCTGCCGAACCCTGTTTCATATCCGGCAACGCGCCCTTGCTGAAAAGTTGCTTTATATCCCTTATAGACAACGCCATAAAGTACACACCTCCCAAAGGTAACCTCCAGGTGCACCTAAATCCCGACAGCAGCAAAATAACCGTTACCATAACCGACAATGGGCCAGGGTTCTCCACCATTGCCCTCGACCATCTATTCGAACCCTTTTCACCGGGCAGCACACATGTGGAAAGAAACAAGGGTCTAAGCCTTCACCTGGTAAAAATGATAGCCGACTTTCACGAAGCCAGCATTCAAATAGAAAACAGAGCCAACGGAGCCAGTGTGGTTATGGAGTTTGATCGGCTGGCGCCGGTGTAGACGCAACGCGAAGCGTTGCGGTTTAGACGCTTCGCGGTATAGTCGCAAAGTGTTCCCACACTTTGCGGTAAAATGGGCAACCCCCTGTAGGGTCAGCACCACCAACAGGCAATCCACCTCTCATTCCAAAAATTTACCACCATCCTAAACTTTCACCTCTCATTCCAAAAATTTACCACCATCCTAAAACTCGCTCTCTCCCACTAGCCCCACCAGTCGCACTAGTCCCACACGTCCCACACAAAACCCACCCCTTTTATAGTAAGCTTTTTCCAGTGTGGGGGCAGGCAGGGCTTTTCCTGAACTATGCCCTTGTCGGTGATGTGCAGGCCGGCAAAGCCAAACAGCACAGCCTGCAGCATGCCCCCGGCTCCGGTGGCAAAGTAGGTGTTGTTGAACTGGGGTGTTTCGGCTATGGCTCCAAAGGGCTCCCGGCGGTTGGGGTAATAACTCTTGCAAAACAGCTTCCAGGCCATCTCGCTGTTGCCCAGCCGTGCATACAGTATGGAAAGTATGGAATGCCCCATGGCCGGGCCTTCGGGCGATATTCTCGGCTCATAGTACTCCAGGTCTTTTATTATCTGGTCGCGCTCGGTAACCAGCTGCAGCGGATAGGCCAGCAGGTTTACGTCGGCCTGTTTTATTATCTCGCCTTTATATGCGCTGTGCTCCATCATCACTCCATCGCTGAAATGATGGAATTTAAGGTTATCGGCCACCTGTTTCCATTGGGGTGATGGTGTAAGGTTCAGCTCGGCTGCTGCAAGACCTGCATAGGTAAGTATTGCTTTGGCAGAACCGTTGGTAAAAGCATTATCGTCTACATTTGGGGCAAATTCATTGGCGCCTACCACATTCTTAACTGACCAGCTGCCGTCGGCATTAAGCGATGCCCTGCTCACCCAGAAGTCGGCAACTTCTTTCATGATCGGATATCCTTTTTGCTGCAGCCATTCCTTGTTGCCGGTAACCCGGTAGTAGTTCCAGCAGGCAATGCCAATGTCGGCCGTTATGTGGTGTTCAAAAGTACCAGTGAGGGCAAACGGAGGTGTGGCCTCTTCGCCGGTGTCGTCTGATTCCCAGGGGAACATAGCTCCACGGTATCCGTAAATGTTGGCCTTCTGGCGGGCTTTATCGAGCAGGTTGTACCGGTAGTTGAGCGCCGAGGCTGCCAGCTCAGGATGAAACACCATCAGTGGCGGAAGCATCCACAACTCGGTATCCCAGAAAATATGCCCGTTGTATATCTGCGATGATAGCCCCATGGGTGGTATACTCAGATCGTGATCGCCCCGCGAAAAAGAGTACAGGTGATACAACGCCAGCCGCACATCCTGCTGCGACCTAAGATCGCCTTCAATGATGACATCACCCTGCCAAAGCTCATTCCACAGTGCAACATGATCGGCTATAAGTTTCTCCTTATTGCCGCGCATTATGTAAATAGCCTGCCGTTCTGATTCGTTTTGCGGGTCAGCAAAATCTTTGGTGGTGCAAACAGATCCCGTCCATGCAAATGCATAATCCGATCCGCGCGTAAGCTTTTTCTCAAACCGCAGCCTGTTATCTCTTTCCCCTGCGAGGTTCTGCTTCAGTTCGGGCCACTCGTGGTTAAAAATAAAGGTGGCACTCGTTGCCAGCTGGTGCTTGCCGAATGCACTGCGCGCAAATGTCTGCAGCAGCGGCATCACAATTTCATTGTCGCGTAAAACCTTGTAGCCCTGGTGTGTGACCGCATAGTTTTCGGGGGTAAGTATCATCCCCTCCACCGCAAGGGTGATGTCTTTTAACGGCTTCACGACCACATCCATAACCCCGAGGTACGGATTGTTGCGCAGGGCGTAGATTTTGTATTGCACTTCTGCTTTATCGCTGAAGCGGAAGGAGGTCTCCAGATACGCCTCTTTCATATGCAGCACCTGTTTCCAGCCCGTTACATTGCTGATGCTTAACAGTTCGCCGTCAATCCAGACCGAAAGGTTGGCAAAGTTCAGTCCTTTCAATATCCTGCTGACGCCGTTCTCCGATTCGCGATCGTACACGTTGTTCAGATAGATATCGTTTACCCTGAAAAGTTTCTCTGAGGGCATAATACCTATGCGCCCGTTAGCAACGGCTATGGGTACGTAGTTTTCGTGCCGGGTTGCGGTTATGTTCCACCCTGACGCATCATCGGGCTGAGCAGCTGCCTGCATAATCAGTAAACAGGTAAAAAGTAAAGTTAGCAAATGTTTCATAAAATCCGTTTTAAAATAAAAAGCAAGGGGAACCATGTATACAGCCCCCTTGCTATCACCTCACACCACTAAAACCCAGTATTTTGTAATAAATTGGGGTTAACATCAAGTTCTGTCTGAGGGATGGGGTACAGGCCCTTTCTGGCGGACTGATATCCCAGATCTCCCAGTTCCTGTTCTGCCATGTTCCAGCGAACGAGGTCGAAATAGCGCTTGCCTTCGAGGGCCAGCTCCACGCGGCGTTCGTGTACTATGGCAGCAAAAATATCGTCGGAAGTGCTTACATCGGGCAGTATAGCGTTATTGCCGGCTCTTGCACGTTCACGGACCAGGTTTACCTTGGCAACCGCTTCGCCGGTGTTACCGGTTCTGAAGGCTGCTTCGGCATATCCCAGCAGCACTTCTGCGTAACGTATCTGCTTCAGGTTCTGCTCATGGCGCTCGGCCGAACCGCCTACAGGAACACCAACCACATATTTGCCGTAGCTGTATCCGGTTTCAGGAGCCCATGCTGCCTGGAAAGGCACATCGGGAATTTCATCCGAAATGATATCGCCTTCGCGGATAACAGTGTAGCGTAAACGGGGGTCGCCGGGCTCGAATGCGTCAACCAGATCCTGGGTAGGCATGCAGAAGCCCAGTCCGAAGATGGAAGAACCGTTGCGCGGACGCACCCAGAAGTTAAATCCGTTACCATAGGCAAATTCTTCGCCTTTGCACTGTGTTTCGAAAACAACCTCTCCGCCGTTATCGAATTCGGGCTTAAAAATGTTACCAAACTCCGGCTCCAGATAGTAGTCGCCGCTGTTTATCACGCTTGCGAACGCATCGAAGGCATCCTGCCATTTTTCCGTAAACAGGCAGGCATTACCCAGCAATGCATAGGCTGCGCCCTTATCGGCCCTGCCAATGTTGGTTGCATCGTACTCACCCTTCCACGGAAGTAACTGGGTAGCTTTTGCAAGGTCTTCCTTTATGAAATTCCAGCTGTCGTCAACACTTGCACGGGCGGGAGAGCCTTCGGCGTTGATGGTGGTGGAGACCAGCGGCACGCCACCCCAGCGGATTACCAGGTTGTAGTAGTAGAATGCCCGGAGAAAATGTGCTTCGCCCAGTATTCTGTCTTTCTTTGCCTGATTCATGTCGATGGCCGGAACGTAGTCGAGCACTATGTTACTCAGGTAAACGCCCTTGTAAAAGAGCGACCAGAGAGTCTGGTTGGTGCCGTCGGTAGCATTGAAGTTCAGGTTGTCCATGTTGGTGAGGGCAGCAAGGTCAACGCCCTGACCCTTAACGGCATCGTCAGAAATGATGTCTTTTTCAAAGGCAATATTCTTGAGCCAGAAATCGAGCAGTATGGTGTATGCGCCGTTTATGGCTGCCTCTGCATCGGCTTCGGTTTTATAGAAGCTGCTGGTCGACATGGTACCGTTTGGTGTTTTATCGAGGAAATCGTTGTCCTTTGAACACGAAGGAACGATCAGGCTGAGCACTAACGCCAGACTGACAAGTATATAGGATTTATTTATCTTCTTCATGACGGTTTGTTTGCTATAATGTAACGTTCAGTCCAAATATGTAACTCTTGTTCTGTGGATAGGTAACTTCATCAAAGCCCATGGTACGGTCGCCCAGAGCGGCTCTTGAAAGACCCACTTCAGGATCGTAGCCGGTGTATTTGGTAAAGGTTAACAGGTTGCCGCCCGAGAAGAATACCCGTACGCTCTGCATGCCTGCCTTACGTGCAATTTTACCCGGCAATGTATAACCAATCTGCAGATTCTTCAAACGCAGGTAGCTTCCATCCTCAATGTAACGGTCTGAACCTCTGGCATTCTGGTTTGCATCAACTGTGCTTACGCGCGGTTCGGTGTTGCTGGCGCCTTCACCTGTCCAGCGCTCCAGAATGGCTGTTCCTTTATTGTAGTTATAGCCTGCGTTGGTGAGCCAGAATTTGGTGGCATTGTATATCTCGTTGCCCGACTGACCCTGGAAGAAAATGGTAAGGTCAAATCCCTTGTAGGCAGCAGATCCTGTAAAGCCATAGAACATATCGGGATACGGGTTGCCGATGAAGGTACGGTCGTCGCTGGTAATAGCGCCATCGCCGTTAATATCCTTAAAGCGGATGTCGCCCGGTACAGCACCCGGCTGATCGGCATGTGCAGCAATCTCTGCCTCGTTCTGGAAAATACCGTCGGTAACGTAGCCGTAGAATTCACGAATGGAATGACCTACCTGGGTGCGGGTCGACATATCGAAGAACAGACCTGCGGTGATGTCGTCGCTGTAATCGCCCAGCTTAATAACCTCATTTTTAAAGGTAGAGAGGTTTGCACTTACACTGTAGTCAACCTTGCCAACCCTGTCGCGCCATTGTCCCTGAAATTCCCATCCCTTGTTGCTGATCTCGCCGATGTTCTCGTAGCCTGTGCTCGAGAAGCCCGAAGTAGCGGCCTGTGGTAATACCAGCAGCATATCGGTGGTGTTCTTGATGAAATAGTCAACGGTAAAGAAGAGTTTGTACTTAACGGCCATAAGGTCGAGACCGAAGTTTGACTGGGTAGTGGTTTCCCATTTTACATCCGGATTAAAGTCAGAGCCCGGGAAATAACCAACGTACAGCGACTGCGGAATACCAAAGGTGTAGTAAGCCTGTTGCATGCTGCTGGAGAAAGCGTACAGCCCTATATCCTGATTACCGAGCTGACCCCATGAGGCACGCAGTTTCAGATCGTCGATGAACTTAACGTTAAAGAAATCTTCTTTCGAAATGCGCCATCCAAGCGAAGCCGACGGGAACATTCCCCAGCGGTTTTCCTTGCCAAAGCGCGATGAACCATCGTACCTTGCATTGAGAGAAACGAGGTATTTATCGTTAAAATCGTAATTGATCCTTCCAAACCACGACAGCAGCGACCATTCGGTGAGCACTCCCCTGCTCTTGTCGTTTGCCGTTCCGGCGTCGAGGTACTGCAGGTACTCTTCGTTGTTGTTGAATTTTTCGCGGTAACCCGATAGCAGTTCTGTTTTCGAATTCTGCATGGTGTTACCTGCCAGAACGCCAATCGAATGATTGTTTATTTTGCGGGTATAGTTGAGGGTGTTTTCCCAGTTAACATCAAAATAATCGATATCCTGCGAAGTCAGACTGTTCACTGTCCGGTTGGCATTACCTTCGGTAAAGGTAGGTTCAAAATCTCTGGTCTTGCGCGAATAGATGTTAAGGCCCAGATTTGACCGGAATTTCAACTCAGGCAGAATGTTGTACTCCACAAACATATTGCCGAACAGCTGATTATTTGCAGCGAGCTTGTCGCTCCGGTCTGCCATACCCAGCGGGTTCTGTGCATCGCCTTCGTTTGCGCCGGGGCCTGCATAGGTACCGTCTTCGTTATACACTTTTATGGTTGGCGGCTGAAAAATAGCTGACCTTACAACTCCGTTTATCTCTGTGTCGATAAGGTTTTCGTTAATCCTCGAAAGGTTCATATTGGTCCCTACCGTGAACTTATCCGAAAGCTCCGACTGCAGGTTAAAGCGCAAATTATACCTCTTGAAGTCAGAGAACTTAACAATACCATCCTGACCATAATATCCCAGTCCGAGAAGGTAGGTAGTGTTCTGGTTGCCACTGCTTACCGAGAAGTCGTACTTCTGAAAAGCAGCGTCTCTGAAGATCACATCCTGCCAGTCGGTGCCAATGCCGAGTTCTTTGCCCGATTCAGCCCATACAGGTTCGAGCCCTGCATTGCGCAGTGCCTCGTCGCTTATCATGGCATACTGATCCGCGGTAAGCAGATCGAGCTTATTGGCAATGCTCTGAACCCCAGCCTGCACGTTGAAATTCACTTTCGTGATGCCGGCCTGTCCCTTTTTCGTGGTTATAAGCACTACTCCGTTGGCAGCTCTGGCGCCGTATATGGCTGCTGCCGATGCATCCTTAAGAATGCTTATAGATTCAATATCTTCGGTATTCAGGCTGTTGAGGAACTCCTTGGTCGGCACACCGTCAATAACATACAACGGGTCGCTGTCGCCGATGGTACCAATACCTCTCACGCGCATCTGGATGTTACTGCCCGGGTTACCGTAGTTCTGTGTAACCTGCACACCGGCAACCTGTCCCTGCAGGGCCTGACCAATTCCGGCAACCGGTATCTTTCTGATCTCGCTGCTGCTAACGGTCGAAACAGCCCCTGTAATATCGCGTTTGCGCTGTGTACCGTAACCTACCACAACCACTTCCTCCAGTTTCATGATATCCTCTTCGAGCACCACATCCACCGTGGTTTTCCCGTCAAGGGCAACCTCTCTGGTTATATAGCCCACAAACGAAAACACCAGGGTAACATTTGCGTTATCCGCGGTAAGCGTATAGTGACCGGCTGCATCGGTAATAGCGCCGGTGGTGGTTCCCTTGATCCGTACCGTAACTCCCGGCAGCGGTCCGTTTTTGTCGGTAACCGTTCCGGTTATCTTTACCTGCTGCGAAGTTGACTTAAGCTCCGTTCTTGAAAGCAAAATGATACGGTCAATTACCCTGAAGCTGAGTCCGGTGCCGCTCAGTACGTCGGTCATAACCTCTTCAATAGGTTCATTTCTGGCCTTAACAGATACGTTGGCCAGCACGGTTTCCTCGAGGTTGGCTTCGTAGGCAAATTCAAATTCTGTTTGATGCTTAATGTCGGTAATAACTGTTTCGAGCGTTACATCGTTATAATCCAGATTCAGTTTTACTTTCTGCGCATATGTGCCTCCGGCCATGACCGGCAGAAATGAGCAGAGCACTAGTAGGATGCTTATGTTTGACATGATAAGGATTTTAGTCAAAAATCTTTTGTCAAAAGCCCGGGCCTTTGCAATTTCTTTCATAATTTTGAATAGATTTAATTAACACTGCTTTTGTTGGTTGAATCATTCTGACCGGGAATATGCGCCAACATATCCCGGTTTTTTACTGGTTGTCAGGGTCCCCTATGTTTCATTTGCTGTGGTGATTTTGAATATGTGTTTGTATTGTGTGTTTGAGATTTGATTTTTGATTCTTGATTTACTCTTTCGCTTCCTTCTTCACCTTGTAGGTTCCCCTGGGAGTAATAAACCGCAGCATTTTATTCACCGTATCGAACGGCTGCGATTTACGGAATACAAAATTGTACCTGTTGGTATCCCGGGCAACTTTTGCAGCATTGTATTCAAACTGCACATAGTACACCTGTTCCAGCTTTTCAAGAATTTCGTTCAGTGTAGCCTTATCAAACATAACCAGCCCATCCTTCCATGAGGTATACAGAGGAGTTTTAACGCTGCTCACTTCGAGCTTGCGCGATACAGAATGGTACACGGCCAGTTCACCGGGTTTCATGGCAAGCACCTGACGGCCCTTTTTGTCGGTCAGCGACACACTGCCGCTCACAAGAACCGTCTGCATACGATCGCCAAACGTATTCACATTAAACGAAGTGCCGGTAACCTCCACCTGCAGGTCGGTCGTTTCCACCACAAAACGGCTTTGGGGCATCCTTGCCACCTCAAAGAAAGCTTCGCCCTCCAGCTCCACCAACCGTTTGCGTTTCTTAAACTCCGCAGGGCACTTAAGCGTAGAGCCCTCATTGAGCGCCACCTTTGAGCCATCCGGCAACAGAACACTTTTCACCTCTCCACCCACGGGCACCGAGTATTCCACCATAACCTGATTCCTTCCTGATGGCACCAGCCAGTAGGCCAGCGCACCAAGCATTACGACGCCGGTAAATATGGCAGCATATTTCACCAAAGTATACAGGGGTAGGCGGGTTCGGCGGGGCTTTTGCTTGTCGTCCACGTTGTTGTTAAACCGGGCAAGTGCTTCGTTCATCGCTTCCGCGGAAGCGTACTCACTAATTTTACCTGCCTGCCAGAGCATCCTCAGGCGGGTGTATGTCTGTTTATTCTCTTCTGATGCTGATAGCCAGATCTTTACCTGTTCCACCTCCTCAGCACGAGCGGTACCAGTGAGCACTTTAAGCAAAAGATCTTCATTGAATGCTGTCATGTTATACGGGGGTTTTATATACTGACAACTCATCGATGCAAACTACGTAATCGATTGCGGAAAATATTTAAGAGGATGGCGTTTAGGTGCTGTTTAGGTGCCGTTGAGGTGCCGTTTAGATACCGTTTAATGAAACAACAGCGGTATGATAAGGTAAAACTTATCCTTCAGCAATCCACGCAAGTGCCTCAGGGCATGATAAATATGCGTTTCGGCAGTGCGCTCGGAAACGTCCATCCTTTCGGCGATCTCCTTTGTCTTCATTCCGTCGATATACCTTGCCACAAAGGCCTGGCGGCACTTATCGGGCAGGGATGCGATGGCCTCCTGAATCTCCTTGTGCAGTTCGGCCGAAAAGATCTTTAAGATCACCGGATTGCTTTCCGGATCGTAGTAGCGCTCCTCCTCTTCCAGGAGAAAAGCCGACTTCTCACTGTATGCCTTCACCACCCTTTCGTGGTCGAGCCGGTTGAGGCACCTGCGGTATACTGCCCTGAAAAGGTAAGCTTCGAGCGAACTATGAATAACGATAGCATCTGACTGTTCCCAAATATAAACCATAAGATCCTGCACAACGTCGCGGGCTGATTCCTGATCGAGGAACAGCTCTGCATACGCTACCAACCTGGGAAAGAAGGCTTTAAACATACGGTTAAACCCTTCCCGGTCGCTTTTGTGCGGTAATTTTATACTATCTGTTTCTGGTAACACCGGCATAGAAAATCTTCCGCTCAAATATACAAAAGTTTGTATAGTTTAGACGCAACGCATTGCGTTGCGGTTTAGACGGCTCGCTTTGCTCGCCGGTTCAGACAAAAAGTGCACTGCACTTTTTGGTTTAGACGGCTGGCGCCGGTTTAGATTGCTTTACAGCTCACAGCGACATACTTCATGCATGATGGCCGGTGCTATTCACTTGGAATTGAGTATCTTTGAAGATTATTTCCATGCATATGATGATTGTATCAAACGGCGACATAGTAATAAGGCACCTTGAGGTTGAAGATATCCCCATAATGGCTGAACTGGCCAATAACATCAATGTGGCAATTAATCTGCGCGATGCCTTCCCCCACCCATACACCTACAACGATGCCTTGAACTATTATCACATGGTTAAAGCACAATACTCCGAAACCTTCTTTGCCATTGAATACAAAGGTCAATATGCCGGAAACGTTGGACTGGTGGTTGGTACTGACGTTTACCGGAAAAGTGCAGAGCTGGGTTATTTTATCGGAGAACCATACTGGAACAAAGGAATCATGACACAGGCCGTTAATTTGATTACCGAATACGGATTCCGCAAATTAGATGTGATACGCATCTTTTCAGGAGTATTTTCATTTAACATAGCCTCACAGAAGGTGCTCGAAAAATGTGGCTTTAGCCGGGAAGGTATCTCCAGGAACTCCATCATCAAGAATGGCAAAATTTGGGACGAAATACGATACGCCAAACTGAAGGATCTATAGCCATGCACACTAATCTTTCTCACTCCCAAAAACCAATAACTTTTTGCCCCCTCTCATTGCCCGCATGCTTCCTCTCAAGGTCGAGAAGGAACCTCTTGCGCCACAGGTCGCCCTTGTAGCCGGTGAGACTTCCCGATGTGCCTATTACACGGTGGCAGGGGACTATGATCAGGCAGTTATTCAACGCATTGGCATTTGCTATGGCACGCACGCTGTCAGGCATCCATAGCCTGGCAGCCTGTTCTTTGTAGGTGACGGTAGTGCCATACGGAATATCCTGTAAAGCTTGCCAGGTCTTTTGCTGAAATTCAGTTCCCGAAAGCACGACAGGCACATTGAATTCCTTCCGCTCCCCGCTGAAGTATCCGCTGAGTTGTACACTCAGGTTATCAAGATGCACTGTTTGTGGTAAATCTTCCACCGGCCTTGCAGATTGCAGTGTAAGTGGTTGGCTCCATTTCCTTGCCAGAGACGCTATATCTGCCGAAAGGCCTTTCCGGTCGCTGAATTCCAGAAGGCAAACACCCGCCTCCACAGCACAGGCGGTCATCTTCCCGATTGGTGTTTCTATTTCAGTGATCAGGATCATTGTCATTTCCGAAATTATCTGGTATTGCAAATTTAAAATTTTCTGCTGTGTGCTGACTGCTGATGAATGCGCTGGTGCAATCCGTGCATGCTGCGTACCTTAAATGGCTGTATACCCAGAAGTGGACAAGGCTGGGAGAATGGAAAGGGTTTA
>CAZXQT010000002.1:58141-247587 GCA_964643225.1 uncultured Lentimicrobium sp. | reverse complement strand
AAGACGGGCGTGCCTGTTCTTGTGAACACATCATTTAACACCCTCGGAAAACCAATTGTGTGCACCCCCAGAGATGCTGTGGAATGTTTTTGGTCATCGCCTTTTGACGCACTGGTTATTGGCAGGTTCCTTGTTGAAAAGTAAAGTCATGCCTGAAGTATCTGTTGTTATTCCTACATTCAAACGGCCCGGTTTACTGATTAAATGTCTGAAACATCTCGATAACCAGTCGTTGCTCAAACACGAGTATGAAGTGTTGGTGATCAGCGATGGTCCGGATGAAATTACTGCCGAAACAGTAAGGCAGTACGCTGCAACCTCACAGATGGATCTTGTGTTTATGTCTACACCGGGTAAACAGGGTCCGGCCGTTGCGAGAAATCTTGGCTGGCATGCGGCTTCATCTCCCCTTATCGCCTTTACGGATGATGACTGTGAACCCGATGTTCACTGGCTCGAAAACTTTCTGGAAGCATTCAGGGAAAAAGCCGGTCTGAAAAACTACATCCCGGGTAGTGCAGAATATCTGAATAAAGCCATGAATGTGCAGATTGCTTTCACTGGATTCACCAAAGTGCCGGTAAACAGTCGACCTACCGATTTTGAGCAAAACACCCATGGGCTGCAGTTTGCTGATTTTATAACGGCAAATTGTGCTGTTTCAGTATCGGCGATGCAGGTAACCGGGGGCTTTGATGAGCGGTTTGGTACAGCATGGCGTGAAGACAGCGATCTGGAATTTAATCTCCTTAACCATGCAGTTCACATACTCAGGGTAAGGGAGGCTGTTGTTGTGCATCCGGTAAGAAAAGCCCCGTGGGGGATAAGCATTAAAGAACAACGGAAAGGCCTTTACGATGCTCTGCTGTATAAAAAGCATCCCGACTTTTACAGGAAACGCCTGTCGCCCGGTATTATCATTGATTTTTACTTTATAGTGATGGTAGCGATTATTTGCCTTCTGGCTTTAATTTCCGGATGGTGGTATATAGCGGCAGTGACCTTTTCAGTGACTTTTATAATGATTTTTACTTTCTTTCTTCACCGGATAAGAAAAACCAGTAAGGCAATACCGCATATAATCGAAATGTGGGTAACCTCGATGGTAATTCCCTTTTTATCTGTGTACTGGAGAATATACGGGGCCGTGAAATTCAGAGTGTTGTTTCTGTAAAAACTATATTATACTATATGTCAATAGATAAAAGCTGCATTCAAAAGATAGCCGTATTCAGAGCGCTACAACTCGGTGATCTGTTGTGTTCCATACCAGCGGTAAGAGCGCTTCGTCGCGAGTTCCCTGCTGCCGAGATATTTCTGATAGGTTTACCCTCGGCCAAAGGATTATTAGGCAGATTCGCCGGCTATTTTAATGGTTTTATATCGTTTCCCGGATTTCCGGGTTTGACCGAACAGTCATACAACGTGCATGAAATAGCGGAGTTCATCATCCGAATGCAGAAAGAGCAGTTTGATCTGGTGCTGCAAATGCAGGGTGACGGGAGTATCGTTAATCCATTGATGGAATTACTGGGTGCCAGATATACAGCAGGCTTTTACAGACCTCAGGATTATCAGCCACAGGGAGGATTGTTTATGGAATACCCGGACGGTCATGAGGTGGAGAGACATCTGGCTCTGATGTATCATCTGAAGATCCCTTCGCAGGGAAAGTACCTCGAATTTCCGGTATCTGATGCAGATGAAAGGGATTTAGCCTCAGCAGGATTACTCTTTCAGAAAGGTACGTATGTATGCGTACACCCTGGTTCAAGGGGATCCTGGCGGCAGTGGCCTGCCGTTAACTTTGCCTCGCTTGCTGACTACTGCGCGCAGCAGGGTAAAAAGGTAATTATTACCGGCACCGAGGATGAACGCGATGTTATTAACGCTGTATGTTCTGCCATGAAATCGGAGAACATCGTAGCATGTGGTAAGACATCACTGGGAGCAATGGGTGTATTGCTTAAAAATGCTTTTGCCCTGATTTCTAATTGCACCGGTGTTTCGCACATGGCATCTGCATTAAATACACCCGGATTAATTATTAGCATGGACGGGGAGCCTGAACGCTGGGGGCCAATGAATAAAGATTTACTGTATACGCTTGACTGGACTAAAGAACCTTATTTTCATAGAGCAGAGCATGCACTGACGGAATTATTTCAGAAGTATCAGGGTAAGGCAGAGGTTGTGCATAATAATGCCGGTTAACATAGGCAATTACCTCATTTTTACTTTGCGCATTTGTGTTGACCGGGAACTCCAGTACTTTATTCTCTGTCATCCATGGTTTATGCTGGGGATTTGTTTGAGCGTATAACACGAGTACGGGTGTTTTTAATCCTGCAGCTATATGGACAGGTCCGGTATTAACGGATATCAGCAAACGGGATTTTTTAATAACGGCAGCAAGTTCGGGAACATTAAAAAGTCCTCCTGCAGAATAGCTCATGGAGCCTGTTTGCTGTTGTAACATATCGGTTAAGGGTTTTTCATTCTCTGATCCCATAAATAAAACAGGCAGTTTAAAGTTTTGTGTAATGACTTTTGAAAGCTCTATCCACTTTTCTGTAGGGTAGGCTCTTTTTAACTCACTGACCCCGGCATGAATAAGGATAAAATCGTCTGTTAAGGGTGCAAGCTCCTGCAATTTTCTGTTGGCTGATTCAATAACACTCTGCGGTATGGTGAGGTTTATGGAGCTTTCCTGTGCGAAGGCATTAACATGCTCTACCAGTTTTAAATCGCGCTCTACTTGATGCAGGATGTATGAATAAGGTTCTTTATCAGGAACCCAGCAGTTGATGAGTTCGTAAGGGTTCTCCCTGCAATATGCCAGGCGCTTTGGAATGCCTGCCATCCATGCCAGCATGGCAGCCGGCATTGGATTCTGACTGTAGACCGTAAAGATAACACACGCTTCGAAAGTGCGCGATCTAAGATATTCAGCCAGTTTTATCAGTTCTGCTCCCGATACGGACCTGGTACTTTTTACCCAGGGCAGGGATGTAATAATGGTATCGTCAATTTCTGGTATTAATTCGGCCGCTTCAGCGGATAAGGCAGAGGTTAGCAGGGTAATTTTTGCCTGGAATGTTTCTTTTAGAGCGCGTATTGCAGGTGACGACATCAGGAGATCACCCATATTATCCGGACGGATAACCAGCAGGTTTTTATAACCGGTCCAGTTCATCATGCCGTGGGGTGGTTAACAGTGTATTTTACTTTCTCCACAGCTTCCATCAGATTGGTAACAATATATTCAGGTATTCTGTATTCACCGCGTACCCACTCTGTTTCATTGCCATTGTTTATTAAAATGGTGCGGCATCCGGCACGGTTACCGGCTTCAACATCGTCAAGGATATCTCCTATCATCCATGAATGGTTCAGACTGATATTATGCTCGGCAGCTGCTTTGAGTATCATTCCCGGTAACGGTTTGCGGCAATCACACGAAATGGAGTATTTTTTAATGCTTCCTTCAGGATGATGCGGGCAGTAATAAAACCCTGAAAGATTTATCTCAAGACGACCAAAGATGGAACGTATTTTTTCTACTGTGTGCTGTAATGCTTCTTCCGTAAAGAATCCACGGGCTACACCCGACTGATTGCTTATAATAAACAGCTCATACTCCTGGTCGGCAAACATTCTTAAAGCACGACATGCACCGGATGTAAGTCGTATTTTATGCACATCGGTGTTGTAAGGAACATCGCGTACCAGCGTACCATCCTTATCGAGGAAAATTGCTTTTTTCAAGGCAGATATATTTAATTGTTTCTACTGATATTAACTTTTACGTTTTTATCTTTTAAGATGGAAAGATATTGAAACTGCAGGGCATCGTTCTGTAATACAAACCCTGTATTTGTTATAATTCCCGGCAGCACTTTCTGCGCTATAATTTCGTGATAGGTATTGCGCAAACTCAGGGCTACTTTATGCCAGGTGAAAAGAGCATGCACTCTGTCAATGGAAGCAGTCTGCATCTTTTTAAGCAGGGCAGGATTCTTTAAAAGAATATCAGTTTTTCGTGCCAGCTGAAGGGGATCTTTGGGAGGAACCAGGTATCCGGTTTCGCCGTTTTTAACGGAGAATTTTATACCACCCACATCAGAACCTATTACCGGTGTACCGCAGGCCATTGATTCCAGGGGTGTAATACCGAAAGGTTCATACCATGGTGCGGAAATAAACACATCGGCCGCAGAATAGTAGTATTTTAATAAAGCAGGTTTTACAGGTCCGGTAAACCGAACCTTATTGTTGAGCTGCAACGAGGTTACCAGTGCTTGCAGGCGGTGCATTTCAACGGCCGATGGGCCATGTTCTGTATCTGTGTCGCCACCCACTATAAACAGGCAAATGTTAGGGTGTTTGTTTACGAGAATTTTAAGAGACCGGATGATATCATCGACCCCTTTACGGGGAACGATACGTCCGACAGATAATAGCACAAAACTGTTGTTGTCTGCACCGATCACACCGCGTGCATACTTTCTGTCAACTCTATTAAACTCGGCAGGATTAAAACCACAGGGAATAATGTCCATTTTTTCAGGATCAGCAAAATACAGATTCGACAGATCTTCCGCATCCTGAGGGCACTCGGCGATTATTTTATCTGCTTTTTTAACGATCTTTTTTTCAAAGAAGATGCGCTTTCTTGGAAACTTATCGGCTTCTTTCTGGTGCAAAGCTCTTACAATACCTAAAGCATGGAATGTTATTACGAAGGGTATTTTCAGTGTTTCTTTCAATTGCAGGGCAACCGTTCCTGACATGAAAAAGTTGGCGTGTACCAGATCATAACGGATCTGGTTTTGTGTAATGAAGTGCATCATAAAGGCACTGAATTCATCCATATAACCCATAAGCTGCTCTTTCGGGATATACATTGCAGGGCCTGCCTTTACATGGATTACGCGAATATCGGGTGCCAGCTCTATAATTTCCGGATCGGTATCACTGTCCCTGCGCGTAAATATATCTATACTGAAACCAAGTTTTGCCAGTTCAAGAGCCAGCTCTCTTACATAAACATTCTGACCTCCCGCGTCTATACTTCCGGGTGACGCCAATGGTGATGCGTGTTCACTTATAAATGCAATACGATGTTTTTTCATACAATTTTTAATAGCTATTCAATGTGAAGTTTTGACTCAGTTACTTCAGCGAAGAGGCATTCCCACTCACTTACGAAGCGGTTAATGCTGAAATTTTTTATGGCAGTGCCGCGGGCATGCCGACTTAAGGTTTTAGCAGTCTCGTAGTCGTCAAGCAGTAGTTTCATTTTTTGAGTGAGGTAGTTAATATCTGTATGGACGAAACCGTTTATTCCATCTTTAATAAAAACCGGCAATTCGGTAATGGATAAGGCTGCAACCGGCAAACCGGTCATCATTGCTTCGCATACAGAGAGCGGAAAGCTGGAATACCTGATGGGATTAAAGAAGAACCGGTAATCGGCCATAAATCCCGGCAGATAGGGATGAAGCACTTCGCTTCCTCCGAAATCTTCCGTACCCATCCCAACAAGGTCGAGGGGTATTTTGCGCCGGACTGCTCTGAAAATATCAGCACCAAGCTGACGGCCACGATCGCTTAAATTATTTATGACCACCAGGCCTTTATTAAGTTTCCCATTCCACAAGTAGCCGTTATCAGTAACGCCATGCATAATTACCGATGTGGATAGCCCGTTGTTGTCCCACATTACATCATTAAAATGGGTAACATGAACTATGCGCACATCTGCATCCGTTACAACTATTTTGCTGGTAGGGAAGGAAGGCGCTTCATGTTTAAGAAATATGCGGGGTAGTTTACGTTGCTCGTCACTAAGAATCTCATACTGATCAATGAGGTAGTTTTTATCTGTCTGAAACAGGATTAGGTCGAACTGCAGGTTCTTTACTTGCGATGCGTGTACTTCTATAACATTGCTCCCAAAGGGAAACGTTGATCCTCTTCCATAGTACCCTTCGTCTTTATTGTCGGTAACTGGTATAAACAGTTCGAAGTTGCCCTGCGATAAGTAAAATAGGTAACTGCCGTGTATATGCCAGGTAAAGATTCTTTTTCTGGTTCGTGTAGTCATGCAAGCGGTTAAGATTAGAATAATTCAACAATAGGTAACCGCATTTGTTTTGATGTGCTGAAACTCACGGTATTAAGTCAAAATTGTAATTTTGTCCCATGAAATATTATACCATCCCTGTATTCGTACCCGAACTTGCCTGTCCGAACCGTTGTGTTTTCTGCAACCAGCACAGCATATCTGGCTGTCATGCACAGCCCGACATAGCTGAAGTTAAGACAATAATTGAAGAACGGCTGGCCACGATTGCTGAATCTGCTTCGGTTTTTGGTGCAGTACATACGGAGATAGGTTTTTTTGGAGGAAATTTTACAGGGATTGATGAAATACTTCAGCGGGAGTACCTGAGCATTGCCTTTGATTATCTGAAGAAAAAGCAAATACAGGGAATACGGCTGAGCACACGCCCTGATTATATAAATACGGGTTCATTGGCTTTGCTGAAAGAGTATGGGGTAACAACCATTGAACTGGGTGCTCAGTCGCTGGATGCAGAAGTGCTTTACAATGCCGGGAGAGGGCATACCATAGAAGATATTGAGAAGGCGTCTGCTTTAGTCCGGAAGCATGGTTTTGAACTCGGGCTGCAAATGATGACAGGTTTACCCGGTGACACGCCGGAAAAAAGTCTGGAAACTGCAAGAAAGATCATTGCTCTGGGAGCCGGATGCACAAGGATATACCCGACCATGGTCATTAGGGGTACTGAGCTGGAGAAGTTGTATGATGAAGGAAGCTATAAACCCCAGACTCTGGAGGAAGCAGTAGAACTGACCGCCAGACTGCTGGATATTTTTGAGCGATCGGATGTTAAGGTGATAAGGGTTGGGCTTCATCCCTCAGAAGATCTTATTCAGGGTGGCGAACTAATTGCCGGCCCTTTTCATGTTGCTTTCCGTCAGCTGGCCGAAACATACCGGTGGAGAATTAAATTACAAAACAGTAAGGCCGGTGAGGATGGCGTTTTGCGCATTGAAGTACCCAGAGGGCAGCTTAACAATGCTGTTGGGTATAATGGATCGAACCGCTTGTTGCTGGAACAACAGTTCACGAAGGTCATTTTTACGGAAACCGATAATGAGGATGAAACCTGTCCACTGATAATCGCTGATAAAAGAATACCTCTGCCTGCAAAGAATGCATTATCAAAAGAAGGGCAGTTAGTATTGCTTGAAATGTTACCCGGTGTATACAAAACCATTGCGGGTCATCCCGATATATTTCTTTGTGCAGGGGAAACTTCGGTAGTGGTAGCACCTGCAGTGCCGGAAATAGTTGTTTCAGCATTACGAAGCAGAAACCTAAAAGTAACCTTCGGAAGCAATAATCCGGGCAATACCTATCCTGCAAGTGCAATGTATAATGCGGTGGTTACAGACCGCTATCTGATACATAATTTGAAGATCACCGATGCTGCAGTTATGAAGGAATTTGTTGGGCTGGAACAGATACATGTTAATCAGGGATACACCAGATGTAACGTATTAATGCTGGGCCCGGACTGCGCTGTAACATCCGATCGCGGAATAGAGAAAGTGCTGACAGCCAGGGGATTTGATGTCCTGTTTGTAAATCCGGAGCCGGTTGTTTTAAAAGGACAGAAACATGGATTTTTTCCCGGATGCTGTGGTATTTCAGATAAAACCATAATTATTAATGGCAATCTGAAATATCATCCGGATGAAAGAGTTATCAGGGAGTTTATCGAAGAGCATGGATTCAAGACCTGGGAACTGTTTGACGGCAAACTGACAGACGCTGGTAGTTTGTTAATATTCTGAAAGCCATCATCTGCGTGAGGAACAATAATTACTATATTTTTGGAAATTCAAATTAACAGACTTGATTCCGAAGCATACCATACAGGACATTATTGATGTAGCCCGCATTGAAGAAATTGTTGGTGATTTTGTTCAGTTAAAGAAAAGGGGCGCAAACCTGCTTGGATTATGCCCTTTTCATAATGAGAAAACTCCCTCTTTCACAGTTTCTCCTGCAAAGGGTATATATAAATGCTTTGGATGCGGTAAGGCCGGAAACTCTGTGAACTTTATCATGGAGCATGAAAAGTACAGCTATCCGGAAGCTCTGCGTTACATTGCTGCAAAATACAATATTGAGATTGAGGAGGCAGAACCGTCGCCTGAAGAACGGTTAGCAGAAACAGAACGCGAAAGTCTTTTTAATATCCATTCGTTTGCTCAACAGTTTTTCAGTAATATCCTCTTTACAACGGAGGAGGGTAAATCTGTAGGATTGAGCTATTTTATAGAGCGAGGGTTCAGGGAAGATATCATTAAAAAATTTCAGCTGGGATTTTCTCCTGTCAGCTGGGATGCATTTACCAAAGAGGCCCTGGCAAAAGGATATAAGGAAGAATTGCTTGCCACATCGGGGCTAACCATTGCAAAAGAAGGCAAGTTATACGACCGTTTCAGAGAACGGGTGATGTTCCCCATACACAACCTGACCGGCAAAGTGATAGGGTTTGGTGGTCGTATACTCATCAGCGATAAGAGCAAAGCAAAGTATGTTAATTCTCCTGAGTCGGAGATTTATAATAAATCAAAGAGCCTTTACGGAATATTTTATGCCCGCAACGCCATAGTGGCAAAGGATAACTGTTTGCTGGTAGAGGGTTATACCGATGTTATCTCATTGCATCAGGCAGGTATTGAAAATGTGGTTGCTTCTTCGGGTACTTCTCTGACCGTTGATCAGATCAAACTCATTGGTAAGTATACCAAAAACATTACCATACTATACGATGGAGACCCTGCCGGCATTAAAGCATCCTTCCGCGGAATTGACATGATTCTTGAGCAGGGTATGAATGTAAGGGTGGTTTTGTTCCCTGATGGTGAAGACCCTGATTCGTATGCAAGGAAGCACAGATCAGCAGATGTTGAGGCATTTATTGCAACTTCCTCCGATGATTTCATTGCATTTAAAACACGGTTATTGCTTGCAGATACCAATAACGACCCGATCAAGAAAGCCGGTCTCATCCATCAGATAATCGAAAGTATCAGTCTTGTTCCTGATCCGATCATCAGGTCGCTTTATATCAGAGAATGCTCCGCCATAATGAACATGGCTGAACAGACCCTGATACTTGAGCTAAATAAGTTATTGCGGAAGAAATTATCTAAACTGCAATCTGGTGAGGCCCAACCCATAACGGAAGAGACAGGAAATGAACAGGACTCTGCTATTATCCCTGATGAAGAAACGGAACAGGGAGTTGATGATTGCAGCCGTCAGGAGTTTGATATTATACGGTTATTGTTGCTTTACGGCAAGCATGAAGTTGATTATACACTGCAGATCTCTGAAAAGGAGACAAGTGCCATACGTGTAGAGGTTGCCCGTTTGATCTGTAACGATTTGAGGGGCAATCAGATAACTTTCGATAACCCGGTGTATCAGGATATTTTCAATATTTATGCTGAAGGGGTAGATACTGATAATATACCCGATGACACGGAGTTTTTTAAACATGCCGATCAGAAAATAGCAGTTGCCGCCATTGATATTATCACTCCTAAGTTTGAACTGAGCCCCGGCTGGGAGGATTATAAGATATCTGTTCCACTGGAAGAATCAAATTTGCAGGATGCCAGCCTGCGGGCAATTCTCTCACTCATACACAGGAGGCTTACCATATTGATTCGCAGTAATCAGAAGGAACTTAAAGAGCTTCCACCCGAGAGTGAAGCCTGGGCAGATCACCTGTCGAGGGATATGTATCTTAAAAAAGCACGTAACGAGATAAGCCGAAGGTTAGGAAGAATACTTAACAACTGATCGCGGTTTCAAATACAGGGCTACTATGTTGCTACCTGAGCATTACTGATGTGCTATCTGTGTAACTTGTTGTAGATTGCTCTCCATACCAAAAAGCCTGTATCAATAATTTCATCGTTGAAGTCGTAATTGGTAGAATGCAATGGTGGATGGTCAGAACCACAACCTATGCCAAATAATGCACCCCGTGATAACGCTGTGAAGTGTGCAAAGTCTTCCGACCATTTAAATGGAAGTTCCATTCCAATAACCGGCACACCATCTTCCTTGGCGACGGTACGAATTATGTGAACAGCTTCGGAATGGTTTATCGTTGCAGGGAAAACATCCTGATACCCGAAAGAGTAAGAAATGTTCTCTGCACGGCATTTTTCATCTACTACGGACTGAATTGATTTATCAAGGTCAAGAAGGACTTCATCTTTATAGGCCCTCAGTGTTAGTATAAGTTTTGCTTCGGAGGTGGTAATACCAAATTCAGGTTTACCCAGGTTAGCGTGCACTATGGTTGCAAGGGAAAAATTTTGATTCTGCACATCGGGGTTCGCCAGTAAAGGCAGCTCCTGCATAAGAGCCGGAAGAACGCTTACAGGACTGTTGCCTTTTTCAGGTTCAGAAGCATGCGATGAAGCACCCTGAAGTTTGATTATCATGCCCTTTGATGCAGCTGCAAACACTCCTTCACGTACCACCAGGCAACCAGATGGGTATCCCGGTAAGTTATGCAATGCGAAGGAAAAATCAGGCTTCAGTGCCTGAAATGCCGGGTCGCTTATGACATTCATAGCTCCCTGACCTGTTTCTTCGGCAGGCTGAAAGAGCAGAACAATTTTTCCGTGCTTTGGCGTGTGTAGCGCACAATAGTTTGCGAAACCAAGCAGAATAGCTGTGTGACCATCATGACCGCATCTGTGCGATACATTCTCATTCAGCGATTTGTATGGTAAAGCATTGTCCTCGGGAATTGGTAAGGCATCTATATCAGCCCTGAATAAAGTAACAGGCCCTTCCCCACTGCCTTGAAATATAGCAGCTTTTCCGTGATTTCCAATGCTAATCAAAGCATCTGGCTGTAGTTTTTTAAGATAGCCGGCAATGTAGGAAGATGTGTTTTTCTCTTCTCCTGATAGTTCGGCAAGTGTATGCAGTTTGTGTCGTAAGGTTATTAATTTCTTCATTACTGGTAATAACAATTAAAATATTAGCAGGTTAATACCGGATGAAACAATAGGTTAATCGCGTAGAAGATGTGATGCTCTTTTTACAGCAATCGAAAACTCGGCGCATCCCCAGGAGAGTGGAGAGGCTTCGCTTGTCTGTGAATAATCGGCCAGGATACGCTCAGGCATAAGACCATATATGTTTGACTGTGCAATCATCCAGTCGATGCTTTTCTTAGTAAAATCGCGATCGTTTTGCATTGCTGCATATTTTGCCCATGCAGCCGTAGCAAAAAAGAAAAGATCATTACCATATGCCTGTAGCCAGTTATTATCGGTTGCTTCAAAATATCGTACCCCTCCGTTGTGGTTGAGGTTGTTTTTAATATACTGGTAAGTATCCTGCATTAGATTATGATCAGGGAACCCCCACAGAACACCAAAAACGGAAGTCACATCCCATAAGTAGTGGAGGCTTCCTTTCTTTTCGCTGATGCTGAAGTTATTATCGGCCTTGATGCCATGATAGCGCAGTGCTGCATATAACTTCCTGTTAGAGTCAAAGAGCCGGGTAATATTGGTTTCCAGTTCGGAAAATGCAGTCTGGTATTTTGACGACAGATCTGTGAAACGGCTCATCTCTGCAATTTCGGCTGCTCTTTTTAAGCCAGCAGCGCACAACATATTGGTTGCAGGCAGGTAGCCTGTCCATTCCACAATTCCGCCTTCATAAAGAAGGCCGGTTGAATCGATAGCGGAGATTATGAAATCGGCCATCTGGTAAATTTTGTCGGGATTAGTGATCCATTTACCCTTTGCTTTGTGGTATTCATAATTGAGGATGATCAGATATGCACCTGCGTCCCACTCCGGCTCATCATACCGTGCACCGGAACCAGCATCGGTTGCTTGTCCGAAGGCATCGTACCTGGCATAAAACTCGCCCGGACTTTTGTGCGGAATTTCATCGGATGACCAGAAACGTATAATCTCAGTAGCAGTTTCATAGTACCCTGCCTCGAGCATGTTCATGGCTACCATCATGGCATCGCGGGGATATAGCTGAGGCATTTCATTTGTAAGAAACTGTCCGGTAACATCTGCCGGCACCTGCCCGTTTAAACAACATGCGTAGGCTGCATAAAGATTGCGACTGTAATAATCGTTATAGTTTTTCTGTTCATCTGTTGATGCCTTAGGAAAAGGTAAGCCACCTTTTCTTGACCATTCATTCCAGTATTTTGATGCGTTATTCCATGCGTTTCGGGTAACAAATTTTTGCGATGTGCCGGTAATTTCTGGAATTATCAGCATATCGAAAGCCGTGTTGCTTTCTGCTGTTACCATAAACTCGATGAGATTTTCTCCTTTTAATACTGCTTTGCAGGGTGAAGAGCCGATAAACCGTATCCTCACACTGTCGGACCACTGAATGTATGGGCCTTCAGGGTCATCGAGTGAAATATGTGTTACTTTATGCTGCCGGCCGGGTAGTGTTTCGTTGAAGACGACTTTAAAAACAGCAGTGAGTTTCTCATACTTTTCTCCGGGCTTAAACTGCATCAGCAGACCCTGCTGACAAGCTCTTACAGAAGTAGTAAAAAGTGCGGTTTTTGCCCTGTAATGCCTGGCCGAAGGTGTATAAAAATCAGCCATAAAGGGCTGTATGCTATCTTTAAAAACAGCAGCCTGCTTACTAAAAAGCTCATAGTGTGCCGACTTAAAGTAATCGGAGGCATAATCCTGGAAGTAAAAATGCCTGACTCCCTTATTCCCGTCTTTCAGGGTTATTCTGGAGTCCTCAGAATACACAGCACAGAACCGGCCATTGCCAACTATAGCATGTCCGGGCCAGTTTGCCGCCTGTAATAAACTGCTTATCAGGAACATAAAGAACAGTAAATGTATATTTTTCATAGCATCTAAAAAGGCGCAAGGTAATAATTATAAATAGATCAGACAATTATAAATATGAGGAAGTTCATGGTTGATCTGCTTTCGTCAATTATTGCTAATTTTGCCCCTCTTAAAACAGCACAGATCAGATGGAATACAATTTTAATGAAATAGAGCCAAAGTGGCGGAAATACTGGTATCAGAATAAAACATACAAAACTGGCATCGACCCCAACAGACCGAAGTTTTATGTTTTAGACATGTTCCCATATCCTTCCGGTGCAGGATTACATGTTGGTCATCCGTTAGGCTATATAGCCTCAGATATATACGCACGATATAAAAGGCTCCAGGGATTTAATGTTCTCCATCCTATGGGGTACGATGCATTTGGACTGCCTGCTGAACAGTATGCCATTCAAACAGGCACGCATCCTGCTGTTACAACGGCCAAAAATATTGAACGGTACAGGGAACAGCTGGATAAAATTGGGTTCTCGTATGACTGGGACAGAGAAGTAAGAACGAGCGATCCGGATTATTATAAATGGACGCAGTGGACCTTTATACAATTATTTAATTCCTGGTATAACAGAGTTGCCGATAAGGCAGAGCATATAGATAAGCTTGTTGCAGAATTTGAACATAAGGGTAACGCAGGCATAAATGCCTGGGCTGGTGAAGTTGTATTATTTACGGCTGCAGAGTGGAAAGGCTGGAGTGAAAAGCAACAGCAGGAAATGCTGATGAATTACAGACTTGCGTATCTGGCAGATACTATGGTAAACTGGTGTCCCGCACTCGGTACTGTGCTGGCAAATGATGAAGTAAGTGAAGGATTCAGTGTTAGAGGAGGGCATCCGGTTGAACGAAAAAAAATGAAGCAATGGCTGCTCCGCATATCTGCATATGCTGACAGGTTGCTGGAAGGACTGGAAAGAATTGACTGGCATGACTCTATTAAGGATATACAGCGCAACTGGATTGGAAGGAGTGAAGGTTGTACTGCCCACTTCAATCTTAAAGACCAGGAGGAAACACTCGAAATTTTTACCACCAGGGCTGATACGATGTTTGGTGTTACCTTTATGGTTCTGGCTCCCGAGCATCCGTATGTTGATATGATTACCACGCCGGAATGCAAGGAGCAGGTGACTGAGTATGTTAACTGGGCCAGGAACAGGTCGGAGCGTGAGCGTATGACTGAGGTAAAAAAGGTAAGCGGTATATTTACCGGGGTTTATGCCATTAATCCGCTCAGTGGAGAGGAAATACCCGTTTGGGTGGCCGATTATGTACTCATGGGGTACGGCACAGGAGCCATAATGGCGGTGCCGGGTCATGACAGCCGCGACTTTGCTTTCGCCCGTCATTTTGGATTACCGGTACTGCAGGTTGTATCCCGCAAAGGTGAAACACCTGTTGATCCTGCACTATGGGAAGAATCGTACGATTCAAAAGAGGGAATTATGATCAATAGCGGGTTCCTGAATGGAATGGAAGTAAAACAGGCTATCGGAGAAACCATAAAAAATCTTGAATCACGGGGAATTGGAAAAGGAAAGGTAAATTTCAGACTTCGTGATGCCATCTTCAGCAGACAGCGTTATTGGGGTGAACCATTCCCTGTATATTATAAGGATGAAATGCCATATACTCTTGCGGAGTCTGAGTTGCCACTTGAGCTTCCGGCTGTTGACGCATATCTGCCTACTGAATCAGGGGAGCCTCCTCTGGCAAGAGCTCAGAACTGGAAGAGCAGGGAAGGATATCCGCTGGAAACGAATACCATGCCCGGTTTTGCCGGGTCGAGCGGTTATTATCTCCGGTATATGGATCCGGGAAATAACCAGGCTTATTTCTCAAGAGAAGCAGTGGAATACTGGCAAAATGTTGATTTATATATGGGAGGTGCAGAGCATGCTACGGGCCATTTACTGTACGCAAGGTTCTGGAATAAGTTCCTGTATGACCTGGGTCTGGTTGTTAAGGATGAACCATTCCAGAAACTGATAAACCAGGGTATGATTCAGGGAAGATCAAATTTTGTATACAGAGTACCGGGGACCAACACCTACATAAGTTATAACCTTATCGGTGAACAGAAGGTGCAGCCCATTCATGTGGATGTGAACCTGGTTCATAACGATATACTGGATCTGGATGCATTTAAAAAATGGCAGCCTCAGTTTGAAGATGCAGAATTTGTGCTGGAAAACGGTAAGTACCTATGTGGCTGGGAAGTAGAGAAAATGTCGAAATCAAAATACAATGTGCAGAACCCGGATGATCTTATTGAAAGATACGGAGCCGATACTCTGCGTATGTATGAAATGTTCCTGGGTCCGATTGAACAGGCAAAACCATGGGATACCAATGGTATTGAAGGGGTATTCAGGTTTATTAGAAAGTTCTGGCGATTATTCCACGATAACGAAAATAAGTTTACTGTAACGGAAGGTGATCCAACGGCCCAGGAATTAAAAATTCTGCACAAGACCATACGTAAAGTGAGCGATGATATTGAAAGATATTCGTTCAATACGGTTGTAAGCTCCTTCATGATTTGTGTAAACGAACTTTCTGAAATCAAATGCAATAACCGCAGAATTCTAAGTGAGCTTGTTATACTGGTTTCTCCATTCGCACCCTATATTGCAGAAGAACTCTGGAATCTGCTGGGCAATCAGGATAGTATTACAAAAGCTGCTTTCCCTGATTTCAGGGAGGAGTATATTGTGGAAAACACATTTGAATATCCCGTGTCATTTAACGGCAAGATGCGTTTTAAATTAACCATGCCGAAAGATGCTGCTATTACTCAAATAGAGAAGGCTGCCCTCGAAGCACCTGAGGCTGCAAAATGGCTGGAAGGTAAGGCACCTAAGAAGATCATCGTGGTTCAGAACAAGATCATCAACGTGGTGATCTAGGTTATATCATCAACGTGATTATCCAGGTTATATAGCCGCTTCTTGTTATCTTTGTTAATAAAACAACGTTGTAATGGCACATATTGGTATCATTTCTTCCAGTATAAGAATTGGGAGAAACAGCCACAGAGTGGCAAAGTATTTTAAAAACTATCTCGAAAAGAACAATATTGCTACTGCTGAGATCATTGATCTTAAGGATTATAACTTTCCGCTTTTTGAAGAAAGGCTGAGTTATCTGCAGAATCCCCTGCCCGAAGCAGTGGAGTTTTCGAAAAAGATTACCGGTGCAGACGGGATAATTATTGTGGTTCCGGAGTATAACGGGGGATACCCTCCATCCATCAAGAATGCCATTGACCTGCTGTATAAAGAATGGTACAGAAAGCCTGTTGCTATCTCCACTGCTTCGGATGGAATCTTTGGAGGAACCCAGGTGATAACATCCCTGCAATTTGTTTTATGGAAGATGCGTGCATGGACAGTTCCGTCTATGTTTCCAAATCCCTCTGTTCAAAACCTCTACGATGAAAATGGAATCCCACTTGATCCGGAAGTTGATAACAGAGCCAGATTGTTTATTAAAGAACTGATGTGGTGCATCGAGG
The DNA here is from genome assembly GCA_964643225.1 of uncultured Lentimicrobium sp. Lineage (GTDB taxonomy): Bacteria > Bacteroidota > Bacteroidia > Bacteroidales > Lentimicrobiaceae > Lentimicrobium. The sequence continues at coordinate 231,074 of CAZXQT010000002.1, read as the reverse complement.
CTAACCACAGGATGAAACAGTCCTAGATTTACTCTTTAACTGTTACTTCAGTTCCTTCACTCTTTAACCGTTACTTCAGTTCCTTCACTGTGTGCAGCAAATTCTGGTGCATACATGCATTGTATAGTGGTGATACCATTTGAAAAGGTACCTTTTTGAGAAGCCATCAATGGATACTCGAAAACATACGACCCTTTTGACAGGTAGTTGATAAAGAAATCGGTTGAAGCATCTCTGATGCTCTCAAAATACCAGAGCCCATGTTGCCATTTGTATCCGGATAATACACCAACCGGTTCAAATGCCGCAGCACGCATATCCTTCAGGTGAACAAACTCCAGATCTCTGTCGGTGGATATTTCAATTCGCACAATAATATTATCACCAATCATGATGGGTTTATTGGGGTTAATAGCCATAAGGACAGGACCGGTTGGCTGATTTTCTTTGATGTACAATTGCTTTTTTACTGTAAGAGGGCTGTTTGCAGCAGTGACTTTGTCAATATCTTCGGTATATTGTAAATACACTGCTCCCCAGGCAGGCGATTTTCCAGTATTTGTAACAGTAATATTTGCCATATCCGGCGTTACCTCATTTCCGGTCCATACTTTTTTAAAGTATCCGGTGCCTGGTTCAGCTTTCTGCTGAGCATTGCCGGTCTCAATTTTTTGTGCTCCGACAGTGATATTAACAGACTGAGCATTATCGAGCCAGTCTGTTCCTTTCATAATAAGGGCGTAAACTGCATCGACAGTTGCACGGTCGGTGTTCCATGACTGTGTTTGCTTTTGCTTCAGCAGCCATGTCTTCATCAGGTCAATTTCCTTTTGCAAGCGTTCTTTTTCTGCTTTATCACTGACCATCCTGCTATAGACATCGAATAATTCTATCTGAATGGCTTGAGTTTCAACCGGTGCCTCATACCAGTAATATCCTCCGCTGTTTGCCCTCCAATACATTCCCATTTCTTTGTCTGTAATGGATTTTTCACGCAGGGAAGAGACAATAGACCGGGCAGTTTTCATATCTCCATTTCTGGATGACTGTATTGCGATCATTGACTGGGCATATAATGTGCGACTATTCCAGTATTGACGGGCTTGTTCAGAAAAATAGGCAACTGCTTTTTCTGCCTGTTGCGGGTACTTAATTAACCCGTCGAAATAGGAAAGGGCATAAAGAAACTGAATGTGTTCGTATCCGAGGTTATCTGTTTTTAGTGCCTTACGCTCTTCAATTTTTTGATAGTCCTCAAGTAATCGGGCACTCAGATAATTGACTGCCTTCTGTACCATATTCCGGACAGCTTCGTCTTTGTTAAGGTCAGTTATACCCATTTGATGCAATTTGCCAAGACCGGTCACTACCAGTTGAGTAATATACCTGCTCTCGGGCATACCTTCAAACCACGGCCAACCACCATTGGCTGTCTGCAGGTTTAGCAGCTTGCCAAAGGTTTCGGATTTCTCTGCAGCAATTTTATTGACATCGAACATGAGGGCTATTCTGCGCTTCTGCTCACTCTCGTCCTTAGCCTCCATTAACCAGGGGGTTTCCTCGATGAACAAGCTCTTCAGCTCCTGATTTTTTTCGAGAGCTGACAATAGTGCATCAGGAGTTGCATTGCGCCATAGCTCAAACACATACTTAACCTTAGGATTACTTTGAACGATATAGGAAGCTAAACTGTTGGCATAGAATCTGTTGAAAACCTGATCGGCATTTTCCCGCTTATGAGCGTCTAACCAGGGTAAAGCCTGAATAGCATACCATATGGGATTACCTGTAAACTCCAGTGTGAGCGATTTTGGTTCAATAGATGAATCCTCCGATGATCCTGGCTTTATTTCGCTCAGCCTTTTCAGTTCAAATTGTCTTGTTTCATTGCCGTTTACAGGTAAAGGCAGCGTTTCGGTTACCAGTATGCGGTTCGAAAGTACCTGAAGTATATATTCTTCACCATCGCTATGATTACCTGTTTGTGCTGTTATTCTCACGATAACTGCCTCAATATCTTTTGGAATCTTTACATCCCATTCAACCGAAACGCCAGACTTTGCTTCGGAAGTAAATGGTTTAACAGCAGCAGTGTTATTAAAGAGCTGGTCTATGTTTTTCATCGTAATCGCATCAACAATCTCCAGTTTAGCAGTTCCCTCTATAGGGTTCTGCAGTAGGTTATTGATCTTGGCTTTTACGGTTATTATGTCATCTTCGCGGAAGAAACGTGGAAGGTTGGGTACAACCATCAGTTCTTTCTGCGTAACAACCTCTTTGGTAAAAACCCCGCTTTGCATAGAAGTGTTGTGGGCTAACCCCATGAAATTCCATCTTGTAAGAGCTTCAGGTACAGTGAACTCTATGAACGTTTCACCCTCTTTACCGGTGGTCAGGTGTGGATAGAAGAAGGCAGTTTCCTGGAGATTCCTTCGAACTGTAACAGGGCTTTCGGTATTCTGAGTTCTTTGGCTTCCGGTAGCCAATGAATTTCCGTTGGTATCTGCAACCATAAAAACTGCTCCCTCTGCCACTTCCTCTTCCTCAAGGGCCAGATTGTCTACCACTGTGGTTCTTTTCATTAATCCAATAGCCATAGGGTAATTCCTGTCGGAATATCTGTAAAATCCAAACCAGTTCAGCGCATCGTATTGGGTAGAGTGCCATTGATAATCTTTTGGCTCCCTCGGGAGAAAACGACTGGAAGAAATATTAAAATTGTTTTCCAGATTCCAGTTAATATTATGAGGCCACCATGTTTCGTATTGAAGCTGCCATTCATTTTTCATAATTGCATCCAGGGATGCATCGTACATAGCAGCAAGCAGTTCGCTTTTAACAGGATTGCCTTTTGAGTCGGTGATTTTAATCTTCCATTTCTCTGTTCCTCCGGGAGTAAGGACAGACCGGAATGTTTCGAATACAAACTTCAGCTCTTTCCTGGTATCATCAATAAAGAATATCGGATTCAATTGAAACAACCGGTTACTGTGAATCATACTGACCGTAAGATGGACTTGTCCTGCAAGGGTGTCAGGTAACTGATAGGAAAGCTTCTTTTGCCCCTCTGTCTCTATCCATTCCTGCTTAAGTGTTTTTCCTTTATGCTGAATATGTATCAGTACCCTGGCATCGACTGAGCTACCTACCACAAACTCCAGCAGTTCGCCTTGTTTTGGTCGGTCATTTAACATAGTAAACCATAAATATTGCGGATATGGTACTTTCTTAGCATCCGAACTGTACAGTGTTATCTCACGTTCAAAGGTTATAAGTTCACCGAAACGATCGGTAGTGGAAAGTTTCAGGAGGTATTTCCCCTGGCCGGCCTTAATATTCTTCAGATTAAAAGTGCTGTCGGATGCAGTATTCAGAACAGTGGACCAGACCTGTTCTTCTATATCGCCACTTTTATAGGTAGCAGAGCTGCCTTCAGAATAGAAGTATTCATCCATATAGGGATAGCCAGGTAACCTCTTTTTAAACTGGTCGGAAGTGTACAAGGTAGTATCGGGATTATCCCAAATTCTTGGAAGCAGTAGTGCACTCTCTTTTAATTTATAGATCTCCGCTTTTACCTGTGAGTGCACGGATCTGCCATACAAATTCTTTGCACTGACGGTGAAAGTTTGAGACTGAAGCATATTTACTTCACGGGGAATGTCTGTCGTAAGTGCCAAAGATTTTTTGCTGATGTATATGATGGTTTGTCCGGAACGGGTTTCGCCATTAACATCTGTTACATCTGCGTAAATAGTGTAATTGTAGGTTGAGAAGTAGATGTTTCCCTGCATGGAAGCAGGCTTAGCTGTGAAAGAAATGTAAAAGCTGCCATCTTCGGAGGTCTGAACGGTACCCTGGGCAATTTCAGCATCTTCTATCTGTACAGGTGGCCATATCCGATAACCAAAGTCCCTGTAAGGGAAAATTACTGTGCGCACTACCCGGTACTTTACGGTTGCATCATTGACAGCAACATCGGTATATGTTCTCGCCCGACCTGCTACTGTGACAACTTCTTCAAGTCGAAAAGTGCTGTCTGTTGGAACAAACTTCACTTCGAAACGAGGTCTTTTGTATTCTTCTACATTAAAGTACCGGTCACCAATACCGTTACTTATCGACATCTGGCCTGTGAGACCTGTTGCTGGAAGTACAAAAGATCCGTTGAAGGACCCAAATTCGTTGGTAGTTACATTTACTGAACTTAGTTGCTGACCATTTACATCCCTGAGTATTACTGTAGAATTATGGCCCTCTGCAATAGAACTATGTTCATCACGGTTTGTATTATAGACAATTCCCTTAAAATAAATCGTCTGCCCGGGTCTGTAGACAGCCCTGTCAGTAAAGAAAAAAGTAGAATAGGTGGAGTTTACTGAGGGTTGAGAGTAAAGTGGATAATAGGAATTTTCAGCGATAAGCGTATCGCTTTTATAGCTAATCTCAAAAGACAGGTTATTATTTCGCTGAGCAGCTTCATATTTTTTTAAATTTACCGATCCATCGTTTCCCGATATATATTTGTCACGGTTCACGCGCTCATACTCCCGTAACTGGTAATTATACGTGTTGATAAATGACTGAATACCTGCACCTCTGACGGGTTTTCCGGTGGTACGGTTAAGTATAAACAGCTGGCCATGGCCATTAGGTTCTGATTTAACAATTAAGGCCAGATTACTTGCAACTATGAATTCATAAACCAGTAATGTATCTTTTTCTGTGAATGTGTTTTTATTATTGACCATTACAAGGTAATTGCCTGATGCCAGTTTCGGGAAAATCATTTCAAGTCTGTGCTGGCGGAAGTCAGTATACCGGGGTAATTTCTCAACCCACTCCAGTGCAGGCTTAATTGCCAGATATTTATGAAAATCACGCACATTGTACTGTGAAGCCTTCGGTATATAACCAACAGGGACTACACGAAACCATACCCGGTCAATATTCTTATAGTTTAACAATACAGGAAATTCTCTTGCGGGAATAACTTCTGTCTGTGTTTGGAATTCGAGATAGGGTTGTTCTATAAGATTTACAAGGTTCTGTAAATTTTTGGCAAAAGGAGATTTTGGATACCGCTCTAGTCCTAACAAACACCATTCCCTTGCTTTGGCAGGATTGTTTTCTGTTTCTTCCCCGGCGCTTCGGTATTGCTTCTTTAGTATTCGGACAGGTGGATTTTGATTGGTATTATAATACCATAATGCAATTTTCTCTATTACAGCTGCTGCAATCTGCTGCTTACGATACTTACTTTCCAGATCAAGGAGAGCATGGAAATATAAGCTGTCTTTACCGTCATGGTTTATGTTTCTTTGTATGAAATCAAGTCTTTTCAGATCAACATCAACAAGAGCGTCGGGACTTTTATCCTGCAAATGGAATTTTACTAATTGCTGCAGTACCCTGGTTGCCTGGAAATGAAAAGACAAGCTATCTGCAGTCGTTAAAGATATTGATGCAAATGTCGCGGCTGAACCAAGTAAAGCTGCATCATTCATTATCCATGCATCCAATGGTATGGTAACTGATGCATCCTCCGACATAAAAAAATCAGCGGCTTTATGCGCCAGAAAGTCGAACAGTGTGGGTCTGAATATCTTCGACCCTTTAGCCTCTGTTAAAATAGTATCAAAGTCATTTAATCTGATTGATTGCAGATTTTCTGGATTGGCGAGGGATGCTTTGTAGTATTCTGAAACCTTTACAATAAACAGACCGGGAGTCCACTGGCTTATCGGAATAACTTCTCCCTTATCGGAAGATATGTCCGACAGATTGGTTCTTTGCAGAATGACATATCGGTTTTCAGAATAGTACTGCCAGTATAAATCAGCAAGAATGGACAGCATTATTTGTTTTGCAGCCGATTGCTTTTGCAGTGCTTCGCCTGACAATGCTTTAGTAAAAGCTTCACCTTCCGTTATAAGACGTTCTTTTTCAGCAATATAATTGATCAGGTAGTTTTCTTCAAAAGAGGCCCGAAGCTTTAACTCATAGAGATTGGCTTTTATGAGTTCAGGGTAGTCACCTTTTGCTGATGCTTCATTCATGATCTCTGTGATGAGGGATAGTGCAGACTTCGGCAATCCGTTTGATGACAGGGAATCTACTTTAGCCCACCGGTAATCGGGCACACTCACCTTTTGTGTATTTTGATGTTTTATTGGAACAGAGTATCTGGTTTGTTGGCTAAAAACACTGGGTGTAATCAACAATGCCAGTAATAAGGCAAGCAGGGAGAAGGGGGTTTTCATATAGAATGACTTGAATGTTCAAAGCATTAACTCATGACAAATATATCTATTTCTTGCCGTTATTGCTAACGAGTGACCTGAGTGGGTTCCTCAGACCTTCATAAGACATAAGCTCCATTTTTACAGAACCAACTATTACGGCAGACTGCACCAGGACTGGTATACGGTTTGCATCGTCGGTTACCCAAAGCTCCATTGGATAGGGTTCTTTAAAGACATCTCCAGTGGCTACCATAGGTTTGAATTTGAGGCAATTATATGTGCCTGTTTCGGTTTTGATCTGCTCTTTGCCAAGGAAGATAATTTTTGAAACATATACCGAGTCATCCAGATAGAATGAGAGGGGGAATGAATCACCTTGTTTTACACCATCAATGTTAAGCGTTCTGGCGTAATAAAATACAGAAACTATATCCTGCACATTCTGAGGTATTTTCTTAACAGCATTGCGACTGGTGGCAAGATTACGGTTATGATCAAAAGTTACTTCATCGTCTTTTTTGTATCCGCCTTCACGTGTTCTTCGGATAAAATACCAGGGAAACAATCCTTCTTCATCAATAAAGGTTTCGAACCGGTCGTTTACTTTAAAGAAAAAATTAAATGCCCCCTTTGATTCACCGGTACCAATGATGTGATATACGGGCCGGTTATTTTTAGTTGATCTTTTACTCCTGACTTCGATTTTTGCTTCACCTGCTGTTACTTTTCCGGTAAGAAGAGATTGGTAGTACACTCTGAAAGTAAGTTTTTCACCTCTCTTAAATGCATTGTTTTCTATTTGATTGATAGGTTGTGACCACAATAACATGGGCACCAACAGAGTCAGGAAGGTTATGTATGTTTTTAAACTTGAAGTCAGGTGAGTCATTGCATGGTATTTTTCACTCTGAATGCAAAAAGCGTTCCAATTATTTTAAAACTGATTAATTTGAAAAGGTAGCAATTATCTCTTGATACATTTCAGGAGTTAACGGTTTGTTTTTGAATTCGACTATTTCCTGTGTGAACACTTGTTTAGCTTTAGTTGCGTCGCCTGGGTTGAGTGAACTGGTAAGCATTACGATCACTACCGTGTTATTCCTGACAAAGAGATTACGTTCGCGGGCTTTTTCCAGAAATTCAAAACCATTCATACGGGGCATATTGATATCCAGGAATATAAGATCAGGTAGCGGAAATTTGACCGGATCAGTTTCAGCCTGTTCGAAATAATCAAGCGCATCAATACCGGATGTTACAGGTATTACTTCTGTAGAACTGTCCACTTTTTTAATGTTAAAGCTATGAATGTAGTTGTCGTGCTCGTTATCATCAATAAGCATTACAATTTTAAATATCCTCATGTAGTGTTATAGTTTTAGGAATTGTGAAATAAAATGTCGTTCCTTCATCGGGTTGTGAATTAACCCAGATACGACCTTCGTTTGACTCAACTATCTTTTTGCAGGTGGCTAGTCCGATACCCGTTCCAGGATATTCTTTCTCTGAATGAAGCCGTTGGAAAATCAGGAATATTTTAGACAAGTATTCCTGATCAATACCAATGCCGTTGTCGGAAAAGGCAAACTCCCACTCCGATTCATTTTCCATACAGTTAATTTCAATAACCGGATCGAGTTCTTTCTTTCGGAACTTTATTGAATTGCTAATAAGATTCTGAAACAGTTGTTTTAATTCACGTGGATTATACCTCACAACAGGCAGGTTCTTCCCTGTTACCAGTGCATTATTCTCTTTAATAAGAACACTCATATCGGTAAGGACTTCGTTTAGCACCTGAGTGCAATCGACCTCCTGTATTATCCTGTTTCTGCCAATCCGGGAAAAGCCAAGAAGGTCGCTTATTAAAGCTTTCATTCTGGTTGTGGAGGAGGTAATTACCTTTAAGAAATACTTTACATCATCTGAAAGTGTTTCGTTAAAAGACTCTTCGAGCATAGAAACAAAATTTGTGATATTCCTCAGAGGTTCCTGTAAATCATGGGAAGCGACATATGCAAACTGCTCCAGCTCTCTGTTCGAAAACTCAAGTCGTGATGCATATTCTTTTAATTCCCGGGCAGCTTTTTTTTGGTTAGTAGTATCCCGGATCGCTGCAGATACAAAAATACCATCATCAAGCTGCAGAGGACTAAGGCTTATTTCTACAGGAAATTCGTGTCCGTCTTTGTGTAAAGCGAATAATTCCAGTCCTGCACCCATCTCACGAACTCTGGGTTCATTCATATAATGTTTCCTGTGCTCAGGATGAATTCCCTTATACTGTTGCGGAATGAGTATTTCTACTGTATGACCTATCAATTCATTGCGGTTGTATCCGAAAAGCTTTTCTGTCTGCGCATTAACCAATACAATCTGACCTGCTTTGTTGGTTATTACCATGGCATCGGGAGCCGACTCCAGTAAGGACTGAAACTTTCCCTCTGACCTTTTTTGATCAGCAGCGCTCCTTAATACACTTAATACTGCATAAACTTTACCGGTCTCATCCTTTAAAGGGGAGAGGTTGATAAAAACTTTGATAAGTTGACCGTCGCTTCTTATTCTGGCAGTTTCATAGTTTTCAATGGGCTCACCAAAGAGCAGACTCTGAAGCAGTTTCTTTTCATCTTCTAAATTTTCGTGCGGGATTATAAACTCTATGCTCTTATCTGTAAGTATTTCTTTATCCATGCCAAATAACGCACCTGCTGCATTATTTGCGAATAATATCTTTCCTGAGAGATCACGCACAACGATTGCTTCCTTCAGTGAGTTGAGAATAGATACACGAAAAGTGTCTGAATTATATGGATTGAGCCCTTCTGTCATTTAAGCGTCTGTATATTTTATATGCATACTAAGCATAAACGCAATTTCAATCAAATTTCCCTTACAGAAAAAAAATATCTGAAGCCTGGGTCGGTAATTAGGTAAAAATACCCAACTGGGTTAAGTAATCAAGTCAGTTTCTGTGTTTAAGTTATATGTATTTAAGACAATGATTATCAATAGTATAGATTGTAAATCAGGTAAATAGATGATACATTACCTTATTACCACTTAATAATTTATCTGGTGTATATAAACTTTAAGATTGTACAAATGATGATGAAATATATACTATTTACGCTTCTGCTCCTATTCTTGACAGCTGAGAAAGCAAGTTCACAGGAATTGGTCATAACGCAGACGGATGGCACGGAAACTGCCGAATCTCTGAAAGAAATAACGAATATTACTTTTGCAGGTGGTGATATTCTTATCAACCTCGCTTCTGATGTTACGAATGCATATTCTATTGAAAGTATAAGAAAAATGCATTTTGATGAGGTTACTTTTTTGGGAGAAGCGATAAGTGATGCTGCAATGGTCTTCCCAAATCCTGCAAAAGATAAACTTAAACTTACAGGAATCAAAAGCAGTAGCAACGAAGTAGTTATATACAGACCTGACGGGAGCATAGCACAAATCTATGTTATTGGTGACATTAACGATGAAATTGATGTAACAGGACTGCGTCAGGGTATTTACTTTTTGCAGATTGATGAAACCATCGTTAAATTTATTAAGCTATGAGGGATAAGTACAAATGCTGCAGAATTACCTGTTTGATATGGTTGCTTATGGGTTTTTCATTTTCAGGCATTGCACAGGAGAAAATTTTTCTTCATAAATCGGATAAAATGGTGCTAGGAATGCCGTTGAATATTATAGATAGCATATACTTTAGCACCGACCAGTTGGAAGTCAACATAAGGGCGATTAACGGATTGTATAATTTTAAGTTAAGTGAGATTGATAGTATCACATTCGGAGACAACACGAAAGATGTAAGAATTGTACTAGCGGATGGTGCTCCACATATTTTCAATCCTCTGGCTTTTGAAGGAGTTGAAGTATCGCTTTCCGATAACCTGATCCTTATTCAATCCACCCACGAAGCGGTGAGTTACTATATATCCGGTAAATCTGATAATATGGGGATTGAGGTGCATTCGACAAAAAGTTATGAAGTTATTCTGCAGGGTTCTGAAATAACAAACAGTAGCGGGCCTGCACTCTCCCTGCTCGGAAGCGAAAAGATTACGGTTAGTCTGGCTGAAGGAACGCAGAATGTGCTGACAGATGGGCTGATTTATACGGGGCCCCAGGAGCAGTATAAAGGAGCCCTTCATATTGGTGCTGACGGAGTGCTGGATGGAAATGGTTCCCTTACAATCCACAGTTCGGCAGAAGACAAGCAGGGCATTTATACCGATGGAACGATGGATTTAACCGGTGGCAACATAACCATGCACATTTTGGGTGATAAATCAAAGGGTATAAAAAGCGAAGAAGACATTAAACTGACAGGAGGTACTCTAACTATCGACATTGAAGGGAATACTATCGCTGAACCAATGAGCAACGGATATAACCCTTCCTTTAGTACAGGCATAAAATCAGACAATAATGTTTTAATAGATGGCTGTGTAATAAATATCAGCCTTCCCGGTATTGCAGGTAAGGGAATTTCAGCAGACAGGGATATACTGATAAGATCAGGTACCGTAAATATTATTTCTTCTGGTGATGGGTCGACTTATATAAATGAAGAAGGAGAGCCTGATGCCTTTTATTCCCGGTGCATGGATGCAGATGGGAACTTTACTGCAGAAGGCGGTAGTATCACAACGGAAAGCACAGGGACAGCCGGGAGAGGAATTACAGCGGAAGGAGCCATTGTAATTGGAACAACATCATCCGGACCCGAAATGAGCATTGTTACCAGAGGAGATAAGATTCATGTATCTGGAGAAGGCAATGATGCCGAGTTTGCTGAAGCTAAAACTATAAAAAGCGATGGACCTTTAACTATCCGAAATGGTACAGTAATCATTACCTCCGAAGACGATGCAATAAAGTCGGATGAGCAGATTGATGTATTTGGTGGTACAATCCGGATTGAGAATACTATGGAAGGTCTCGAAGCTCCTTTCGTGAATATTCATGGAGGTAATATTTATATCAGGTCATACGATGATGGTCTTAACTCCTCGAATGGGTTTGATGTTGATTTCAATGATGGCAGCGCCATAGTTATTAATGGAGGCTCTGTCACCATCGATGCTGTTCAGGGAGATGGAATTGACAGTAACGGAGAATATCACCAGAACGGAGGAACCGTTATAGTACATGGACCACCTGCTCATCCGGAGGTTGGAGTGGATGTAAATGGAGAGTTTCTGATCAATGAAGGTTTTACTATAATTTCCGGAACTAATTCTCCAATGACCCAATCAGCATCTGCATCATCGGTGCAGAATTCGTTGCTGGCCATGTCGGCCGGAATTTTGGATGAGGGTAGCTTGTTCCATATCGAGGATATGGACGGTAATGCAATAGTTACATTTGAGCCAGAGAGAGCTTATTACTCTGTATTGTTCTCATCCGAAGCATTACGCATCGGAACAACATATGCTGTTTATACCGGAGGTAATTATGATGGCGGCATCAGAAACAATGGTGTTTTAAGTCAGGGAAACTACTCCGATGGACTGCTAAAAACAACATTTACAATTGAATCAAAAATAACACAGATAGATTTTTAGTGGATTTTTGAGAAAAACGATAGCCATAGAACAGCCATAGAGGAGGTTTATCTCTTCTGATTGGCTGTTCTATGGCTGTGATTCCTATGTGAACGAAATTAAGCTTCGCTTGGTGTTAGGCCATTAAGCTCAATGATTTTTAGAATTACTTTTGTTGCCGCCTCCATTGATTCTAAAGGAATATATTCATATTTTCCATGGAAATTATGTCCACCGGCGAATATATTAGGACAAGGCAGACCCATATAACTCAGTCTGGAACCGTCAGTACCACCTCTGATAGGTTTGATATGTGGCTTTATGTGCACTTCTTCCATAGCCCTTTTTGCCGTTTCAACAATATGGCAAACAGGCTCAATTTTCTCTTTCATATTAAAATACTGATCCTTGAGTTCCAGAGTAAAAGTTCCTGCTCCATACCTGTTGTTCATAAAGTCAGTGCATTGCTGCATAATCTTCTTACGATTTTCGAACAACTCTTTATTATGATCACGGATGATGTATTGAAAAGAGGCCTTCTCAACTGTACCTTCGATTTTAGTTATATGATAGAAACCTTCGTAATCCTGAGTGAACTCCGGTCTATCGAAAACTGGCAGGAGTGCGTTGAACTCCATCGATAAAAGAATAGCATTCAGCATTTTACCTTTAGCATAGCCGGGATGAATATTTTTGCCCTGTACTATAATTTTAGCACTGGCGGCGTTAAAATTCTCGAATTCCAGTTCGCCAATTTCGCCACCATCTAATGTATACGCCCAGTCAGCCCCAAATTTTTCAACATTGAAAAAGTCAACACCCCGACCAATTTCTTCATCAGGTGTAAATCCTATTTTTATCGGGCCATGTTTTATCTCGGGGTGTTTAACCAGGTACTCAACAGCAGTCATAATTTCCGTAACTCCTGCTTTATCATCTGCTCCCAGCAATGTGGTACCATCTGTTACAATTAAGGTTTGGCCGGAATACTGTTTGATCTCGGGAAATTCTGATGGAGATAAATAGAGCTTTAGTTTCTCATTGAGCAAAATATTTCCACCGTCATAGTTTTGGATTATTTGCGGTTTAATATTATTACCCGGCATATCGGGACTGGTATCAACATGAGCTATAAAACCAACCACAGGGCTTTCTTTGCCGTTATTAGCAGGCAGGGTTGCCATCACATATCCGTTTTCATCCATAAGGGCATCATGCAAACCCAGTGCAAGAAGTTCATCACGAAGCATTTCAAGCATAACAAGCTGCTTTTTGGTGCTTGGGAACGTTTGTGAGTTATCGTCACTTTGGGTATCCAGGGCTACATACCTGAGGAACCGGTTTTTAATTTCATCTATCATAGCTGAGTTTGTTTTAAGACTTTTAGTCGACTTCTTTTTTTGCTTTCAGAATTTCCCAAATCATATAACCACAGAGAATCATGAACATGGCTAAAGCGAGCACTTCAGCAGCATGACTCGTAAACCACTCAGGGTTGACAAAGTTTATGTTGCCAAATCTCAACATAGCACTCACAACTCCCATAAGGGCCCCACCGGCAATAAAGCCGGAAGCAATGAGGGTACCGCGTTCGCGACGGGCATTATTAACATTGGCATCCTTTGATCTAGTGCTTACAAACCAGGCTATAATACCTCCAACCAGCAGCGGAGTATTAAGTTCAAGCGGAATGAACATACCCAGAGAGAATGCAAGTGCAGGTACGCCAATCATAGTTAATATTAATGCCAGAAAAGCACCACCCGCATACAGAAGCCAAGGTGCAGGTTTACCCGACATCATAGGCTCGATAACTGCAGCCATAGCATTTGCCTGTGGAGCAACCAATGCATCAGGACCGGTAAAACCATAAGTCTTGTTTAAGATCATTATGACACCACCTACCGTAGCGGCTGAAACAATGGTACCAACGAATTTCCATGCCTGTTGCTTATATGGAGAAGTTCCAAGCCAGTAACCAATTTTAAGGTCAGTAATAAAACCGCCTGCCATAGAAAGTGCAGTACAAACAACACCTCCGATTATGAGGGCTGCTACCATACCTGCTGTTCCCGATAATCCGGCTGATACCATTACAAGTGAGGTTATTATCAAAGTCATTAGTGTCATTCCTGAAACTGGGTTAGTGCCAACTATGGCAATGGCATTTGCAGCAACTGTGGTGAACAGGAATGCAATAATCATTACTATGAGCAGTGCTACCAAAGCCTGAGTAAGGTTGTGAATAACCCCAAACCAGAAGAATATGAATATTACAATTGCAGTTGCGAGAATTCCGAAAAGGATTATTTTCATGGAAAGATCTTTCTGTGTTCGCTTTTGCTGAATATTAGCCGAATGTTTGCCCCCAAGCTCTTTTACTGCAAGTCCAAAGGCATCTTTTATAATTTTACTCGATCTGATGATACCAACCACGCCTGCCATGGCAATTCCTCCAATGCCGACCTGCCTGATGTAATTTCTGAAGATCTCTTCGGCCGACATATCGGCAAGTAACTTTGTAACATTAGCTCCAACTGCGAGTGTTTGGCCTTCAGCAAAATGGGAAACTATAGGGATGAGCACAAACCAGCTTACAAAAGATCCTGCGGCTATAATAGCAGCATATTTAAGCCCAATTATGTATCCTAAACCCATAACTGCTGCTCCCACATTCATCTTGAAGACGATTTTAAACTTGTCAGCCAGCATTTCACCATATGGCACTACTCTGGTAGTAAACACTTCGCTCCACCAGCCAAAAGTTGCTATTATGAAATCGTAAATACCTCCGATTAACCCTGATACCAATAAAAGTTTAGCCTGGTTGCCACCTTTTTCGCCTGATATAAGTACTTCTGTTGTGGCCGTTGCTTCAGGGAAAGGATATTTACCGTGCATATCTGATACAAAATACTTACGGAAAGGAATCAGAAAGAGTATACCCAGAAAACCTCCGAGCAGGGAGGAAAGGAATACCTGATAGAACTGGGCTTCAAGGTTAAGAATATATAAGGCAGGCAGTGTAAATATTGCTCCTGCAACTATAACCCCCGAACTTGCTCCGATAGATTGGATAATGACATTTTCTCCAAGTGCATTTTTTCGCTTTGTGGCGGTCGATAAACCTACGGCAATAATGGCAATAGGAATGGCTGCCTCAAAAACCTGCCCAATCTTTAATCCCAGATAAGCTGCTGCTGCTGAGAATATTACTGCCATTAAAAGTCCTGTAAGTACCGATCTTACATTGATTTCAGGATAAACTTTGTCGGGCGACATGATTGGCTTGTACTCTTCACCGGGTTTGAGTTCAGTGTAGGCATTTTCCGGTAATCCGGTGGTTTCCTTTTTGTGATCTGACATAGTAGAAAGCTTTTATGTTCTCACAAATTTATAAAGATTTATTTACCACTAACCACATGTATATGTAATGATAAAAATAGAGGATAACCATTGGTTACCCTCTCATAGTTTCACAAATCAAAAACTTAATAGGTTTTTTCAATATTCCATACAAAAGCCCTGACTCCGACCTCTTTATTGATTTCATCCATTTTCTGGATGGCTGCCAATAATGTATCTACGAGATCATCAGGTATGATGGCCATAGCAGCTGAATTCATTTCAGGCCATGTGTGGGTGCCCATTCTTGGTTCTCCGGTTACAGTTCCTCTGCCATATACATTACTCCACCATGTATATCCACGAACGCCCAATTGATCAAACATGTATTCAATTCTCTCGGTATTTGCCTGATTAAACGCTATAAATACTGCTTTCATGGTGTCTTTAGTTTAAATGTGTAAGAAATTCGAACTGTTTTTGTACTTTTTTGGACTTATTGCGCTCTCCGCGTTTACCGAGTGCACCATACATAACCGGCACTATGATCATGGTAACTATGGTCGAGAAAACAAGTCCGCCAATTACCGTAATACCCATGGGTCGCCATAGTTCTGAACCTTCACCAGTGCTGAGTGCAAGAGGCAACATACCAAGGATGGTTGTCAGTGCGGTCATAAGTACCGGCCTTAACCTTGATCTGCCTGATAGTTTAATAGCCTCGTATAAGGGGTAATTTCTATCGCGCATGAGGTTAATAAAGTCAACCAGTACTATACCATTCTTAACCACAATACCTATTAGCAGTACAGCACCAAGTGCGGCAATCATACTCAGGGTAGTGCCGGTCAGGAAGAGGGCGATAGCCACTCCACTAAAGGCAAATGGAATAGAGAGCATTATAATAAATGGCATTTTGAGTGATTCAAATTGCGAGGCCATTACAATGTAGACCAGAATGATACTGATTAGCATTAACATGCCGATGTCAGCAAACGATTCCTGTTGGTCCTGATATACGCCGCCAATATTAATCATTACTTCACGGGGAACGCTTATGGTTTTTATTGACTTATTTATTTCAGTAGCAAGATCCCCTAATGGTATGCCATCGGCCTTTACAGAAACTGTAACAAGTCTTTCTTTTCGCTTGTGCTGAATAGATGGTGGTCCCCAGTATTCTTTGATGGTGGCCAGTTCCTTCAGTTTAATTCGTTGACCGGTTGGAGTTGTAATACTGATTTCCTCAAGGTCGGTTATGGAGTTGCGGGATTCTTCAGTCAATCGCACTTTGATATCGTACTCATCGCCCTCTTCTTTATATTTGGAAGCAACAAGCCCACTGACTCTGTTATAGATCATTGTTGAGACAGCGGCAGTAGATAAGCCATGTGCTGCAATCTTATCCCTGTCGAGTGAAATTTGCAGTTCAGGTTTATCTTTTTTACGGCTAATCATTATGTCTGAAGCGCCTTTAACATTGCTCAGTTCTTGTTTAATCTTTTCAGCCACACCGTTGGTAATATCAAAGTCATATCCATAAATCTCAACATCTACTGTATTGGTGCTACCTCCAAATCCCTGACTAGCTGTTGTAACGTTGGCCGTGATAATTTCAGGTATACCTGCCAGCTGGACCCGGAGATCTGATGCAATTTCAAAAACAGAGCGCTCACGTTCTTCTCTATCCTCCAGGCGCATCATAAGATTAATGACGTTTGAGCCTGTAGATGACCATAAGGAGAACATACTTCCTTCGTCATCAGAACCGGTAGAAGCTGAAAGAATTGTTATTTCCGGATAACGTTCCTTGATGATAGCTTCAATCTGGCGGGTAACCTTAGCAGTTTCTTCCACCCTGGTGCCGGTTTGTAATTCAATCGCCGCTGTGATTCGACCTTCATCACTTTCGGGCATAAAGTCGGTGCCTATTACTGCAAACAAGCCCATAGAGCCGGCAAATATCAGCAGTCCGGAAATCAGTACAACTGTTTTATGCCTCAAGGACCAGTCAAGAGATTTTACATATACGTTGTCCAACTTATTTACTATAGGTTCGATAGTTCTTGAGTGGCTGAACCAGCGTTCTTTCGAGTTGAGTTTCTTCATACCCAATAGTCTGGCCGACATCATGGGGGTTAATGTAATAGCTGCAAAGGTGGAGACCACAATGGTTATGGAAACGATCCATCCCAACTGGTTGAACATCACACCTGTCATTCCGGAGACTAAAGTTAGCGGCATAAATACTGCTACGATAACAAGTGTTGTGACAAGTACGGCCATCCAGAC
Source organism: uncultured Lentimicrobium sp. (assembly GCA_964643225.1). Lineage (GTDB taxonomy): Bacteria > Bacteroidota > Bacteroidia > Bacteroidales > Lentimicrobiaceae > Lentimicrobium. The sequence goes on along the minus strand of CAZXQT010000002.1, from coordinate 213,619 downwards.
TTCGTTTGTAGCGTAAATAGCTGCTTCACGTGGACTACTGCCTCTCTCAATATGTTTGGTAATGTTCTCAAGTACCACAATTGCATCATCCACAACCATGCCAATCGCTATTGACAAGGATGTCAGTGAGATAATGTTAATAGAGTTACCCGTAGCAAACAAATACACAAATGCAGAAATTAGCGAGATCGGAATGGTAAGAATGATAATAAATGTAGCTCTCCATCGTCCCAGAAACATAATAACAACAATTATAACAAACAGAAATGCATACATTAGCGTTTCTGAAAGGTTATTGATAGATCCCTTAATGAAAGTAGAAGAGTCAAATATTTCTTCAATTGTTACATCGGGTGGCAGATCTTTCTTTAAGGTTTCGAGGTTAGCTTTAATTTCTTTGGCAACTTTTACAGTGTTTGCGCCAGATTGTTTCATTATGAACATACGCAAACCTGTTCTGCCATTGATCTTTTCCTCCAGAGAAACGTCTTTTAAGGAATCGCGAACATTGGCGATTTCACGAAGATAAACTGGCTTGCCACCATAATTACTGACAATAAGGTCTTTAATACGATCGCTTTCAGTGAACTCTCCCTGAACCCTTAATTGATAATCCATCAGACCCATCTTAACATTACCCGAAGGCATATTCATGTTTTCAGCCCTGATAATATTTCCAATCTGTTCAATGGTTATGTTGTATGCATCGAGTTTAGAAGGATCGGCATCTACATAAACAACTCTCTTTGGAGCTCCCATCATAGAAACAGACCCAACTCCTTCTACACGGTTAAGAGGATTAATAACCTTCTCATCGATAAGTTTTTCAAGACCCTGATAACTTTCTTCAGCTGTGACTGAATAGAACATAATAGGCATCATGTTCGTACTAAACTTAAAAATGGTTGGTCTGTCAATATCGTCAGGAAGCATTGACATACCACGGTCAATCACATTCCTGATATCATTTGCAGCTTCATCAAGGTTTGATTCCCATTCAAACTGTAATGTAATAACAGAAAGATTATCGGTTGAAGTGGAGGTAATTTCATCAAGATTATCGAGTGAGTTAAATGCATCCTCAAGCGGTTTGGTAATATTGGCTTCAATATCTGCTGCATTAGCCCCTGCATAGGTAGTCATAACAGAGATAATGGGAGGCTCTATCTCAGGATATAAATCAACCGGCATTTTTATAAGCGCATATATGCCTACAACCATGACACCCAAAAATATCATAATTGTAGTAATAGGCTTATTTACAGCACTTTTATATATACTCATGGCAGTTAGTTTTTTTTAGACTTTTGAAAGTGAAATTATTAATTTGTGCTATTATCAATTGGCCAGAACCTTAACCTTCATACCGTCGAGTAGCCTGGCCTGACCACTGATAATGACCTTGTCGCCAGGATTGAGTTGTTCTGAAATAACTTCCACATTGTCATTTATACGCTGACCCATAGTAACAGGGATCCGCTTTGCCACTCCATTTTCTTCCACAAAAAGGTATCTTTCGTTTGAGCCCTGCATCTTCAGGACTGCCAATGCAGGTAATAATACTGCCTCCACTTCGCCCGGGCTCAGAGTAACTCTGCAAAACATTCCCGGACGCAACTGGCCTGAAGGATTGTCGATAGTAATTTCTATATCGAAGGTCCTGCTAACTTCATTTATGGTGGGATGTATAAGCGTTACTCTTCCATTAAAGGATTTTCCGGGGTATACATCTATTGCAACCTGTGTGGACATGCCAACTTTTATAACAGGGAAGAAAGTTTCAGATACAGAAACGATTGCTTTTAACTTATCTATCTGAACAAGTGAAAGAATAGCAGCTTTACCGGCAGAGGTGTTTGGAACAGCAGAGTACATTTCACCTGACTCAAAATATTTGCCTGAAACGATTCCGTTAAAAGGTGCTGTAAGACGGGTGTTCTCTTTTAGGAAATTAACATTAGTCTGAGCAATTTCGTACTGCGTTTTCATTTGGTCATACTTTTGCTGAGCTATGCTGCCAACTTTCTGAAGTGTATCTAACCTGTTAAAATCTGTTGTCAGATTTCTCAACTGGATTTCGGCCTGGTGCAACTGAGTGCGGTCCATCTGTACCAGTAAATCGCCTTTTCTGAATCTATCGCCGATTTCTGCATTGATTAACTCTATTCTGCCTGGGCTGGCAGGTGCTAAATGAATTTCCTCAAACGGTTTAAGTGTGGCCTGGTATTCAATCGTACGGGCAATGGTTTGTTTATTAAGTGCAATGACTTTAACCATTTCTGCTTTAGCTTCCCCGGTAGCAGCGGTATTTTTAGTTTCCTTTTTACTGCATGATGCAAGTAACAATATAATTGCAGCAAGTGCAAGAATTGATTTTTTCATTTCGGTTGATGGTTATGATTGTTAGTTAGCGAAAGTGTACATTTTCTGGAATTCAGTCCGGGCAATTAGTAATTGCATTGCTGCATTGATATAATCTGTTTCTGCTTTCAGATAGTTACTATCTGCAGTAATAAGTTCAAGTCCTGAGATAAGACCCTGCTCATACTTAAGTTTCAGGCTGTTATAAACACGACGGGAAACATCAATATTTGCTTTCTGATTGTTGAATGTTTCCATTGCATTGATAAGGTTGAAACGCAGTTGCTTATCCTGAATCTTTAATTGATCGGAAACAAGTTGTCTGTTGTTTTGCGTAGTTTTTAAATCTATGAGTGCCTGTCGGGTTTCTGCACTTCTGCGACCACTTGACATGATAGGGAAGTTTAGCTGAAGTCCAACAAGATTGGCAGGTGACATATCGAATTCTGGCTTTAGTAATTTATGAGTAAAAGAATAAAAGCTGACAACCGATGGTAAAGCAGCAGCTCTTTTCATGTCAACCATCTTTCTGCTCATTTCGACCTGCTGATCCATGAGTATGTAATCGTAATTTTCTTCTAATCTGAAATTTTTAAGAAGGGTACTCTCAATATTGGTTTCACTTAATATTTTCTCCAGATTGTCGGTGAGTATCAATTCAGTATTAATATCTGAGCCTAGTTGCAGTCTTAGCATATTTGCAGACAGCTCCAATTGTCTTTCTGAAGCATTTACCGCAGATTGGAGAGAGTTTACCTGAATAAACAACTGATCAGCATCGGTTTGCTCAATAATTCCGGCTGACACGAGAGCGTTGTTTTTTTCATAGAGGTCTCTCAGGTTGGTGAGATTGTTCTGTAATCGCTTAAACAATTCCTGTGAAACAAGATTGAGATAATAGCTTTGTGTAACTTGGGCTTTAATATCTGTTTCTGATTTTTTTAAGCTGGTTTGATTAATCTCTCTGTATAATCGTGCTGATTGTACTCCAACAATATATGCACCGCTAAAGATAAGTTGCGAAACCTGCACTTTTAGATTACTCGTTGGCTTAATGGGAATTTCAGTTGCTGGCATACTTTCATTAAACCTGATCGAGATATTGGCCCCCATGGCATTTGTGTAATCCATGGTTGCATCTACCTGAGGCAAACCATTCGCTATAGCTGCATATACAGCAGCATTTGCCTTATCAATAGCGAGTTCTGAGTTTACTAAAGTTTTGTTGTACTGAAGAGCATAATTTACTGCCTCGTCAAGACTAAGAGTCAGACTTTTCTGGGCAAATACATTTGCACTGAAAATGGATAAAGCTAATAAAAGCCCCGTAATTGTTGTTTTCATTATTGGTTTTCAGTTGTTTTGGTTGTTTATTGTAAGCGGTAATTAGTTTTCCTTTATTTTCTTTTCAAAATATTTGTTCATCAGTTTTAGACCTTTATCTGTACAAAGACCTCTGATATAAGGAATAAAAACATTCATGATTATGTCGTTATGACTAAATTGATATTGTTTAAGTCGAGGGCTGATATGCAACAATCCTATGGATTCGTGAAGGAAATTATCGATAATGTCGATATTAAGGTCGTCTTTAAAAATCCCTTGCTCTATTCCTTTTAACAGGAAAGCATAAAGAGCAGAGAATTCACACTTTTGCTTATGATTATTTTGCATTTGAAGTATAATCTCATGCTGATACCTGGCAATATCCTCCTGAAGTAAAGGTGACAGGTCCTGACGACGCGTACTTTCATTTTCCATTATCCAAAACAATGCTTCAATTACATTCTCAGTCTGCCCAAGTATGGTAATTATTTCTTTATTGTTTTGAAGGATCATTTCCTTTATAGCTTCCAGGGCGAGGGTGTCTTTGTCACTAAAAAGCTCATAAACTGTGCGCTTTGAAACACCGGCCGATTGCGAAATGTTATCCATTGTAACATTTTTAATGCCCTTTACCCTAAATGCAGTTATTGCAGCATTGATTATTTTTTCTTTTGCAGTCATTGATGCTTTTTGAGGCTGCAAAACTAGAAAACTATTTTGGTTTTTTGGTTTTCTATGATACTAATTTTACACTTTTTAACATTATTTCAGTTTTATCCTGGCCAATACCGGCAGATGATCGCTCAGAAACCTTCCGTCATGTCTGAAGTCAATAATTTCATTGCTAATTATTTCTATATCTGAAGTAGTAAAAATGAAATCAATTATTTCACCGGGGATAAATGTTCTGTCAAAAGTAACCCATGTGAAATCGGGGCCGATCACAGTGGTCGCCCGTTCTCTGCTATCAGCCAAAACAACCTCATTTTCAGGATAAGTTAATATTCTGTAGGCTCTGTGTTTGGATGAGACATTAAAATCGCCAGTCAGAATTGTAGGCAGTCCATTTCCTAATTCATGAATTTTCCTAATAATAAGCTTTGCGCTTTCAACCCTTGCCTGCTCACCCACATGGTCAAAGTGCGTATTAAAAACGAGGAAATGCTGACCGCTTTTTTTAATTTTAAATTCCCCCCAGGTAACAACCCGGTTGCAGGCTGCATCCCACCCTCGGCTTCCTGCTATATCCGGGTTTTCAGATAACCAGAAGGTTCCATGGCGCAAAACTAAAAGTGTGCGTGTATCATAAAAAATGGCCGAATATTCTCCTTTTTTATGGCCATCATCTCTTGCTACACCAAGTGACTTATATCCTTTCAATCTTTTTTTGAGGTCTGTCATCTGATTATTCAGTGCCTCCTGTACACCCAGCACGTCAGGTCTGTTTTTCAGAACTTCCTTTACAAGACCGCTTTTTCTGTTTGACCATTGGTCTGCACTATCGTATGGAGTATCCAGCCGAATATTCCAGGTCATAGCTTTAATTGTTGAAGCCGATTGACCTATACTATAATGAACCGATAGTACAAATGACAAGATAATCAGCAGGAATTGTTTCATAATCATTGTTTTTATTAATCATCTAAGGTAGTGAGTATAGATATAACTAAAGTACAGTCAAAGCTATTTTTTGTACTTTTGCACCTCTTTATTAAATAGCAAAAAGATCAAGGAGTTTTAATGAAGCGATACCCTGAATACAAGCAACTTAACCTTCCGCAAATTGGTAAGGATATTTTACAATCCTGGGAGGAGGATAACATATTTAAGAAGAGTCTGGAAATAAGAGAAAACAATAAACCTTTTATCTTTTACGAAGGACCACCTTCAGCGAACGGTACGCCCGGTATTCACCACGTAATGGCGCGTGCAGTTAAAGACATCTTCTGCAGGTACAAAACAATGAAGGGTTTTCTGGTCAACCGAAAAGCCGGTTGGGATACTCATGGTTTGCCTATTGAGATTGCGGTTGAAAAGACTCTCGGCATCACAAAAGAAGATATTGGGAAGAAAATAAGTGTTGACGAGTATAACAGAGCCTGCAGGCGCGAGGTGATGAAATACAAGGATATGTGGGATGACCTTACACGCCGCATAGGCTACTGGGTTGACCTGGAACATCCATACATCACCTTCGACAACAAGTACATGGAAACAATATGGTACTTGTTAAGTAAACTTTACCAAAAAGGTCTGTTATATAAGGGTTTTACTATACAGCCATTTTCACCTGCAGCAGGAACCGGTTTAAGTACCCATGAATTAAATCAGCCCGGTTGCTATCGGATGGTTAAAGACAACTCTCTGGTTGCCCAGTTTAAAGTTGTACAGAATGAAAAATCCGATTTTTTATTTAAGAATTTACATGGTGACCTCTTTTTTCTCGCATGGACAACCACTCCATGGACTTTGCCAAGTAATACGGCTTTGGCTGTAGGAAAGAATATAGAGTATGTTAAGATAAGGACCTATAATCCATATACCTATACGCCTGTAACCGTTATCATGGCCAGGGTGCTTATCAGCAAATATTTCTCAGAAAAAAATTCGGAAATAAAGTTTGAGGATTATGAAGCCGGAAGTAAGAATATTCCATGGCAGATTGATGCCCAGTTTACCGGAGCCGACCTTGAAGGTATAAGATACAAGCAACTGCTACCTTATGCTCAACCTAATGATGGAGATGCTTTCAGAGTGGTAGTTGGTGACTTTGTAACTACTGAGGATGGTACAGGTATAGTTCATATTGCCCCCAGTTTTGGAGCAGATGACTTTAAAGTAGCAAAACAAAATGGAATCGGTTCTTTGACTCTTGTTGACAGACAAGGACGGTTTACACATGAAATGGGTGAATTTGCAGGCCGTTATGTTAAGGCTGAATACGCTGCAGATTATGATCCAAAAAATGAAGATAACGTTGATGTAGATATTATCATCAAGCTTAAAAAGGAGAACAGAGCATTTAAATCAGAAAAGTACGAACACTCTTATCCTCACTGCTGGAGAACCGATAAGCCAATTTTATACTATCCTTTAGATTCCTGGTTCATTCGCACAACAGCTTATCGCGAAAAGATGATTGAACTCAACAGGCAAATCAACTGGAAACCTGAATCAACAGGCACCGGACGATTTGGTAACTGGCTTGAGAATCTGGTAGACTGGAATTTAAGCAGATCAAGATACTGGGGAACACCCCTGCCGATCTGGGCTACAGAAGACAGATCAGAAGAAATTTGCATCGGTTCTGTTGCACAATTAAAAGATGAGATAGAAAAGTCGGTAAAGGCAGGTTTTATGACTGCTAATCCGTTTGAAAACTTCATTGCCGGTGATAATTCTGAGGAGAATTATAATAAGTTTGATCTTCACAGGCCATATGTTGACGATATTATTCTGGTATCATCAACAGGAAATAAGATGTTTAGAGAGCCTGATCTGATTGATGTCTGGTTTGATTCAGGTGCAATGCCATTTGCGCAATTCCATTACCCATACGAAAATGCCGAAAGTCTTGACAAATACTTCCCTGCTGATTTTATCGCAGAAGGTGTTGATCAAACCCGGGGATGGTTCTTTACACTTCATGCAATTGCAGCAATGGCTTTTGATTCGCTGTCATTTAAAGCGGTCGTTTCTAATGGATTAGTCCTCGACAAAAATGGAAATAAGATGTCGAAACGTTTGGGTAATGCAATTGATCCATTCGAGACTATTGAGAAGTACGGTCCTGATGCTACGCGTTGGTATATGATCACGAACGCCCAGCCCTGGGATAATCTGAAATTTGACATTGAAGGTATCGGTGAAGTACAGCGTAAGTTCTTTGGTACCCTCTACAATACGTACAGTTTCTTCGCTCTTTATGCAAATATTGATGGATTTGCTTACAAGGAAAAGGATATACCATTTGGTGAGAGACCGGAAATTGACCGTTGGATTCTATCAGAACTAAACAGTCTTATTGCTGAGGTAGATAAACATTTTGAGGAGTACGAACCCACAAAAGCCGGCAGAGCTATTGCAGAGTTTACCGATGAACGATTGAGTAACTGGTATGTCAGGCTCTGCAGAAGGCGTTTCTGGAAGGGCGAGTACTCGTCGGATAAAATATCAGCTTATCAGACTTTGTACACTTGTCTGAATACAATTGCAATTCTCTCTGCTCCAATTGCACCTTTCTACAGTGATCGTCTATTCCGTGATCTAAACAAAATAACCGAAAAAGAACAGGCACCATCAGTGCACTTAGTTGATTTTCCGGTATTCAACCCTGAAATGATCGATACTGACCTGGAAGAGCGTATGCAACTTGCCCAGAAAATATCTTCCATGGTGCTTTCCTTGCGAAAGCAGCATAGAATAAGGGTAAGGCAACCATTGCAGAGAATAATGATACCTGTTAACAGCGAGGGATTAGAGAATAAGATCGAAGCTGTAAAGAGTTTAATTCTTTCTGAAGTAAACATCAAGAATATTGAGTACATTAGCGGGGAGGGAATATTAGTTAAAAAGGTCAAAGCCAACTTCAAAGCATTAGGTCCACGTTATGGCAAATTGATGAAACAATTGGCCGCAGCCCTTAGTGTTATTAACCAAAGTCAAATATCGGAGTACGAGAAAAACCAGTCTTTATCTATACTGGTTGAAGGTGAGCAGGTAGAGTTGACAGAAGGTGATCTTGAAGTCATAACCGAAGATATTCCGGGCTGGGTTATATCAACTGAAGGTAGCATAACTGTTGCACTGGATATGACAATAACTGAGGAGTTAAGAGAAGAAGGATTGGCCAGAGAATTGATAAACAGAATTCAGAACATAAGGAAAGATCAGGGTTTTGCGGTTACTGATAAAATTATTCTGAATGTTGAGAAAAACAAAGCTATTGAAACTGCAATTAAGAACAATATTGCATATATTTGTTCTGAGACTCTGGCTTCAGAATTGAATATTCTGGAAGTAATTGAACCATCATCACAAGTTGTGGTTGATTTAGGAGATGATTTGCAGGCGATAGTGAATGTATTACGTGTTAGCTGAGAATTGAATACCCAATTATTAATTTTTAGAGTAAGCTATGAAAAAAGAAGAATCACAGGATGAAAATGTAAAGACCCGGTATACCGATGAGGAACTTGAAGAGTTTAAGCAAATTATACTCGACAAATTGGAAAAGGCCAGGCGAGATCTGAAGATGCTTACAGAAGCATTTGCAAACAGCAATGAACACGATATAAGTGATACTTCACCTACATTTAAGGTTCTTGAGGAAGGATATCAGGTTAACTCTAAAGAGGAAAACAGCAAATTGGCTGCCCGACAGGATAAATTTATAACTGCACTTGAGAATGCATTAATTCGTATTGAAAATAAAACGTATGGTATATGCAGAGTTACCGGTAAGCTGATTTCAAAAGAAAGATTACGCATTGTTCCTCACGCTACACTATCAATAGAAGCTAAGTTAAATCAATCAAAGCCCTGATAAGTTTTATGAAATAATTGCAGATTCTTAGTATTCCTTTTGTGGCATACAGCGAAGCTGTGCTCTTTTTTCAAAACGATAAAAATCAGCAAATTATCTATCCCTTGAAAAAATCGCTTATCATTGTAACTATCATTCTGATTATAGATCAGGTGGTAAAGTTTTGGATAAAAACCAATATGACGCTTGGTCAGGAGTTTCATGTTTTTGGTGACTGGTTTATTATTCACTTTACTGAAAACCCGGGTATGGCTTTTGGTATGGAATTCTCGGGAGACTATGGTAAGTTGCTGCTAAGTCTGTTCAGAATAGTAGCCATTACTGTTCTGTTAATATACATGTACAATATTACCAGACAAAAAGTTTCCAATCTCGTGCTTGTTAGTCTTTCTCTGGTACTTGCCGGTGCGATTGGAAATATGATTGACAGTGCTTTCTATGGTATGATTTTCAGCGAAAGCACCTTTTTTGATGTTGCCCGTTATATGCCTGCTGAAGGAGGTTATGCAACTTTTCTTCATGGAAAAGTAGTTGACATGCTTTATTTTCCAATCTTAAGCGGTATTTGGCCATCATGGGTTCCAATTATAGGTGGTTCGGAATTTCTTTTTTTCAGACCGGTTTTTAACATAGCCGATTCATCTATTACTATTGGAGTAATTCTGATGATACTTTTTCAGAAAGAGTTTTTCGGTAAAAAGGTAAATAAAGAAGAAAGAGAACTTCAGGTAGAGGTTGAAAAGAACGACCCCCAATAATTATACTTCCTTCATTATTGTGATCTCTTTTAGCAGAGATTCTAAATCCCATGCCTGGGAAAGATGAAATTTTCCAATTCTGGTTCTCCTGAGTGCGGTCAAATGGGCGCCGCTATTTAATGACAGTCCGAAATCCCGGGCAAGAGCTCTTATATACGTTCCTTTGCTGCATACAATTCTGAAATCTACATCCGGCAAGTTGATTGAGGAAATCTCAAATTCACTGATGGTAATGTTTCTGGGCTCCAGCTTGAGTTCTTTATCTTTACGGGCATACTTATAGGCTCTTCTGCCATTAACTTTAATTGCTGAGTAAACAGGTGGGGTTTGTTGTACTTCGCCCGAAAGTGTTGCTACGGAGGCAAGAATGCTTTCAGGCGTTATGTGTGTATAACTGAATTCAGCATCTATTTCATGCTCCAGATCATAGGATGGAGTAGTGGCGCCCAATCTGAAAGTGCCGGTATACTCTTTTTCCTGTGCCTGGTACTCATCTATTTTCTTGGTAAACCTACCGGTGCACAGAATCAGTAGCCCATCAGCCAATGGATCAAGAGTGCCGGCATGACCAATCTTTATTTTCTTTATTCCGAGTGATTCCTTTATGGAAATACGTATACGGTTTACAACATCAAAGGAAGTCCAGGTCAAAGGTTTATTCACCAGAATAACCTCACCGGTTTCGAAGTCAAATTTCATTTCAACACAATTAATCTACAATGCTCAGATTGTATCCGAATGCGAGCATAATAATTATTACCAGACCTACTACTATTCTGTAATAACCAAACCATTTAAATCCATAACGAGTCAGGAGTGCAATAAATGTTTTGATTGCAATCATTGCGACAATAAATGCAACAAGGTTTCCGATCAGTAAAACTGAAATGTTCTGACTTGATATTATTTCGTAATTCTTTAACAATTTATATCCTGCAGCAGCAAACATAGTAGGTATTGCCAGAAAGAATGAAAATTCAGCTGCACTTTTGCGACTCAGCCCTTGTGTCATGCCTCCAATTATCGTTGCCGCCGATCTGGATACTCCAGGTATCATAGCTATACATTGAAACAGGCCAACTTTAAAGGCAGTCATGTAGGTAACGTCCTGTTCTTTCTCCTGATTGGTAAACCACTTATCACTAAGTATTAATACAACACCTCCGAGAACTAACATTATCGCAACAATTAGCACACTGCCAAGCATCTGGTCTATAAAATCCATCATTAAGAAGCCAATTATCCCTGCTGGCAGAAATCCTATTATTAGTTTATAGTAGAATTGTAAATTCTGAAAAAAACGTTTCCAGTAAAGCACAATAACTGATAATATCGCACCAAACTGAATGTTCACAGTAAAGGCTTTGACGAAATCATCGATCTCCATACCCAGTATTTCCTGGGTGATGATCATATGGCCGGTAGAAGAAACCGGAAGGAATTCGGTAATTCCTTCAACAATAGCAATGAGAATTGCCTCAATAATAGACATGGACAGAAAAAAATTATTCTTTTGGATGTTTCATGATGGCATATATCTCAACTATATAACCTGCTAATATTAGAATTGGAGCAAGGGTTAAGCGCTGAAAATTAAATATAGCCTCATTAAATACATTGGGATCATCAGAACCACCACCAATCATGAGAATAAAACCCAGAATCATGAGTCCTAAACCTATGAGCATCCATTTGTAGTTGTCTTTTTCAAATGCAAACTGAAGTGTTCCTGGTTTGTCGGTGATTTTTTTTACTTCCGCCTGAGAAGTGTTGATTTTCTTATCCATGCTTGTTGCTCAATTATGGTGTGTCAGTGTTAATTGGAATGTTAAGGTCTTTTAATGTACTTTATGCGACTTAAAATTCAGATAACGCAATACTGCAAAAAGTGTTGAAAAGCCGGTTATAATAAGTCCTGTTACAGTTATCGCACCAAACACTCCTAAAAACATGTCAATATCTTTTATGTCAACCAATTCTGGTATGGTTTGCTGTGCAAAATACAGGACTACTATGAGCAATGCTATTGCAATGACTGCACTAATTAATCCGTGCAACAGACTTTTAAGTATAAAAGGTCTGCTGATAAAAGAACGTGTAGCACCAACCAGTTGCATTGTTTTAATAAGAAACCGCTTACTGTATACACTTAATCGAATGGTATTGTTTATTAATGCAACTGAAATGAGAAGTAAAAGTGCACTGAAGGTAAGAAGCACAAGGCTTATTTTTCGAATATTCTGGTTAACAAGATCAACAAGTGACTTATGGTAGAACACTTCCTTCACAACCCTGTTATTAAGCAGTTTTTTTTCAAGGATTATTAAACTGTCGTTGTTTGCGTAATCTGCATTTAATCTTACATCAACAGTGGCTAATAAAGGATTGTATCCCAGGAAGTCAATGAAATCTTCTCCCAGCTCTTTTGTAAGTTCTTCAGCTGCCTGTTCTCTTGTTATATAGTCTGTTGATTTTACAAATGGTTCAGTGTCAAGTTTTTTCTGAAACTCAAGAATTGATGCTTCTTTTGTATTTTCTTTCAGTATAACAGAGAATCCGATGTTTTCCTTCACATAGTTGGAAAGTTTTCCTGCATGCAGCACAATAAGGCCAAGCATTCCCAGCATAAAAAGCACTAATGATATGCTTATGATAGTAGTAACAGTTGATGTCTGTAAACGTTTTTTATTCGATTTGTCTTCAGTGCCTGACATACTGTATAATATTGGCTACGAAATTACTAAAAATAGCAATTTAAAACCCTGATACCACTATGGTATTTTTATAGCTGTGCCTCTCTCCCAATGGATTCACGATCTCAGTATACACTATGTAAATACCACGCGAAACTATAGAATTATTGTTATCAGTCCCATCCCAGTTAAAATGGTCTTTTTCACCTGAGAGGTGATTAGTCGTAATAAGCTTTACCTGTCTGCCGAAAGAATCAAACACTATTATAGTGGTCAGGAAACCCCGTTTTGAATAAGTGCAGTTAATAGTTGTAACATCATTATAACCATCGTTGTCAGGTGAAAATGCATCCGGAATTACTTCTATTTGCGCCGATGCATTATTATATGCCAGATACTGTGAGTTTCTATAACCAGGTGTTGCATAGCCTGCACTTTGCGAGGCGGAATGCCAGTTTGATGGCTTATTGGTTTCAGTATCCGGATTTATTCGTTCTAATGAAACACCCCTGTTACTTTCCAGTAAAGGGAACTGCATTTCTTCAGAATAATTGAACTCATCTATTATACTGTCCGATGTGCTAATAATAGTAATATTGCCTTCACTGTTTGAAAACTGTGGTAAGCAGCTCAACTTAATAAATGCTTTTGCATTTTGTGTATAATATTGCTGTTTCACCATTTCCGGATCTCTGGCTACTACAAGATAATCGCCTGGTAATATAGCCTTCCTTTCTGTAGGGAAAGCGCAGTTATTCGTAAAATTTCCTGTAACATGATCTCTCGAGCTTATCCAGATATCTGATAAATCAATAACTTTTTTTGATCTGTTATAGATTTCTACAAATTCCTGACCTGAGAAATATGTATTAAATAGCAATTCATTAATGACCAAATCATTCTTTGATGCAGATCGGGCAATTCCAAACTGTACAGTTTGATAGTTGATCATGCAATTACCCGCACAGTCGAGCAGTTTATTGGCTATGTTTATTGTATAAATAGAATCTGGTACAAAATGCTTTTTGAAGATCAAATCAGCACTATAATACCCGGGCGCGTGTAATTTTATGCTTTTAGGATTTCCTATGTTATGATCACAAAAATAGGAAGTGTTGTTCTTTAACGTTAAAGTGTCAATCTGTTCATTGAAAACAATCAGAACAGATGAATCATTTTTCACTGTGGCATACATAACCTCCGGCGAATAAACATCCGCATTTTCCGCTATAACAGAATTTTTACTTCCCGGTGTCCCTCCTGATTGATTGCATGATACTTTCCAGTTATTTACGCCGCCACATGGATTATTTACATCTACTTGTTCAAGCGCCCAACCTCCATTACTTTTTTTAGGGTTTTGGTACCATGTTTCCTCATACGAAACAGCATGAATCAATTCATCAGTTGGACCGTATAAACCAACAACAGCACCGGTATTTAATAACGTAAACCCTGGTAGAGCTGAACATGGGCCATACAAAGGTGACAATAAGGAATCACATCCGGTTGCAGTTACTAAGTGGAATGCTTTAGGAGCTAACAGTATATCCGGTAAATGTTTCTTTACGGATGCGAAACGCAGTTCCCAGTTTCGAATAGCAATCTGATGGTCAGTGCGATTATATAGTTCGATATATTCACATTCAGGAAGGCCCACAGGAGGCGATGGATCTGCCATTATCTCATTGATTATAACATCAAACTGGCGCAACCTGTTAAACTGAAAAGTAACAATGGTATCATGCATTAAATTACCGGCCATATCTTTCAGGTTTTTAATCTGAAGATTATACAGAACACTTTCAGTAAAACTATCCGGAAAATCCATGTGTACAATAGCTGGATTTAACGAGTCGGGTTTACAGAGCACAGGCTGACCAAAATCTGAATCCACGCTATAGTTTGAATTCTGAAGCAGACTGCCCGGTTGGATAGATTCATTAAACTCCAGTTCCAGCGATGAAGGACTGTTTACATAGAGCCCCTTAACTCTGGGAGGAGTCTTATCAGAGTTTCGTTGTCCCGCATAGATATCATCAAAGTAAAACTTTGTTGCATTGCTGGAAGTATACTTACACATTATCGCAAACCAATTTAATGATTGCCAGTCTTCGTTAACACCTGTGCATTCTACCTGGTAATTAATACCTCCTGTTTTGTCAAGGCTAATTTGCCAGAAACCATCATCCCGTATTATCTGAATTCTGATTTCGAAGGCAGCATTAATACTTCCTTCCTTACCTTTTGCAATCAAGGTATGTCCGGTCTCATCCTGATAATAAAGCTCAATGGCATCGGAAGTGCCTGTTTCACCAAGTTTAACATAATATGCTTTAGAACATTCTGTAGGATCACTGCTGTCTGATGCCAGATATATCTTAATTTGATTGTTATCGGATGGGCTGCATGCCATTTTAACCCAGAAATCCCACTGGCATAAATCAGTACTGTTGATCCCGGAAGAAACAAATGATAAACTTTCGCCGCTTGAATTTAACTGAAGCTGCTGGTTGTTGTTTACTTTAAAATCCATTGTGTCTCCGGACCAGTGGACATTATTTGTTAAGTCACCATCTTCAAAGTTCTCGACCAGTTGAGCACAGATAAAATTTGGCAACAACAGAATAAGTATGAGCAGATGTTTCATCAGTAGAGTAAATAGGGTATAAAGTTAATGAAATATTTTGCATTGATATAAAGCAGATTTGGTTGGATAAAAATCTAACAGAGCATCCTCTTTATAATTATTTTTGCACGTTTAATACTGTCAATAGATGAAGATAGCAGTTGTTGGTGCTACCGGTATGGTAGGAAGTATAATGATCAAAGTTCTTAACGAGGGCAAGTATATACCTCTTACATCCATTGAGAGTATAATACCCGTAGCCACAGAGAAGAACATTGGCAAGGATATAAGTTTTAAAAATTCAGGCTATAAAGTATGCTCCATTACTGATGCAATAAAGCAAAAGCCTGATTTAGCATTGTTTTCAGCCGGTGCTGAAGTTTCTCTTAGCTATGCACCGCTGTTTGTAAAGCAAGGTTGCATTGTCATTGACAACTCATCAGCATGGAGGATGGATAAACTTGTGCCTTTGGTAGTTCCTGAAATAAATGGAAATGTTATCAATGCCGGGAATAAGCTAATAGCCAACCCAAATTGCAGTACCATTCAAATGGTTGCAGCTTTGGCTCCACTGCATCAGAAATATACCATCAAAAGAATTGTAGTATCCACATATCAGAGTGTTTCAGGAACAGGATCAAAAGCCATTAAACAATTAATGGATGAAAGACAAGGCATTAGCGGAATTAAAGTTTACCCGCATCCGATTGATCTGAATGTATTACCGCATGGAGGTACTTTCAATGACGACGGTTATACTACCGAAGAAGTAAAGCTTGTGAACGAAACAAGAAAAATACTGGGAGATGATAGTATCGCTATAACCGCAACTGTAGTTAGAGTTCCTGTTGTTGGGGGTCACTCCGAATCTGTCAATATTGAGTTTGTGAACCCCTATGAACTTGAAGATGTCTTCGAAATAATTTCAACTACAAAAGGCCTTGTTCTTCAAGACGATATTGACCGTGCAGTTTACCCGATGCCTAAATATGCTGAAGGCAAAGATGAAGTATTTATTGGTAGAATTCGCAGGGATAGTACAGTAAATAATGGATTAAATATGTGGATCGTATCTGATAATCTCAGAAAAGGTGCTGCTACCAATGCTGTACAAATTGCCTCCTTGTTGATCGAAAAAGAGTTTCTTAAAGCCTGAAGCCAACGTGAAAATTATAACGGAGATTAGTCGACCTATAGATATCAACAATCCGGTGATAACCATCGGAACATTTGACGGAATTCACATCGGTCACAGGGCTATTTTTAAACAATTAGTTGAAGTGGCTGCATCCAAAGGGTGCGACAGTGCTGTTGTTACATTTAATCCTCATCCAAGAATTGTGCTTGGTCAGGAAGTAATGTTAATTAACACTCCTGAAGAAAAGCGGAATTTTATTGAGGACCTTGGAATTTCACACCTAATTGAGATCCCTTTTACATTAGAATTTGCTGATCTTGATGCAAATGAATTCATAAAGCTTTTGGCTGATTTACTGAAGCCTTCTGTAGTAATCATAGGTTATGACCATGGATTTGGTAAAAACAGATCAGGAGATGTCCATCTATTAGAGCAAGCCGGTAAAGCTTATGGATTTAAGGTAATTAACGTTCCTGCTATTGAAGCCGAAGGATATAAAGTGAGTTCCTCTGTAATAAGAAATCTGCTTGAGCAGGGCGATGTAAAGATGGCCAGTGCTTTATTGGGTCAATATTATGAAATTACAGGAACTGTTATACGTGGTAATCAGATAGGGAAAAGAATTGGCTACCCAACAGCAAATCTTTATCTGGAAAACACCCATAAATTAATACCCGGTATGGGAGTTTATGCATCAGTCGTTCAATACAAAAACCAGTCACTGCAGGGAATGACCAATATAGGATTAAGGCCTACCATTAATGCCCATCAGCTAACCATTGAGACTAATATCTTTGATTTTGAGACCGACATCTACTACGAGAAACTTACTATTAAATTAGTTGACAGAATTCGTGATGAGAAACGTTTTGATAGCTTAAATTCATTAAGGCATCAGCTTCAACAGGATCAACAAACTACAAAGCAGATATTTCAGTCCAGACAGATGTAGTTATTTTTTCCGGATTATTAGCCCCAGGTCAACAATTGCAGGAATCTGCATTTTTGGATTAATATTTTCAATCTCCAGAACATACGTTCCCGTGTTGTTGAAATAAAAGCCAGGCCAAATTACTTCTTCAACATCCCAATAACTACCTGCCACATCACCTCTAAACTCGTTCTTTTCATTCTTAAGATTAATAGTTTTTTCGAGTATTCGTTCTTCACCCGATGGAGTTACCAAAATCAAATTCAAAGGAAGCTCCTCAAGAGGTAACTGGTCCAGGTGCCTTACAGAAATGATAATATCACCTGTTGTTCCTTCCTTCTCGATTGGTATTTCAAATTTCACTTTATCGAACCGATTCCAGGTATAATTATCAAATTTATGGTACTCACTATAAATATTCCCCTTGCAGGCAGTTAATAAAAACAGGGCAAAGAATATTGCCCGGGTAAAATATTTATTTTGTTTACCGGTCATGAGTTCGTTATTTTTTCTGATTGATACAAAATTACAAAACTGCACGATTGAGTTTGTATTTTTGCAGCGTAACTTTTAATTCGATGGCTAAACGCAAGTATTATGTAGTATGGAGAGGTAAAGAAACAGGGATTTTCAACACCTGGGCTGAATGTGAACTGAATACCAAGGGTTTTGAAGGTGCGCGTTTTAAAGCATATGAGGATGAGCAAGAAGCAAAGGATGCATTCGCAGCAGGAC
The DNA here is from genome assembly GCA_964643225.1 of uncultured Lentimicrobium sp. Taxonomy (GTDB): domain Bacteria; phylum Bacteroidota; class Bacteroidia; order Bacteroidales; family Lentimicrobiaceae; genus Lentimicrobium. The sequence goes on along the minus strand of CAZXQT010000002.1, from coordinate 195,503 downwards.
CTCCCGCTTTCCATAAAGCAACTTCAGATAAATCTTTACCATCCATTGCCGGAGTGCCAATTACCGACAGTATCTCAGTAGATGCAGCATGTTCAGGTAATCCGGGGGCAATGGAGTATCAGGGCGTTTATACTGCTACTAAGGAACGACTTTTTCATGTGGGCCCCTTTCCTGAAGGAACTGTTAATATCGGTGAGTTTCTGGCCATTGTTCATGGATTGGGATATTTAAAACAAAGAGGCCTTACTATTCCAATATACAGTGATTCTGTAACTGCTATTAAATGGGTTAAAAATAAAAAGGCTAATACTAAATTAGCCCCGAATGCTATTAATGATGAATTATTCAATCTAATTCAGAGGGCTGAAAGGTGGCTATTGGTAAATGAATATACCAATCCAATAATAAAATGGAATACTGCAGCATGGGGTGAAATATATGCCGATTTTGGAAGGAAATGAAATCAGGTAATATACTACATAGCCAAATCTTATTATCTTTGCACTCTCTTAATGCCCTGGTGGCGGAATAGGTAGACGCGTCGGTCTCAAAAACCGATGAGCGAAAGCTCGTACCGGTTCGATTCCGGTCCGGGGTACCAGATCATTCAGAACCCTTGAAAAAGAACATTTTTCAAGGGTTCTTTTTTTTGTACACCTATTAGTTTAAGATTCTTAGCCACATCCGATGTTACCTTGTTTTCTCTTCATATTTTAAAAAGGAATATCTACAGGAAGCTAACTTTAGTTATATAGCATTGTTGATATTTCAGTACTCTACGACATGTTACTTTATCGACTTACCTTAATGTGGCAAGGCTTTTATGAGATACCTTATTAATGCTTAATTTTGCAGTGGTATTAGGAAATTTTGAGAAAATGTACAATAATAAGAAGCGTTCTATATATCTGCCAATAGTTCTGTCACTGGTTTTAATAATAGGTTTTGTTCTGGGTGCCTCTTTAGTAAAGGTAAATTCGCTTAATCAAAATATCAGTATTCTGCGAAACCTTCAGTCTAAAGGTTACGACCCGGTTAACGATGTTATTGGTTACATTCAGCAGGATTATGTTGATTCTGTTGATGTGAGTAAATTGAAGCAATATGCTGTTGAGGGTGTTTTACGAAACCTTGACCCACACTCACAATATATCTCTGCTGAAGAATTTAATGAAGTAAATGAGCCTTTGCAAGGTAACTTTGATGGTATAGGTGTACAATTCAGAATAGAAAATGACACAGTATACATTATCAATACAATTCCGGGTGGTCCTTCTGAAAAGGTTGGTATCCGCGGAGGCGACAGAATTATTAAGGTCGAAGGAAAGCTAATAGCAGGTGTTAAAGTGGAGAACAGGGATGTAATGAAATTACTGAAAGGTGAGCGAGGCACAAAAGTTAACGTTAGCATCTATCGTAAAGGTGTTAAAAACCTTATAGATTTTAAAATTACCAGGGATGTAATTCCTACCTATAGCATTGACATTTCGTTTATGCCAAGCCCGGGTACCGGTTATATTAAACTATCGAAGTTCTCAGCCACTACCTCCAAAGAGTTGTCGGAGTCTCTGTTATCGCTACGTTCTAAAGGAATGAAACAATTAGTTTTAGACCTGAGGGGAAACAGTGGCGGATTTCTGAAAGCAGCAATTGATGTTGCTGATCAGTTTCTTCCGGGCAATGATCTAATAGTATATACCGAAGGGTATAACAGACCAAAAGAAACGGCCTACGCAACATCCAAAGGTTTATTTGAACAAGGAAAGCTTATTGTTCTGATAGATGAAGGCTCCGCTTCTTCAAGTGAAATAGTTGCAGGTGCCCTGCAGGATAATGACCGGGCTACCATTATTGGCCGAAGATCATTTGGTAAAGGGTTGGTACAGGAGCAGGTTTCCTTGCCTGATGGCTCTGCAATCAGACTTACTGTTGCCAGATATTATACCCCAAGTGGCAGAAGTATTCAAAAACCGTATGAAATTGGTCATGGTGAAGAGTACGAAAGCGAACTGTACGCAAGAATGTTACACGGTGAATACGAAAGTGCTGATTCCATTAAATTCAACGACTCCCTGAAATACGTGACAAAAGGCGGAAAGACAGTTTATGGAGGGGGAGGTATTATGCCCGATGTCTTCATACCGGTAGAAAAGGATGAAAGATATCAATACTATAATTCAGTGCTCAATAAGGGTATTATACATCAATTCGCATTTGAGTTTACTGACCGTAACAGACCTGCTCTTAACAGATTTAAAGGTTTTGAGGATTATAACAGGCGCTTTGTTATTAACGATGCTGTTTTGAATGAATTTTCGCAATACGCTTCTAAAGAGGGAGTTCAGGCAGATAAATCCGGACTCGCATTTTCCAGAAAAGAGATCACTAATCTCCTAAAAGCATTGATTGCACGAAATCTTTACGACGACAGAGGTTTCTATCCTATTTACCTTACAACGGATAAGACGTTTAATAAAGCAATGTTATACCTGGAAAATCCCGTTGCTGTTATCAAATAAGTAATTTGTACAAAGATTAATGGTTCCCTATAATTTTCACAGCCATTCATCATATTCTGATGGAAGTCACCTTCCTGAAGAATATATTCTCGGGGCTATTGCTTTAAAAATGAAGGGCTATGGTTTCTCAGATCATGCTCCATTGCCTTTTAGCACAGTGTTCTCCCTGAAATCAGAAAATGAAGGTGCTTATTGTGCTGAAATTCTTCGTTTAAAAGAGAAATACAAGGATTTGATAAGCATCTATCTATCTCTCGAGTCAGACTATATTCCAGGAATAAGTGAGCCCTTAATCTCCCTGAAGTCCAGATTGGGTCTTGATTATGTTATAGGAAGCGTTCACCTGGTAAAGGGGCCTGCATCGTCTGACAAACTCTGGTTTACTGATGGCCCTAAGAACGATATATATGACGAAGGCATAGAGGTAATCTTTGGAGGCAGTGCCAGAAATGCGGTCACTGCTTACTGGAATCAGGTTATACAAATGCTGGAAGAAGAGACTTTTGACCTTGTTGGCCATCTTGACAAAATAAAAATGCACAATAAAGACAGATGGTTCAATGAAACAGATTCATGGTACAGAACACTTGTTGATAAAGCGGTAGATGTAATAAAACAAAAGGATTTGCTGGTTGAAGTTAACACCAGAGGTATCTATAAAGGGCGTAGCGAAACCTTATTTCCTGGAGAGGAAATACTCAGAAAACTACTTAAGAAGAAAGTGCGAACAGTACTTAGCAGCGATGCGCATCACCCTTCAGAAGTGAATAAATATTTTGATAAGGCAGTTCCGGAACTACAGTCGTATGGTTTTAAATCTCTGTGGATATATACCTATGCGGGTTGGGAAGAATTTCCGTTAAACTGACTTCCATTATAGGCCCACTTTATATAGGTAGCACCCCAGGTGAATCCGGCACCAAATGCAGCAAGTATGATATTATCACCTTTCCTGAGCTGACTTTCCCATTCCCAGAGGCACAAAGGTAATGTGGCGGAGGTTGTATTACCATATCGCTGAATGTTAATCATTACCTTATCCTTGTTCAGGCCCATCCGGTTAGCTGTAGCTTCGATAATTCGCATGTTTGCCTGATGGGGAACCAGCCAGTTTAGTGTTTCTGATGTGAGGTTATGTTTTTTCATCATATCCACAGATACATCAGCCATTTTACTCACTGCCCATTTGAAAACAGGCTGCCCTTCCTGATAAATAAAATGCTCCCGGGCTTCAATAGTCTCGTGTGTTGGAGGTTTAACTGATCCTCCGGCTTTTTGGTGCAGGTGAATACGTCCAACACCATCGCTTTGCATCATCGAATCCATCACTCCGTATTCTTCCGTTGTAGGCTCAAGCATTACCGCTGCTGCCCCATCACCAAAGATCGGACATGTTGCCCTGTCCTGATAATCAACAATAGAAGACATTTTATCAGCACCCACTACAATCACTTTCTTATGCGTACCTGACTCTACATATTTGGATGCAGTAGTTAGAGCATAAAGGAAACTGGAGCAACCAGCATTAAGGTCGAAACCAAAAGCATTTCTAATGTCAGTCTTGTCGGCGATAATGTTGGCTGTTGCAGGGAAAAGCATATCAGGTGTAACAACAGCACAGATTAGCAGATCTACTTCAGAAGGTTTGGTATTCGTTTTAGCGAGTAACAGCTTAACAGCTTCGGCACCCATATCTGATGTGCCTTTACCTTCACCCTTTAAAATCCTTCTTTCTTTTATTCCGATGCGTGTCATTATCCACTCATCGGATGTGTCGACCATTTTGCTTAATTCGTCGTTAGTAAGTCTGTATTCAGGAACGAATCCTCCGACACCAGTAATTGCAGCTTTTATCTTAGTCATTATTTTAATCAGATCGGAATTGTTTTACAAAAAATCGACAGAAGTAGCAGCCAGGGCTCTTTTTATTTTACGGGGAACCTGCGATATTAAAACATCACGCGCTAATAACAACATATTCTTAATAGCAATGTCATTTGAGATGCCATGACCAACGATTACACTTCCATTTACACCTAATATTGGAGTACCTCCATACCTTTCATAATTGAATCGCTCGAAGTAACTATCTGTCAGTCCGTGCTTCATCATGATGCGGTACATTCCTTCAATATTCTTTAAAATTACATTACCCGTAAACCCGTCGCAAACAATCACATCTGCTTTGTTTCTGAGTATGTCACGCCCTTCAATATTCCCGATGAAGTTGAAATCTTTAGAGTTTTTCATCATGTTAAAGGTAGCCTGAGTCAATAGGCTGCCCTTTTCTTCTTCCTGCCCAATATTTAAAAGAGCGACGCGAGGGTTAGGGACTCTGTATACATTTTCGGCCATTATTGAGCCAATCATGCCGAACTGATACATTACATCGGGTTTGGCATCGGGATTAGTACCCACGTCTATTAAAAGTGCAAGCCCCCCGGCTTCCTGAGGAAGGGGGGCAGATGTACAAGGTCTGATAACGCCCTGAATATTATTCACACTGTATATGGAACCAACAAGCATTGCACCACTACTTCCGGCACTGGTAAAGGCATCAAGCTGCTTATGTTTAAGCATTTCAAAACCAATACTAATACTTGACTGAGGTTTTTTGAGAAGGGCTTTGGTTGGGTGCTCACCCATTTCTATAACATCACATGCATGAATCACAGTGAACTTCTCAGGACTCACACTATGTTTCTGTAATTCAGCATAGATTGCTTCCTGATCACCAATAAGGACGATCTCTTCTCCTTCTGCCAATTGCTCCAAACACAGTATAGCGCCAGCAACAGTAGATACAGGAGCGAAATCGCCTCCCATAACATCAAGCCCGATTTTCATCTGACCATATTTGAGTTATAAAATCTCAAAAAATTAAGCAGTTGTTGATTTTTCAATGGCAAGCTTTCCTTTATAATATCCGCATTCCGGACATACTCTGTGGTATAAAACCGAGTTGCCGCAATTTGAGCAAATACTTATAGTAGGAACGACTGCCTTATAGTGGGTTCTTCTTTTTGCTGTCCTGGTTTTTGAAAACCTATGTTTTGGATTTGGCATTTCTACTAACTTTTATATTTAATTATTAATCTAAGTTTAAACCTTTTAATTTATCCCAACGTGGGTCAGAATCCTTTTGTTCCTCTGTGTTATTCAGTCGTTTGATTACATCCGGGTCGCAAGCAGAAACACCTTCTTCGTTTGCAGGATGTACAACCCTGAATGGCACCATCAAATGGAGATAGTCGTAGATGTACGGTGATATGTCAAATTTTGATTCATTCTCAGGAATTACTACAACATCAACGTCTTCTTCTTTGAACTCTTCGCCAAATTTAACGTACAGGGTTTCTGTACCTTCAATTGGTAAATCGAAAGGATCAAGACATCTGCTGCAAGTGACCTCAAGTGTACCCTTTATGTTGAATGTTAACACTAACATTCTCTCATGTTTCTCAAGAGTAAGACCAATATTTACCCGCGCATTCTTTATCTCCGAATAATCATAACATGCAAAGAACTTATCATCAATTGTATAATTGAACTGATGCTGTCCGGCACTTAACCCAACAAATGGAATTACAAACTCTCTTAAGTAATCCACAGCCCCTTGGTTTAGTTTTAGGGGTGCAAAATTAGGTAAAATTATTTATAATCACAAAATTAACACTTTCTATTTAAAAGCTTTCTCAGGCAGACCATCGCCCAAAAGTTTCAACCGATCCATGTATACCGGAACTTCACGGCCCATCAGCTTGTCAACATAAATCTTTGCCAGGTACTGGCCTAACATGAATCCCTGTCCACGTAAGCCAACCAGTAATCCATGCTCAACATCAACAATCATTCGTGGTTCAGTATAATAACCTGCCCATATTGCCTGGAGACCAACTGATGATAATCCGGGGAACCAGTCCACAAACATTTCAGACACAATTTCCAGGAACTGCTTACTGTTAATCTTAAGGTTCTTACCTGTCTCCATTGGATCAACAGCCGGCGATGCACAGCCAATAATTTGGCCTGTCTCAGCAAGCTGCTGCCCGTAAACAGCAACAAACCCCTTATACTTCCTACGGTCGATTATCATATCGAGCGGATTATTATCTATTCCCATCAGTGGCAATCTGCGGGTAATAAATGCCTGATGCTTAACCGGATATAACCCTGTTTCAAGTCCCAGCATGGAAGCAAATTTTCCTGCTTCAGGACCTAAGGCATTAATAAACACTTCTGTGTGGTATTCAAGGTACTCTTTCTCATGGTCCTGCACAAGAGCAATGTATTTATTCCCGTCTTTCCTTACATCAATTAAACGACAATCTTCTTTTATTGTACCGCCATTGGTTATTCCAATCCTTCTTATTAAGTCAAGCACCAGTCCGGGAGTAGCCTGCCAGCAATCATTCGTGATGAGAGCACCGAGATAGGTAGTGAGATCAGGATTAATATATGGTGAGATATGCTTTTTAAAATCTTTTGGTCCAATCATATAGGCATTACTCCATGACCTGGAATTATCGAGCGCCTGCAGAACCTGCTCATCGTGCGCAAAATTAACATAGCGAATCTGCCTGAAATTAATGTTCGAGGTGTTTTGCAATTCTTTAAACATCTCCAGATTCTTCATGGCAATATCTGCTATTTCAGGAAGACTGAATGCAGGTCTTCCTCCGGCAATATTTCTCCATGATGATCCCCTTTCCGAATTCACGAGCACCGGTTTTAATCCTGCTTCGGCAAGATATCTGAATAAAGAAGAACCGGCAATCCCACCGCCACATACCAGAGACTGAACCTCTATTTTGCGTGGTAATCCGCCTTTTGAATTTATAAAGATATTTTCCTTAACCTGTTTCGGATAAAGTTCACCCATAGTTAACTGGTTCGATAAAGGTCCGCGGGGTGTTGCTTCACCAACCAGAGTGATCCCATATCCGGTAAGTGTTTGCTTTAACCTCCTGATGCATCGTTTACCGCGGCATGCACCCATACCCAAACGAGTTGTGTGTTTTACCTCATCAACTGAAATAAACTTCCTGTCGCCAATAGTTTCCAGTATTTCATCAAGGGTCACATCATCGCAGTGGCACACAAACATCTTCTCATGATTTTCAACATCTGATGGCTGAATTTCTATCGGCTCCGGGTAGTTGCTTTTAACAATAAAGCCCCTTGCCTGCACTAATGCTTCGTCATGAAGGTCAAGTGATCTTACTCTTGCAATGTTTGTTTTATTTGGCTTACGCAGGATCTTTTCAATAATACCGTTTCCAACTATTTTGCCGTTATTGTCAACAAGATATACCTCTGCCTGCTCCTGTGCCTCGTATTCAATCGGAAGGAATAACCAGTCTTTTTTCAAGTGGTAACCAAATATTGCCAGTCCCGGGCATTGGTATACACAGTCCATACAACCAATACATTTGTCAAAGTCAATATGGGGTACTGTACTCGTTGAAGTTTTTGTTATAGCTCCGTGTGTGCATGAAAATTCGCAGGGATTACATGCAAAGCCATACAGACAGTCTATCTGCACGAAAGGTTTGCTGCCCATTCTTTCGGGAGTGGGTAGAAAAGGCTTATCAATCACCCTTTTGGGATGTTGTTGCGAATCGATATATTCTTTTGAAACAGAGAGATAATCGTTGTAATTGAAACGCTTACCCATGTCAAGCAATATTTCATATGCAACCTGCTGGCCTCTTAATACAGCACTGGTACCTTCACCAATCCTGATGGCATCGCCCGAACCAAAGCACTGACGGCCAAATATTTCATTACCTTTTATGAGCAACTGATCATCAGGAACAAGGCCGGTACAGATATTTATTGCATCAATCCCTTCAATAAGAATTTCAGAACCTTTTATCGGTTTAAAATTCTCACATCGGGCAACAACGGCACCTGTAATTCCGTCGTGTTTTTCGTTAGGAATAGCTTTAAGCAGAATGTAAGAGAGCATAATAGGAATCCCTAAGCGCCTTACGCGATTAGCCTGTACCGGAAACCCTCCTTCAAATGGCTGAGCTTCAATAATTGCCTTAACCCTTGCACCTGCCTGCATTAATTGGTAGGAGGTAAGGTAGCCTATATTGCCGGCGCCTATGGTCAGTATATTTTTACCCAACAGTGTTTTTTCAGTATTCATCATTTTCTGAACAACAGCTGCTGTATATACTCCCGGCAAATCGTCATTCTCAAATGCAGGCATAAACGGAACAGCACCGGTTGCGATAATCAGATACTCAGCCTCTACATAGAATACCTCACCCGATTTAATATTCTTAACCGCTATTCTCTTCCCCTCGAGTATATCCCAGACCGTGCTATTCAGAAATATGCCTGAATGGTCATCTCCTGCAAGAGTCTTAGCTATATCAAATCCACGCATCCCACCAAATTTCTTCTCTTTTTCGAAGAAAAAGAACTGGTGAGTCTGCATGAGGAACTGTCCTCCAATATGCTCGTTGTTATCGATAACAATGTTATCAATACCTTTCTTGTTAAGTTCTTCGCGGGCAGCAAGACCAGCAGGCCCTGCTCCAATGATCACTACCTCAGTTCTGTATACTTTATTTGGTGTGTCTAACTCTTTATCAGTAGTAACAGGAGCGTAATCATGAGGTATTTCAGCAACCTCCTTTACATTATCAACTTTTGTAATACAGATACGTTTAATCTGTCCATCAACCAGCATTTCGCATGCTCCGCATTTTCCAATTCCGCATTCCAGGCTTCGCTCCCTTTTCCGGAGGCTGTGACTGTGAATGGGGAACCCTGCCTGATGAAGAGCTGCTGCTATGGTAAACCCTTTTTCGCCTTTAATATTGATGCCGTTAAACTTAAAAGTAATTTCTTCTGTAGTGTTGAGGTCCAGAATAGGATGTGAAGATATTTTATGCATGGCAGATAATGTTTAATCGTTCAGTTAATGACGGGAATCTCTCAGTTAATGACGGGAATCTCAGAAAATCACGGCAAATTTATAACTATTTGTTTTCCTTAAATGAAATTATGCGTTTAAAAATTACGCTTAACGATACATTATCAGCCAGTTGCTTAGAATTGATTTAAATAATAGCTAATTTTAAGTACCTGAAAATAGCCAACCGCCTTTATTCGTTACATATGTAATCGATCAATACTTATGGTTAACTTACTGATACTTCATAAAATAATTGAAAGAAACACCATGCATTAATAGCTTATTGTCACATAATTTGGTAAATAATTGTTAAATTTGCACTTTGATAAAAGGATATAATATGGAAAAAACGAGGATACTTTTTGTATCTCAGGAAATAGTTCCCTACTTGAAAGAAAGCCATATGGGAACTATAAGTCGTTATCTTCCCCAAGGCATCCAGGAAAGGGGTCGTGAAATAAGAACTTTCATGCCTCGTTACGGTCACATTAACGAACGCAGAAATCAGCTTCATGAAGTCATCAGACTTTCTGGTATGAACCTCATTATTGATGATACAGACCATCCCCTGATTATAAAGGTGGCCTCCATCCAATCAGCAAGAATGCAGATCTATTTCATTGACAATGAGGACTACTTCCAGCGGAAGTCAATGTTCAGAGATAAAAACAATAAGTTCTTTAAGGATAACGACGAAAGAGCTATCTTTTTTTCAAGGGGTGTTATTGAAACTGTTAAAAAACTTGGCTGGTCACCCGATATTATTCATTGCCATGGATGGATGACAGGCCTCGTTCCTCTTTATGTTAAAAAAGCCTTTAAAGAAAATCCACTTTTTACCGATACCAAAATAGTTACATCTATTTATGATGATAGTTTTGATGAACAGTTCAATAAAGAGTTTGTCAACAAAATTAAACTCGACGGAATAACTATTAAAGACTTAAAGCACTTTAAAAAGCCAACCTATTCAAGTCTGATGATGTCGGCTGTTGATTTCTCCGAAGGAATTATCATTGCAGGTGAGCAAATAAATCCTGAAGTGCTTGAATATGCAAAAGCATCAAACAAGCCCATCCTCGATGTTAAAGACGATAATTATATCGATGCTTATAACAAATTTTATGATAACATACTCAAGTCACCGGGTACAACTGAAGAATAAGCATTAAACTTGCACTACTATTTATTCCTTTAATTTTAAAACACGTGCGCTCATTTAATTTACTGAAACTATTCGGCCTGTTGTTAATAGTAGTAACTCTGGCTTCCTGCAAAGAAGAGCCCGATCTTATCGGTCTTGACCTGATACCAGATAGTGAACTGCTCAATCACAGCCTGATTGATACCTTATCCATTGTTGCTTATACTGTTCGCGAAGACACGCTTAGAACTGATGAACTGGCTACTAATCTGCTGGGTGCAGTTAATGATCCGGTATTTGGTGTAACAAAAGCTTCTGTTTATACCGAGTTCAGGTTGTCGAACCTGAATGTGAGTTTTGGAACAGAACCGATAGCTGACTCTCTGGTTCTTACTGTTGCTGTTAAAGGAATATATGGTGATACACTGCAACCGCATCAGATTGAAGTGTACGAACTGGCAGGTAATATTGATCTCGAGTCTAAATACTATGCCAACAGCACTGCTCTGGTGGAGCCTGTCCCTATTGGATCACTACAGTTTACACCTGAAATTCTTCGCGATAGCCTGAACAAGATTTCGTATACTCCACTTAAAATCACTCTGTCGCAGGAATATGCAAACAGATTGATCAATGCCGATACTTCAACGCTTGCCAATAGTGATTCATTGCGAAGAGTATTCAAAGGATTGTACCTGAAAACCACCGATGTACCTTCAGGTGATGGAGGAGCAATGCTTTATCTTGACTTTTTATCAACGAACACTTCCTTTACAATGCATTACAGGAACGGTTCTGATACAGTAAAAAGAAAAGTGGAATTCAGAATCAATGAATTTGCTGCACGGTTCAATAGTTACGAACATAACGATTACCAGGGTTCCGATCCATTGTTTCTTCAACAAATCATGGGTGATACCTCTTTAGGACAACAGAAGCTTTATCTTCAGTCAATGGGAGGCACAACCATAAAATTACAGTTCCCTTATCTTAATGAACTGTCGAAACAAAAGATCCTTATTCACCAGGCGGTTTTAATACTGCAGGCTGAAAATGAAGATGATAAATACCCCGTACCGGCTTTAATTGGTATACGGAAGATAAAAGATAAGGTTAAGGGTGGTTATTTAGTACTGCCTGATGAGGCCGAAGGCGGAGGATATGTTGGTGGATATGCTGATGAGAATGAGGAATACCGGATCAGAATTACCAGATACATACAAAACAGATTATTAAATCCTGAAGAGGAGGATAATGGACTTGTTTTAATAGCAGCAGGTAGTTCACTTGCTGCAAACAGAGCAGTTTTTAATGGTCCCGATGCAGAAAATGGTATGAAGTTATTGATCTATTACTCCCCAATCCAGTAATACGGAAAAAATTATTATCCACTATAGTAGTATTATACAGAGTTTAGTTGTTTATAGTTTAAAATCAAAGTCACATGTGTGGTATAGTAGCATATATTGGTCCCAGGCAGGCATATCCAATTTTAATTAAAGGATTGCACAGGCTTGAATACAGAGGATATGACAGTGCAGGAGTTGCGCTGCTGAATAAGGAGTTAAAACTCTATAAAACAAGGGGTAAGGTTTCAGACCTTGAAGAATCAATAAAAGATAAAGATGTTTCCGGAACTATCGGAATTGCGCACACCCGTTGGGCAACACACGGTGAACCCAATGATGCTAATGCTCACCCCCACTTCTCTTATTCACAAAACCTTGCTATTATACACAATGGAATCATAGAAAACTACGCTACACTAAAACAGGAACTCATTAAGAGAGGCTTTGTATTCAAAAGTGAAACGGATACCGAAGTCCTGATCCATCTTATAGAAGATATTCAGTTAAATGAATCAGTCACCCTGGCCGAAGCCCTTCAGATAGCTTTGAATCAGGTTGTCGGTGCATATGCTATTGTTATTATTGACAGACACGATTCAGACAAACTCATTGTTGCCCGTAAGGGAAGCCCGCTTGTTGTTGGTATTGGTGAGAAAGAATTCTTCGTTGCTTCTGATGCTACACCTATTGTGGAGTATACCAGAGATGTGGTTTATCTAAACGACGAAGAGATTGCAGTTGTGTCACGTAATGGGGAGTTTAAGATCAGAACCATTACAAATATCGAAAAAACACCCTACGTTCAAACACTGGAGATTAACCTGAGTGCTCTTGAAAAAGAGGGTTATGAGCACTTTATGCTCAAGGAAATATACGAGCAACCCAAGTCAATTCGCGATAGCATGCGCGGCCGTTTAAACACGATTACCGGACAGGTATTGCTTGGTGGCATTATGGACTATCAGCAAAAGATAGTAAATGCAAAACGAATCATAATTATTGCCTGTGGTACATCCTGGCATGCCGGGCTGGTTGGTGAATATCTTATAGAAGAGCTTTCAAGAATACCTGTTGAGGTGGAGTATGCATCGGAGTTCAGATACCGTAATCCCATTATCTATGAAGATGATGTGGTTATTGCTATATCGCAATCCGGAGAAACCGCTGATACTCTTGCAGCTATAGAACTGGCAAAATCAAAAGGAGCCACAATTATCGGTATATGCAATGTAGTAGGATCTTCTATCGCAAGGGCAACGCATGCAGGCTCTTATACCCATGCAGGTCCTGAGATCGGGGTTGCTTCTACCAAAGCATTTACAGCACAGGTGACCATCCTTACCATGATGGCTATGATGATTGCTGAATCAAAAGGCACCCTGTCTAAATCAAGATTCCATCAACTGGTGGCAGAACTCGATTCAATCCCGGGTAAAGTGGAACAAACACTCAAGGTGAATGAAAAGATAATTGAGATCGCACGTAAATATAAAGATGCCCGGAATGCACTGTATCTTGGCAGAGGTTACAACTATCCGGTAGCGATGGAAGGTGCGCTTAAGCTGAAGGAGATCTCCTACATTCATGCTGAGGGGTATCCGGCTGCTGAAATGAAACACGGCCCTATTGCTCTGATTGATGAGGAAATGCCAGTTGTGATCATTGCTACCAACAAGGGAACGTATAAGAAGGTGATCTCAAACATTCAGGAAGTTAAAGCCAGGAAAGGCAAAATAATAGCCATTATTACCGAAGGTGACGAAACTGTTAAAGAACTGGCAGATCATTACATTGAGGTTCCTGAAACGGAAGAAATGCTTGTTCCTCTAATCGCCACAATACCTTTGCAGCTGCTTTCGTACCATATTGCCGTAATGCGCGGATGTAACGTAGATCAGCCAAGGAACCTTGCAAAAAGTGTTACCGTAGAGTAACGTTTTTTTATTAGTAAACGTTGATCATTTTTCAGATTGCGACTGAAATAAAGGGTGGCCCTGCGAAACCACCAGATATACTTTATCACCCCTTCTGAGAGTTTCACTTACAGGTACAGAGCAGTTATCTCCTTTAACAGCCTTCTCAACCGGAGCCAGATCAACTCTGAGTTCCTTCACCGTGTCTTCATAGACTCCGGTAGTCGGACCCATTACAAGTATATTATCGTTAACAGTTAAAGAGTGTGTTTCAACTTTAATCTCTGCTACACCTATGTTACTGAAATAGTTTACAACTTTACCGATGTATACCTTTCTTGTGGTTGCCTGCGAACCGTATTTTTCTGACCATTCACCGGTCTTCTCTCCAAGGTAATAACCTCCCCAGAATCCCCTGTTGTATACTTTGCGTAATTCCACTGTCCAGCGCTCAATATTCTCCGGTGTATATTCATCCTTAGCCCAGTACTCAACCGCTTCATGATAGGTCTTTGTAACTGTTTTAACGTATTCGGCTGAACGGCCTCTGCCTTCGATCTTAAGCACTGACACTCCTGCATCAAGAAGCCGGTGCAATATAGGAATGGTCATCAGATCTTTAGGCGACATGATATACTTATTTTCAATTTCCAGCTCTAACTGACTATCGGCATCCTTTACTTCATAGGCACGTCTGCAGGGTTGCAGGCAAGCACCTCTGTTTGCTGAAGAATTGAAATTATCAAGACTTATATAGCATTTACCTGAAACAGCCATGCATAAGGCACCATGTACAAATACTTCAATCTTAACCAGTTGCCCTGAAGGTCCGCAAATATTTTGCTCTTTTATGGCTGTAGCTATTGCTTCTATCTGAGGTATACTCAATTCACGTGCAAGAACCATAACATCGGCGTAGCGCGAGAAAAACTTTACAGCCGAAAGATTGGTAATATTGCATTGTGTTGAAATGTGTACTTCCACACCCTGCGAGCGGGCATACTCCAGAACCGACAGATCGGATGCTATGATTGCAGTTACCCTGCTTTCGCGGGCAACGTCTACCATATGCATCATTTCCTCTATCTCATTGTCGTAAATAATAGTGTTTAGCGTAAGATAGCTTTTAATACCGGCTTCGTTGCAGATATCAACTATCTTTCTTATTTCTTCGGGCGTAAAGTTGCTTGAAGAGCGTGAACGCATATTAAGTTGTCCGGCTCCAAAGTAAACAGACCCTGCACCACCCTGAATAGCTGCCATCAAAGAATCGAAGGAGCCAACAGGCGACATTATTTCTATATTACTGCTTTCTTTCATTAATCTATTTAACAATTCGTGCGAACGCAGGCTTCTTTCCTTCCTGCCTTAGAGTAATCATGTAAAATCCCTGACCAAGGTCATGCGTTGCTACCTTAACCGTATTGTTTTCGAAGCTTATGTTCAGGTTTAAAGGTCTTCCTGTCATATCATACACTATAACCGAAAGGTTTGTATTGTTATAGAAACCTTTATGATCAATAAGGCAGAAATCAGTTGCAGGCACCGGGAACACTTTGATATTGGTGTTCACTTCGTTGTTTTCCAGGCCAACTGATCCACCCCATATATAAGCAACGTATTCAGGATGGTCGATAAAAGGATTGCGGTTATTCTGTATCTGATAAACTGCATTATTGCGATCAATCTCTTTCTGGCTTACCGGGTCGGCATTATGCCAGGCTTTCATCATAGCCAGAGCCCAGGGCTTTAATTGCGATCCTGTTACCTGTGCGCTTCCCGGCCATCCGTTATCTTCTGTGTAATACCTGGTTGCCATATAGAAATACGTTCTGGCGAAATCACCTTTAAAGGCGTCAATTGGTTCAAACACTACCCCTGAATACCCGGGATAGGAGCTATTACCCAATAAACTGCCGTTTTCTGATGCCCATGTGGCTGAACCAACCTCTCCAAAAGGGTAGTTTGACCTTCTGCCGTTTACATAACCATCGGTAGGATAGAGGTGAAACAGGTCGCTGTACATAGGCATTTTGTCGTCGAACCAGCTTTTGGGAAACGAGTGTTCACGATTGTAGCAATCGCCTTCACCACTGTAATTGCCACACTGGTCGC
The DNA here is from genome assembly GCA_964643225.1 of uncultured Lentimicrobium sp. GTDB lineage: Bacteria > Bacteroidota > Bacteroidia > Bacteroidales > Lentimicrobiaceae > Lentimicrobium. Next base: position 179,529 of record CAZXQT010000002.1, on the reverse strand, counting down.
CCGATGTGAAGTGAAATACATAAGGAGGATTCCCCCCGGGAATGTCAGAGTACATGTCCCATACAGTCCCGTTCGATTTCCTGTCAGTCGATTCAAAGTGGTCGTGCAGGGAATTATAACTTTGAGCACTATGGTTGTCTATGATCTGATGTAAAGCCGACTGAAGTTGTGTGCCTGTAAGGCCGTTAGCCGGGTTATAATAATTTGCCGGGGGTTGGGCAAATAAAGCAGTGCAAGCGAGTAAGGCCAGTAAGGTGTAATAAATTCTCATAAAAGTGATTATAAAAAGTACATAATAAAATACAGGAGCGCAATAGCAGCAATTATAATGCCGGCTGCTATACCCGCATAACGGGTGTATGGTGTTAGCCCTTTCTTAGCACCATACTTCAGCGCAATTAAGGAGGCAATAAGAGTTGCCGTAAGGTTAAAAGCTACAGGCAATAGTATTGAAACACCCAATAATCCTAAACCTAAGCCAATGAATAGGGTATTAAAACTACCTGCCACACTTACCAGCAAAAGAGTTTTTGTGTTATCAACCAGCACTATGCGCTCTTCGGGAGCAAAACGAAAACTTTCTGTTATTATTTTAAGTCCAATAATAAAAACCAGGGCATAAGGTGTTGTAAAGAATGGCAGATAACCTGATGCCATCATTCCAATGAACAAACCCAGTGCAAGAACAACAGACTTAATAACTGCCAGTGAAAAGGGCAGTCTCACCGGTAGTTGCTCCTTAAGTTTTGCATGTATTGCACCACTGTTCCATGAAGTAGAAAAACTCTCTGTAACAAGGGCAATGAGGATCAAAATAAGTAAAAACGGCACGATAGATTTTTTAGGCTCCAAATTTACAAATAATATGCTTATAAGAGCTTAATTTCTGGTTATTACTGATTTAGGGTTACTGCGGTAATAAGATATCGTCTGTTAATGTGTTACATTTGTCGTACAATTAAATATGTTATGAGAAAAACGAAAATTGTTGCTACTCTGGGCCCTGCATCATCGAATGAAAGTGTTATAAAAAAGCTCATGCTCGCCGGTGTAAATATCTTCCGCCTGAATTTCTCGCATGGGAGCTTTGAAGATCACAAACAGTCTTGTAACATCATTAACAGGCTCAACAAAGAATTAGACCTCAATGCCGGTATTCTGGCCGATCTGTCCGGTCCTAAGATCAGAACTACCGAAGTGGAGAACGGCACCATGACTCTCACCCCTGGCGAAGTTATTGTCATTGCAACCGGCGACAGGAAAAGCAGGCAGGGAGAAATATTTATCAGTTATAAGTACTTTGCGGAAGATATTAATCCGGGCGAAATTATTTTGCTCGACGATGGTAAGCTGTCGCTGAAGTGCATTTCGACTGACAGGGCAAACAATGTAACGGCGGAGGTAATACAGGGTGGTCAGCTTTCATCCCGCAAAGGCGTTAACCTGCCCGATACCAGGCTCCGGCTCCCCAGCCTCAGCGAAAAAGATCTGAGAGATCTTGATCTGATAATGACCTTAAAGGTTCACTGGATTGCTCTTTCTTTTGTGAGAAGTGCTTCGGATATAGAAGAACTCCGCCGGCTAATACTACAATACAATGTTAAGCATGTTCCGCGCATCATTGCTAAGATGGAAAAACCCGAAGCAATTAAGAATGCCGAAGAAATTATCAGGGTATCTGATGGTATTATGGTTGCGAGAGGTGACCTGGGAGTTGAAATTGCACTGGAGAAACTGCCTGTAATACAGAAACAGCTGATCAGACTTGCAGGTGCTGCTTCTAAACCTGTTATTGTTGCCACACAAATGATGGAAGGCATGATCAGCAATATGCGACCAACCCGTGCAGAGGTTAGTGATGTTGCAAACTCCGTGATCGATGGCGCTGATGCATTAATGCTGAGCGGTGAAACTTCGGTAGGAATGTATCCTGTAGAAACCGTTGAAACAATGGTGCGCATTATACTTGATGCAGAAAAACTTAACGATATTTACTACAGAACAGGCCACAACCCTGCACCAAAAGACCGCACCATCTCTGACAGTATAATAATTGCGGCATGCGACCTTGCACAGAGAGTTGAAGCAAAAGCTATTGCGGCCATGACCAATACCGGATATGCAGCTTTGAAACTTTCGAGCCACCGGCCCCAGGCAGGCATCTTTATCTTTTCAAACAACCGGCATCTGCTTAATGCATTGAGTCTTGTATGGGGCGTTAGAGCTATATATTCTGAAGATTTCTCAAATACCGATCAGGTAATGACCCAGTGGAAAGACCAATTATGTTCTATGAAGTTGCTCGATAAAGGCGATTATGTTGTAAGTATCTCGAGCATTCCAATGGGGCAACCCGGAAAAACCAACATGCTTAAATTGAGTCAGGTTCTGTAACAGTTATACAGCATACGCTATAGAACACACACTTACGCGAATGCCGGGAATACCTTTTAGTACAAGGCCAGCGGCTTCGAGCGTTGAACCGGTGGTTATAACGTCATCAACCAGGAGCACATGCTTATTTTCAAGATGACCGGTACTTCTGAGGGCGAAAATGCTGCTTACGTTCTCCCATCGGTGAAACCGCATTTTTCGTGTCTGGGTTTCTGATTTAAAAGCCCTGTACAAGGTAACTGTATCTACAGGCAGGTGCATACTCTTTCCGAGTCCCTCTGCAAAGCACTGTGCCTGATTATAACCTCTTTGTTTTTGTTTTGCCGGATGCAACGGCACCGGAACTATATAATCTATGCTGCTGTAGAGAGGGGAAGTAAGCAGTATTTTACCGTAAAATTCGCCGGCATATACTCCTACTTCCTTGTGCCGCCGGTATTTTAGCTGATGTATAAGGTGCTGAATTTTACCGCCTTTTGAAAAATAAAACATGGATGTACCGGCACGAAAGTCAATCTTACCCAGAAACTGATTTATCACCGGGTTTTCATTGAGCAGGTGAAAGTCAGTAAGGGGCAATCCGGCGAAGCAATGGGTACATATAACCTTTTCATGTTGCATAAGAGTCTCTCCGCAAGCCATGCAAACCCGGGGGAACAGTAGTGAGGGAATGTTCTTAATAAAACCCATAAACCCTGATGGTTTAAATGTAAAATGGCCCCGTTTTGCGGGACCATTTTAATGCGTTATGTGCTGATCAATTCATTAATAGAACAATAAGCGGTTATCGTTGATCTCAGATCTTTTCTTCAGAGCTTCGTTTATTTCTCTCTGGCTCCTTGTTGTGAAAGCGTTCTTTATCATACGTGTTTCAGCAGTATAATCATCTTTTGGAGCTGCATTGTTAACTTTATCAACTATCACTACAAACACTGCCTGGTTTCCTTTAATTGGTTTAGACATATCGCCTTCTTTTAAAGTAAAGACTGTGCCTATAACCTCGTCTTCCTTACCAAAGCCGGGAAGATTGCCTGCGCCAAATGCCAGATCAACAGTGTCGGTCGACATAGCTAAAGCAGGATAGTTGTTTTCAAGATCAGCCTTAGATTTTATCTGGCTGCTAACTGTACCTATAAGTTTCTCAGCTTTCTTTTCACGTTTTACGAGCGGTTCAATGAATTCCTTAACCTGAGCCAGTGTAGGATTACCTTTTTCGCGAATATCTTTAAGTATGGCAACTATATATCTGCCTTCAAGGTCAAAAACATTTGATACAGTTCCTACCTCTGTTTTTTCATTAAATGACCAGCGAACCAGTTCTCTTGCATTCTGAAGTCCCGGCAGTGAATTCATATCAACGCTAACGCGCTCTGCCAGACGCTTAGCAAGGCCTTTTTCCTCTACCAGTTTATCAAATGAACTCTGATCAGTAACCTGTGAAGAGAATTGTGAAGCCTGTGTGTAGATATCTTGCATAGTACGTGAGCTGGCTTCGATAGAATGTTTTACGAACGCAACGCGAACTTTTTTAGCCGGAGCTGTTTTGCCGGTAATTTTTATGATATGGAAACCAAATTGCGTTTCAACCTGTACAATGTCGCCAACTTTACCGTTTAATACAGCCTGGTTGAACGGACCAACCATTGCACCGTCATTAAACCAGTTCAAGTCACCGCTGGTCTTGGCAGCAGTTTTATCATCGTTTACCGGTGAAGCTGCAATTGCATCAAACAGCGCACTGTTTTTCTTTACAACACTGTAAATGCTATCGGCTTTAACCTTTGCCTGTTCTTTGGTTAACTTAGTATCGGGATTAACATTGGTTCCGGTAAAACTGATGAGAATATGACTTGCTCTCAGAGAGTCGGGGCTAACCTTAACATCAACCAGACGGGCCATCTGGAATATATTGTTTTCAATATACGGTCCAAAAGTGGTTCCCACAGGTGAATTGAACATCAATGAATCGAGCTGGTATGGCAATGAGCCTTTCTTGTACCATGTGCTGTCGTATCTTTCATCAGAAGTAGCATTTACAAATTCACGAACGTTATCGGTAGTTGTGAATTCTGCATAAATTTCATTTACTTCCTTGTTGATCTTTTCTCTGTCAGTTGCAGACGGAACAACTTCGAAACTTACATATTCGATATCGCGCGAAGCTTCCTGCTGGTACCTGAACTTATTTTCATTGTAGAATTTCTCGTAATCAGCATCTGTAAGCTGAATAAGGCTGTCAGCAACAGAAGTGTAAGGCAGTGCAAAATAGCGGACTGTTGCAATGGTGTTACGGTTTTTGTAATCTCTTTCGGCAAAAGCCTTAGGAACATAATATGCTTTGGAGATAAGATTACGGTACTTGGTGTTGATGCGGTCTTCTTTAATAGCCTTCTCAATTTGTAAATACCTTTGTTTCATCTGAGGATCTACCTTATCAAGGTTTTGAAGGAAATTCAAAACATTTGCTGCATCAAACTGACCTGTTTCAGGATTGGTGAAACTTTGCTGAATGTAAGGGTGCGGATTTTTACCTCTGATAAGGTCGTCAAGTTCTTCTATGGAAACTACCAGCCCAAGTTCCTCAACCTGCTCCTGTAGAAGGGTTTCAGAAATTACCTGCTCCCAGGTTTGTTGTCTGATCTGGAATTGTTCCTCGGGCGAAAGGCTTTCTTTGCCTGTATTAACACGCTGCGTTTCAATGTTTTGATCTACGCGAGCATTAAAATCTGTAGCCAGTATCTTGTCTCCGTTTATTTCACCTATAAGGTTTGCATTCCTGGCTCCCCTGGGTGTTCTGTTTGAAAGAAAATCACCAAGAACGAAAGCCGCAAGAGCAACACCAATAATGATTATGAGTAGTCCTGAACGTTTTCGAATATCTCCGATTAATGCCATTTTGCTAAAATTTTATTAAAATAGGGTGCAAATTTACAATAAAAGTGACATGATAAAAATAATTTTCGGTCTGCACCTATATTTTTGTAAATAAAGAGGATACAAATTCCTGATTGCGTATCAGCGCATTTTGTCCGGCGGGATAAGTACACACCGAAATATTGCCATGCTACTGGTCAGAAACTTTTAGATGAACCTGCTCTATTCGCGATTCGCTTGCCTTTAAAATAGTGAACTTAAGGTTCCCGATAATGATCTCCTCGTTTTCGGCAGGTATGCTTTGGTGCGCGAATATAATATAGCCTGCCAGAGTCTGATAGTCATCCGATTCAGGCAAATTCAGATTGTATTTCTCATTTATGTAATCTATATCCAGGCGCCCGGTCAGTATATACTCTGTAGCACTGATCTGTTTATCGTCTGCCTGTTCCACATCGTATTCGTCGTCTATATCTCCAAAAATTTCTTCAAGAATGTCTTCTATGGTCAGCATACCGTGGGTACCTCCGAATTCATCCACTATGAGTGCAACGCTTTTGCGCTCCAGAATGAACATATTCAGGAGCCTGTCGGCTGTCATGGTTCCGGGGACAATAATTACGGGTCTTAATATTTCCGTAATATTCTCTGGTTTTGAAAATATGTCGTACGAATGTACATAACCGGTTATATTGTCAATTGTCTGGTCGAACACAAGAATTTTCGAATGCCCTGATTCCACTATCAGGTTGCACAGCGTCTGAAAATCTTCCGATTGCTCAATGGCAATGATCTCATTGCGGGGCACCATAAACTCGCGCAATTTTATGTTACTCAGGTCGTGCGCATTTCTGAACATCATTATTTCCTGGTAATCCTCGTTTGCTTTGTCTGATTCGCTGGCCGGGAAATCAAGCAGGTTATCCAGATCAATTTTGTGGAAAGGATACTCTTCTTTCTCAATTTTTACCCTAAAAATGTATCTCAGCAATAGCCTCGCAAATGCCAGAAGTACATAATGCAGCGGATAGGTTATTTTGAATATCAGATAAACAGGTAACGCAAAAACCTTGATCAGGGCTTCAGGATATCTTTTAAATACCATGGTTGATAACAGTTCGGCTACCAGATACCATATCAGTCCAAGAATCAGTATTATAAGCAGCAGAATGCCTGTTTTTGAGAAATATTCTGCTGAAACTATATTGGGGATAGTTTCTTTAACCACATCATAGGCAAAAACCGAGAAGAAGGCCATGCATGCAATGTAGCCGGCCCATAATGTGCTGAGAAACAGAGAGGAATTGCTGTAAAATTTGGATATTATATTCGACGGATACGTGTTTCTTTTCAGGTCAATATCGAGCTTTAACCTGCTTTGTGAGGAAAATGCCGATTCGAATCCTGAAAATATAGCTCCTGTAACTAAAGCAATCAGTGCAGGAAATAACGAAAACATTAAGATATCGTTTAGTTATACAAAGTTAATGAATAATCCTATTGATTTTCATTAACATACATTTCACCCCTCGGCTTCATTATTCGCCAGCGACTAAAGCTCTCGTCCGATTCCATGCCGTCGCCATACAGAATTTTATCGGGTGTTGTGATCTTAACAAACACATTCGAAAACACCTTCTTCGTGTTCTGATCCCATACAAGATGCTCGGTATTTAACTGTTCTCCTTTTAAACGGTTAATAACCACCACATCTTTCCTGGCTTCCATGATCTTTTCCGACTCTCTGTTTATACCGTATTTAGCCGTTATCTCCGTTCTTACCTTATCGGGATTAAGAGAATCGAAGAACACAACTTTAAAGCCTTTAGGGAATTTAATGGTAGCACCCTTTCTTGTTTCATACCTATAAAGAATGGGGGCCGTGAGGTTATATTTCAGTGCACCTGACTCACTCTGCATAATGTTAACGTTTTTCGCATACATTACCGGCAAAGTATCTAAAGCTGCCAGTTTCTCTACTTCTTCCAGGTTGGTGTTACACCCGGTAAAAAAGAACCATACAAAAACCATTAAAGGAACAAAAGCAAGGATTGCCCTGCTTTTGTTCTTTTTTGAATATCTGTTAACAGTACGTATAGTGCAATCGTCAGGTTCCACTATTTGATTCCTCTGATTGTGGTGTTTTCATTGATCCAGCAGCCAACAGTGTATGATCCGCCGTCGTGCATATCGCGGAAGAACAGGTCCTGTGAAGCAGGGAAATAGCGTGAATACTGGCTTATTTTTCCATTTGCTTCTTCTGCAACTGACGGGTCAACATTTCTTGCTCTGACGTACATGTCGATAGCTGCCCAGAAAACTGTTTTTCCGCCCAGATCATCCTCTGTACACATGTTTGAACTGGCTGCATATAAGTCGCCAATAAAGATGTAAGCCTTACCGTAATTAGGATTAATTTGCAGAATCTGACGGGCATTACCCCTTGCCTGTGCGTAGTTCTTCTGCTCATAGTTAACTGCAGCAAGCATGTTCAGGGCCTTTATCTTATCGTCGTTATTATCCGACAGCTCAACTGCCTGCGATAAATACTGCTCAGCCTTATTATATTGTTTTTTGTCTCTCGAAAGCACTCCCATCAGATAAGCTGATTTTGCACCAGGCTGTAATTTGTGTAATTGCTCGGTAGCAGAGAAGAACAAATCGCTTTCAGTACATTTCTTTCTTTCGAGCATACTGGTCATCTTGATCAGCATGTCAACATCAGTACTGTTTTTCGAGAACTTTTGGGAGTAAAGACTGATCAGATCCTCGCAGGAAGCAAAAGGTTCAAAAGCAGTTTCAATATTTGCTTTTACACTGTTCCATAAAACAAGGTTCTTTTCATTTTCTGCACTCTTTGCAATATTATGTTCAATAATAGTTGATAGCTGGTCGTATGCATCAACAACGGCAACCTTTTCTAACTTACTCTGCTGAACCATCGACAGAACGGTCTGGAAATAGTAAGCAACTGTAGCTGACTCTGCGTTATCACCGCTTAATTCAATAGATCTTTTCAGTGTGTTATAATTATTTTCAACATCATCAGGGCGGTTAGAAACCATATCAATGCCCTTTCGGCCAAGTACGTATCCTTCACGACCGAAGCTGGTAATACGCTGATCGTATACTAAGTATAAAGTGTCGATATATTTTTGCTTTAAAGCAGGATCGGTGGTTTCATCAATTTTTGCCTGCATTATTTTAGCTCCGTCAATATAGAGGTTCTGCGAAGAGAGCGGACAGTTATTGAAAACCCAGCGCCAGTGCGGCATAGCATCTTTAAAGTTCTTTTGTTTGTAGAATTCCCTGTATAAAGATAAATGCACTACACAAGTAGCTGAGTCAGCACCGTATTTAGGTCCTTTTGCCGCTGAAGCATCCTGCTCTTCGCCACTTTGACCAAATGCAAGACTCATAGAAAAGAATCCTGCTGCTATGATGGCCAAAAATAATCTAACACCGTTTTTCATTGTAATTACTATTTAACTATTAATCTGTTACTATTCATATTTTCTTATCACGAACCAGCGCTCAAATATAGAAAGTCCTAATGTAAATTTAACATAATTTTCACTGATCAAATTTGCTTTTTGTGTTCCACGACTTCCAATTTCTACTGCCAGGTTAACGGTTGAGTTGGTTCTTGGTAATGGTAATCCTACACCAAAGCTTATGCCAAACTCATCAATTCGCTGATTGCGAAGCTGCAAAAATCCATTCGAATAGCGAATACCTGCTCTGTATGTTACCCTGCTAAAGTAGTTAGAAACAGTTGATGACGAGGGATTGAAGAACCCTCCGAGAGCAAATTGCATGTTGTTGACCAGTGTGTCGGGAGCAGAAGAAAATCTAAATTTTTCCCATTGCCTGAAATTAATATCAGCACCAACCAGCCACTTATTCGACTTTCCGATGGTAAAACCTGCCCCGGCCGCCATGGGTAAAGTTATTTTTTCTTTCGAACCGCTGGTAATGTCTATGGTATCACGTATGTTCTCAACACCCGTAGAAGTGCCTGTATAAGTGTATGATAGTTTGTCGACGGTGGTATTAATATCGGTCTGTGCAGTAAAGGAGGCCCCAAGGGAGTAATGGATTCCGGAAGCTTTTTCTTTATGGTACATTATTCCGTAATTAATAAGGAAGTCACCTACATAGGTTGAGCTGGTTGTGCGGCTGTCGAAAAAGAGAAGGCTATCAGGAAATTCGGTTGCAGTGCTGTGTTTCATAGAGCCAAACAGCCAGCTGGCATTTGCCCCGACGCTCAGATTTTTTGTAATGTTCAGGCTGCTGCCGATAAAAAACTGATTCATACCGCCGCTTCCTTCGTATATGTTATTGAAATTGTCGAAAACGGGATCCGTTTTATGTTCCAACATTTTGTAACCCGTGGCACTGTATGGTAAAAGTCCGAAAGCGGCATTCCACCGGCTGGTAACCGGAAACCCAAATGTTAAATTACCTATCGATGCATAATCTGCAGACTGTGATACATTGGTTGTTTTAAGACTGGTGAGTTTTGCATGCAGGCTTACATCGAACACGAACGACAGGGTGTCGAACGCCATATAGGAGGCAGGATTAGCAGGATTAATGAAGAAAGGAGTATACACAGCCTGACTGATGCCACCCATTGCCATGTTGTTTACATGAGTGTTTTGAAATAACTCACCTATGCCAAAACGTGAGTAAGGCGAACTAATTCTGTTTTGTGCAAATGCTGTTTCACTTAGGAAAAGCACAATAATTGTAAAAAACAGTAATACAGGTTTATTTTTCAATGTTGTGTTGTAGTATTAGTTTTAAACCGATGAGAACAAGATTTGGTGCTGCAAAGATGTTAAATTTAAGCATTTTATCAAAATATTTTGCATCTCCGCCTGTAATCAGCACCTGTAATTCAGGGTATAACGCTTTATATTCTGCAATAAATCCCTCCAGTTCGAGCCGTGTTCCGGTCATAACACCCGATAAGATAGATGTTCGTGTATCTGCCCCCGATAATTCATTAAAAACTTCCGTCTCCAGTAATGGCAGTCTTCCTGTAAAGTGATTCAAAGCCTTAAATCTGAGCGATAACCCCGGAGCAATGCTGCCTCCCCTGTAAACTCTTCCCGAAGTAACGAAATCATAGGTAATTGCAGTTCCGGCATCAATCACAAGTACATCTTTTTGCGGAAACATTTCCGCTGCTGCAACTACCCCCGCAAGCCTGTCTTTACCTAACGTTGCAGGAGAATGATATTGGTTATTTACCGGCAAAGATGTTGTGTGATCAAAAATCAGCCAGTCCATTTGACCAAACCATTCTGTAACCGGAACAATTTCCTGAGCTACCGAACTAACAATGCCGTACTTTATAGCTGTATATCCTTTAAGCAGATCGTGTATAATTGCTTTTATACTAACATAATCCTTTGTCGGAACAGTGTATAGATTCAGCAATTCATTATCAACAAACAACGCTGCTTTAAGCAGTGTATTGCCCTGGTCAATTATTAAATAATAATTACCTGATTTACCGGCAACTCTCATCCAGCCCGTTGATATTATTGTAATTTAATCAAACATCTTTGAAATGTGAATGCAAATGTACCTTATTTTATACTGACAGGTTATTTTTCTTTTAAAATATTTGTTAAATACAATTTCTTGTTTACCTTTGCAGCCTCAAATAAGGTATCGTAGCTCAGTTGGTAGAGCAATGGACTGAAAATCCATGTGTCGCTGGTTCGATCCCGGCCGATACCACCTCCCGGAGACCAATTTAAAACATTGGTCTTTTTTTTTGCCCCGTTCCCGGGATGAATCCTCCTTCTGAGTTATACCGCAGTGCATAAGCAAACTATCCGCAATATTCCTGGGCCAAATACCAGGTTTTAGCAATGCTTTGACATTGCTTAAGCATTGTTTAAACAATTAATAAATGCTTAATAAATGTTTAAAGAATGTTTAAGAAATGCTTAAAGAGAGAAGAAAGCTAGTAAATGAATGGGAATAGTCTTTTAGTACGTTGCTGGTATTCCTGGTATGGAGGGAACGACTTTTTGAGGTATTCTTCTTCTATTTGCAGCTTAACGATCAACACCAGGGTAAGAATCAACGCGCAGATTGTCCGCAGTACCGTTATTTCATTGGCCACAAGTCCCCAGGCTATGAAAATGAGGCCGGTATACATTGGGTGCCTTATATACTTGTATGGGCCTTTGGCTACCATATAGCCGCCTTCGCGCACAAAAGGCAGAATGCTCAGGTTGCCCAGCCGTATTGACTGAATTGCCCAGAGAATTATTACACTACCGATAATTACGAGTACCCACGAAGCTGTCGGGCGCGGAATTACCGGCCCCGTGAACAGGAGTATGCCTAACATGGTAAACTGCAGTATTACCAGTGACCATGTTAGCAGCCAGTCTGGCAAATGCATTCTTCGGGTGTTAAACATAGTTTTTATTAATTATAACCGGCTTTACAAAGATACACTTTTAGCATTAATGTTCCTTAATTTCAAATACATGAATCCTGAAATTGCGAATATAAGCGGTATCGGAGTTGCTGTACCATACGTACGATTTCAGATTATCATCGGTTGTGCGCACCTCGGGTGTCAGATACCAGTATTCAAGATAGTTCCATTCACCGTACTTTATTTCATTCGGTTTTAGCGTAACTGCCCGGTATTTATAGGCATCGCCGTTGTAATGAAACGTGTTGACAAGCATTGGTGGCTTGCCCTGAAATTCGTCGGGCACAAAAATCTCTACCGTCGATTTTATCCAGACATGATCTTGTGCCGTGAGTTCACTGAATTTCTTGTTTATTCCGGGTGAAAACGCGTTAACCTTATGCATCCGGTATCCGGTTTGTACTGTGCTTTCTGAGGGCTGGCCTGAAGATGATATGTAAAAAGTATCTCTGCTGTTTTCCCGGGCCGGAAGCTCCCACAGAAGTTTACCTGAATACCGTTCCATATGCGCCGGTGTTTCATTGGTCTCCACCCCTCGGTCCACCATTAGCAGGTGGTCGAGCTTTTGCTTATCTACCTGTGTTTTCGCAAATACAGCCCAATAGTATTCGCCGGTCATGCGCTCTTTGTCTATGATGCGTGCCTGCCACTGCCACGACTGAAAAAGATTAAGTGCGATAAGCAATACCGCGACAATCCCTGCAACAGGGCGAAGTTTGGTTGCGATCAGCTCTTTTGTAACATAACCGATCGGGATGGCTAATAAAACATAAGCCGGTATAATTGACCGTGAGCTGAAACTTCCGCCACCATACCACCATGCAGTCCAGGCAGATATGATCCAAAGATCAAGCAGCATGAAAACCACCAGGGCGGGCAATGCGGCACGGTATTTCTTTCTCAGCATTAAAGCCATTCCAGCGAAAGCAAAGATCATTAAAGGGGTATACAGCAGCCACCCTTTGCGGTAACTGAATAAGAATTCGATAATATACGGCGGAAAAAACCGGAAGCCTTCGCCCGGATTGTTGCTGTAGGAGTAGTAGATCCATTGCCCGGTAAGCTCCTTCCAGTAGAAAAACTGTATAGCCCCGACCAGAAAGGCAGTGATGGCAATTAGTAACAAATGCCAGGGATGGTGTTTTATTTTTTTTAGCTTATCGCGGAAGGCTTCTGCTGTTCCTGTGTTCCATAATAAAGGAATAAGCAGGCAAATTGCTTCAGAGGGTCTGATCAATCCGGTAAGACCAATGGTGAGGCCAATACCTGCAGCATAGCGTGCAGTGGGCTTTTCATGCCACTTAACAGTTAGCAGAACCAGCAATGCATAGAGTGTAAAGAGGTAATTATGGGTAATGAGGGTGCCGTCTATTGCCACTATATGGAAATAGTTGGTTCCGGCAATTATAAGCGCCATCACAACAGCGCTCAAACGATCATCAAAAAACCGGAGCAGTACCTTACGCAGCAAGAAGATTCCGGCAATGGCCCATAATATACCGCCTATGGAAAGCGCAATGTTGTATGGTAAAGAAAATCCATCGGCCGGATACCCAAGGGCAGGTGCCAGTGCATGTGCTGCAAAAAAGAACGGTGAATATATAAGCGCCAGTCCTGAAGAGTATTTTATAAGTCTTTTACCTTCGTCAAGGTCAACCAGCTGGTACAATGTGGGCGATGGCTGGTATTTTTGCATGATCTCATCCACCCACTGGTGGTTTGATAAGGCCGGGTCATCATAAATAAAATTGGCAGGCAGATATAAATAGTAGCCAAAAACATCCCATGTAAGCATATTGACGGGTGGAACCGCAATCCTTGCTATAACTACTGCCAGCGAAAAGAATACAGCGGCATACAGCGACCATGACCTGCTGCGCCGTATGGTGGTATTTTCTGAAGAATTGGTGTTGATTTCCATGATTACCCGCCGAAAGTTCTACGTAGTACCTTTGGTAGTGTTCAAAGGTAAAAAGATTATGAACGTATCATAAAAAAAGGATGGGTTGTGCCCATCCTTCTTAATGTTATGCGGTTAAAGCAGAATTATAAATTTGCTTTGAGGCTTTTACGATAGGCTCTGTTCGATTTCCATCTGCTGATCTTGATCTTTAATTCATGTGCAAGCAGATACTGTGCCGGTACAAACACCAGGGTAAGGAAAGTTGCAAAGCTCAGTCCGAAAATGATTGACCATGCCAGAGGTCCCCAGAACATTACGTTATCACCTCCAACGTGTATATCGGGGTTTAATTCGGTAAACGTAGTAACAAAGTTCAGGTTGAACCCGATGGCAAGTGGTATGAGTCCGAGAATGGTTGCGGTAGCGGTTAGAATAACCGGAGTAATACGGGTTAATCCTGCCCGCACAATAGCTTCGCGTGTACGCAAACCCCTTTCGCGCAGGGTATCGGCAAATTCCACAATAAGAATACCGTTTCTTACAACAATACCACCCAGCGCAACAATGCCAAGCCCTGTCATGATAATGGAAACATCCATATTAAATATCACTATGCCGAGCAATACTCCGATTATACTGAATACCACTTCGCTCAGAATGATGATCGACTTGCTGAACGAATTAAACTGGGTAATGAGGATAAAGAATATTAAGCCGATGGATATAAGCATGGCCAGTCCAAGGAACGAAGCCGATTCTGCCTGATCTTCCTGTTCGCCGGTAAGTTTGATCTGTATACCTTCGCTTACAGGAAACTCTCTTGCCAGAGCCTCAATTTTCGGAACAATATCGTTGGGAGAGAACCCGGTGGTTACTTCGCTCGATAACGTAATGATTCGTTTCAGATCCTGACGTTTGATGCCACCGTATGAGGAACCATAATCAATATCAGCAACCGAAGAGAGAGGAATAGACCTCAGCATTCCTGTATTCATATCACGGTAAGTGATCGGGATGTTGATGAGGTTGTTTATGTTCTCTCTTGTTTCGGTAGAGTAGCGCAACTGTATCGGGAACTCATCTTCGGCGTCTTTGTACTTCGAAATTTCCTTACCCAGGACAGCGGTTCTTAATTCCATTGCAATCTGCCCGGTGCTGATGCCCTGGCTGTTTGCCCTTTCGCGGTCTATATTGATAACGATCTCGGGTTTGTTTTCAAGGAAATCGCTCTTAATTTCCTCTACACCGGGTATTTGCAGTGAGTCTAACAACCTTTTAAATGCATACGCATCGTGTATGAGTGACGGCATGTCTTCCCCGGTTATTTCAATGTTGATTGGTTTACCGGTAGGTGGACCATTGTTTTCCTTAACGGTATAAATTTCCACACCCGGTATGTTACGGATCTCTTTCCGGATGCGGTCGAGGTAATCGCTGGTATTTACACCGTTACGGTATTTGTATTCAACGAAACTTACACTCACTTTGCCTTTTTCTGAGCTGGTTGCCCTGCTGAAGTCCATTTCGTCGCCGGCACCAACAGCCACATTAGAGATCACAGATTCAACGATCGGATTATTGTGTCCTAATATATCCATAACCTTGTTCTCTACAACCCGTGTTACAGAGTCAGTTACCTTTTGGTCGGTACCAACGGGCATCTGAATCATCACATAAATATTATTAGGCATGTAATCGGGGAAGAAGAGCACTTTAATACGTGCCATTCCGGTAATTACCATCGTAAGCAGGAATAGACCAATTATACCGCCAAGTAACCAGAGAGGTCTGCGCCCAAGCATGAAAAATCTAAGCTGCCTTTCATAAGCTCTTACAAGATATGGCCATGCTTTGTTCTGCCACCATAAAATATATGGATTAATAATGAGGTGGAACAGAATAATGAGCAGGGCAAGAAATACAAAGAAGTTTCCGAAGCCAAATGCACCTGTGTTGCCTCCTGAAAAATAAAACAAATAGCTCAGTACTGCCAGTCCAATGAGTAGTATTATCCATACTGCCGATTTACGCAAATCTTTCTTTCTATCGGGCGTGTCGTATTCATGCTTCATGAAAGAGATAGCGAACACCGGATTAATAATATATGCCACGAACAGCGAAGCAAACAACGTAATGATCAGCGTTACAGGTATATAGAACATAAATTCGCCGACAATGCCGGGCCAGAAAGCGAGCGGGAAGAACGGTGCCAGCGTTGTAAGTGTACCCGATAAAATAGGCAGGAACACTTCGCCGGCTGCTCTTTTAGCCGCTTTTATAATATTGGGTTCATCATGGTGTATACGATGTATGTTTTCAATAACCACAATGGCATCATCAACCACAATACCGAGAGCAAAAATGAAGGCAAACATTACGATCATGTTCATGGTAAAGCCCAGCGCCGGCATAACCATAAATGCCAGAAACATGGAAAGGGGAACAGCCAGCGCAACAAAAAATGCATTGGTAAAGCCCATAAAGAACATGAGTACAATAGTAACCAGTATGAATCCAAACAGAATGGTGTTGTTAAGCTCTTCGAGTGTATTGCGGGTGTAGCGCGACATTTCGCCCGAAATTGTTACCTGGAGATCAGACGGGAACTGGTTGTTGATCAGCTCTTCATTAAGTATTACCTTGATCTTGTCTGATGCCTGAAGCAGGTTCATACCGCTCTTTTTAACCACATTGAGTGTAATAACGTTTTGACCAAACAACCGTGAGAAGCTCTCCTGTTCCTTGAAGGAGTCTTTAACTTCTGCTACATCTTTCAGATAAACAAGGGCCCCGCTCGATGAAGTAAGTAAAATATTCTGAATGGTTTCGATATCATCAAACTGCCCCTGAATTCGTATACTTCTTTTTGCCCCGGAGGTGGTAATGTTCCCTGCCGATATGGTCAGGTTTTCTGATGCCACTGCCCGCTCAATATCAGACATGGTAACTTTGGCAGCCTGCGCTTTATACAGGTCAACATTCACCTGTATTTCGCGTTCAAGGGCACCCACTATATCAACCCTGGTAATTTCGGTCAACCCCTCTATTTGGTCCTGCGCCAGCTCGGCGTATTTCTTAAGTTGTGTTAAGTCATAATCGCCGGCAATCTGAATATACATAATAGGTATCTCAGAAAAGTCAATGTCTGCAACCAATGGATCATCGAGCAGGTTATTCGGTAGATCGCTCATACTTTTATCCACAGCATCTTTAACCCGCTGTTTTGCCTCAGGTACCGGAATATCAGTGTTAAACTCAATGGCAATAGATGAAAAGTCCTGAAGAGAGTTCGAAGTAATTTTCTTTACTCCCGAAATTCCCTTAAGTTGTTTTTCGATGGGTCTGGTAACAAGGTTTTCAATATCCTCGGGCGATGTTCCGGGGTATACAGTGTTTACCAGAATGGTAGGGATCACGATCTCAGGAAACTGCTCTTTTGGTATGGTTTGGTAGCTATACAAACCAAGGAGTGTAATAAAAGCAGTTAATACGTAAATGCTTGTTTTGTTGTCAATTGCCCAGCTTGTGGCAAAGAACTCCTTTATTTTTTTCTTTTCCATAGTACAGATAGTTTGGGAGTTCGTTTATTTGTTCACCTGCAATGGCTGTCCGTCTTCGAGATTATTGAAACCGGTGGTAATTATTTTATCGCCGGGTTTTAATCCTTCGGTAATTTCGGCCATACCATTATATGTTTGACCCAGTTTTACGGTACGACGTTTTGCAACAACCTTACCATCCTGATTTTCTGCAACAAACAAATATCTGTCGTTTGCTGTTTCGCGCACAACAGACACGGGAACAACTATTGCCTCAGGATTATTGTAGTCGTTAATTCTAACTTTGGCAATCATGTTTGCCCTGTAATCTATCTGGCCCGGTTTGAGTCTGATCTCGGTGAGGAAAGTACGGTTAACGGGATTAATGTATTTGCTGGTAAAATCAACTTTCGATTCAATGTCTTTATTGAGATCGGGTATGCTGATAATAACCCGGGCTCCGGGCTTCACTTTGGGCGCATATGCTTCGGCAATGTCGGTAACCACTTTAACAGAAGAGAAGTTAACAACTCTGATAGCGGGCATACCGGGTGAGGCCATCTGGCCAACCTTTAAATTAACTTCTTCAACACTACCACTTACCGGGGCTTTTATTTTATTCATTTCAAGTTGTTCGCGCAGGGCGGCTACTCCTTTTTCTGCAGCTTCTTTATTGTTTTTTGCTGTTAGAAATTGTATTTCACTGCCAATTTGCTGATCCCACAGCGCTTTTTGCTTATTATAAACATTAGTGGCAAACTCCAGCTGTGTGCGTGCGCTCTCATATTGTTGCTGTAAAGCACTGCTTTCAAGCTGAGCCATCACTTGTCCCTTGCTTACCCTGTCGCCTTCCTTAACATAAACAGCGGTAACAACTCCCGGAAGCTGTGCAGACACGGCAATGTTATCTTCGCCGTCAACCCTGCCCTGTACCTCGATAAAATGACTGAACATCTCAGTTTTTACTTCGGTAAGCTGCACGGGGATAGTGCGCATAACGGGTTCTTTACCTTTATTCAGCTCTTCTTCAAGCTGCCTTATCTGCTGGTCTAGTTTGGCATGCTGTTCTTTAAGTTTTTCAAGCTGTCGTGTTTTTTTGTCTTCATTGCCTGAAGGGCCTCCACATGCAAATGCAATCAATACAATAAGCAGTAAGGCTATTATGTTTTGAGTATTTTTCATGAGATATGTTATTGGTTACTTGTTGTTAATGTTGTGAGTTTATTATTAGCTGCAAGAAGAGCGTTCAGGTTTCTGATATATTCACTCTGGGCCGAGAGATACTGGTTCTGAGCCTGAGTGAGGTCCATACTTGACGATAGGCCCTCTTTGAATTTTATTAGCGTTTTATCGTATATGCGACGGGTAAGTTCGAGGTTCTTTTTAACGTTTGAGTAATTATCAAAAGCATTAATTACTTCATTACGGGCATTAACATACTCCAGTCTTAGTCCTTCGGCTGCATTATCGCGGTTTATGACCGACTTGTCATACTCCAGACGGCGCTGCTGTACTTTAACATACCGTTGTCCGCTTGATAACAGCGGAATATTTACCGACAGAGCAACAACATCGACCGGCATAAAGTCGAATTCAATCTTTTTAAACTTCTCCGTATGTTTATAAACAGCAGCAATACTGGGTAAGAATGTTGACTTTTCGCGTTGCAGGTTGAGCTTGTTCAGTTTAACCTGGGTGTCGAGTATCTGATAATTAATGTTATTTTCTATGCGGAAAGCAGGAGATACAAGGTCATCCAGTTTTACTGCTCCGGCCAGGGTCTCGAGGCTGTCGGTAAGTACTATATCATCTTCCATAGGGTAACCCATCTGAAATTTCAGTAGTTGCCGGGCAGCATCTGTCTGTCGCTGCATCGAGTTAACACCGTTTTCGAGTGTTAATACGGTTAGTTCTATCTGGTCAACATCAGTTATTTCAATAAACCCCTGCTTATGCATTTCCTGCATTTCGCGCAGGGTTTTGTTTATATTCTCAAGCGACTGAGCCATGATATTGCGGGTATCGTCGAGCATCAATACGAGAGCATAACTATTGGCAACAGATTCACGGGTATCGTATTCGGCTTTGGTTTTGGCTTGTTCAGATATCTGATAAAACACGCGCGATGCTCTGAGGCCAACCAGATACTCACCACTGAATACGAGCTGCGATACCGTGAAGTCGAGTGTAGTCTGGTCTTGCAATGCAAGAGGTATGGGTTCACCCGGAGTGAAATCAAGATAAAGGTTCTCGTTTCGTATATCATCAGCAGTAATTGGGGTACCGTCAGGAAGGTTGGTGTTTAGAAAGGTAATGCCGCCAAAACTAATTGCGGGTACTTCAAAAATATGCTGATAGTTAAGCTGCGCATTTGCCTGGGGCAACCCAATAGCTGTTGTTTCCCAAATCTTCTTGCGCGCCAGCTGGAGGTCAATGTCAGAATTCTTAATGGCTGCACTGTTTAGCAAAGCAAATTCCTGAGCCTGTTTCAGGCTGAAACTCGCCGGTTGCTGAGCAAATGCCGCTGCTTGCAGTACTGTAAATAAAAGCACTGCACAGAGTTTTATTAGCACAGGTCTGTAGATTCTTAGAGTCATTTGTTGATGCTTTTGAGGTACTTGTTTGATGTTAATTAGTGTTGTGTATTTCTATTAAGGGGTTTGATCTTTTTTCGATTCGTAATATTCGAGGCCTTTTTGGTTTACCATCGACCTCAGATGGATGTCGAGTATTGTCTGAAAAACCCGGCTGATAGGTGCTTCAAGATTGCTTGTGTCAGGTATTTCTGTTACATACTTTATATAGAGTTTTATGATCAGGTCAATGTCATCTATTTCGCGATAAAGCCCTTCGCGCAAGCCCCTATCATAGTTTTGCCTCAGATCAGAATAGATGAGGTCATGTTTTTTATTGAACAACTGGCGATATATAGAAGGATAGAACTTGTACAGATCGAATATTACAACCGGGTTTATGCCCATGGTTTCTTCCATAAGCCTTTTGCTCATGTTTAAAAGCAGATCAATGGCATTGCTCTCTTCATCAGCTGTATGAACAGTACATGCATTTTTGTCGATCATGTATTCAAGTGCACGCGAGATCAGGTCGTCTTTATTGTCAACATACTGATAGATGGTTTTTTTAGACATGCCAAGCGAACCGGCAATTTCATCCATTGAAATGCTGCGCAGTCCATACTGCTTAAATAGTTTTATTGCTCCCTCAATTATTTGCTTAAGCTTTGGTTCCATAATTCAAAATAAATCGATGCAAAGATATAACACAGGAAACGATATTTACTCCTGCAGTTTCCTGAGTTTAACTTAATTTAACAATGCACCTTAAAATTGGTTTGGTTGCATCCGTGTACTTAATAATTTTTAACAGTGATGCCGGGTAAAAGGGGAGCAAAAAAGAGAGGCTGTCTCCTGCGAAACAGCCTCTGATATTAAAATTGAAAGAATGGTTACACCAAAATTTGAAATACTGCAGGTAATATTATTTCAGGACAAAGGTAGATTGCCCTATTTCAGAATCTTCTGCAAAAACAGATACAATATAGGTTCCGGGCTGCAGCTCATCTTTTGATGACCTGTTTACCCAGTATTCGCATATATCCATAGCTTCGTTCTGATAGTTTACAGAGTGTTTTATACTGTACTGAAGAATTTCGCCCTGATAAGAAAAGGAATAATCATCACCAACTCCTCTGGAGAGAATTTTCTTATCGGGTGCCGCAATCCGGATATAAATATCTTTTTGTCCTGCCGATAAAAGTCTGTTTTCGCCCAGTGTGAAACACACCTTGATCTTTTCAACCCTGCGGGCTTTTTCAATGGTTTTCTCTTTATCACCGCTTCCTCTTACAGGCGATGCAATGATCTTGTACGCTTTGAGATAAGCAGCCTGGTTTACACGTTCGGTGAGAGCTTCTTTATCGCGCTGCAGAGTGGTGCTTTTCTGCTGTTCCTGCCTGTAGCTTGAACGTATTTGTTCATTTTCTGCTCTCAGCTCCCTGTTAAGGTTATAGAGTGAATCCATTTGCCTCAGATAGCCCTGTGAGATAGTCCTTAACCGGTCGAGTTTTTTCTTAACCTTGTAAAACTCATACTGGGTATCAAGCAGTTTTCTGATTTCCAAAGCATTGGCCTGAATAATACTATCCTGTGAATAAAGGGAGTCGGATAACGCGCCGTACTCTTCTTTCATTTCATTATGGACAGTAATGAGCGAGTCGAGTTCATATTGCAGTTCGACGCGCTGGTTTTCTTTTTCTTCAATCAGGTTGCTGAGTTTTGATCGTGTTGAGAGGA
Organism: uncultured Lentimicrobium sp.; assembly: GCA_964643225.1. Taxonomy (GTDB): domain Bacteria; phylum Bacteroidota; class Bacteroidia; order Bacteroidales; family Lentimicrobiaceae; genus Lentimicrobium. The sequence continues at coordinate 158,037 of CAZXQT010000002.1, read as the reverse complement.
ATAACCATGCTAACAAGGCAAGCAGGGCTATTAGCACTACAACTACAATCAATAATGGATTTCTTTTGCCTGATGAACGGTTGTCTGAAACGGTTTCCATAGGGTTGTTTGCTTTTTGGCAAAATTACTAAAGATTTTGGCGTTCTTATAAATTAGTGCCCGGCACCTGCTGGTGCTTTAAATTTTTCACCGGTTTTTTCAATGATCATCTTATAGTATGCTTCATCGTAACCCGGGAATTTGATCTTTGGATTCTGGTTGTTACCGTCTTTGAACTTAATGTTACCATCGAGGAATTTGGTAAACAGATGGGCATACAGTTCTTTCCATCTCTTAACGGTGCTATTACCCTGGTTAACAGAATACTCTGTAAGGAATTCAATAGCAGCTTTCGGATCTTTTTTGTAGAGTTCCTGTGCGGCATGGTCAACTACCTCTGTATGCGAAGCAAACCTGTTTTCAAGTGCACTCTGCACGCTTTGAATGTCGGGTATCATATCGCTGTAGCGGGTATAAGCGAGGTTCGAAACCTGGTTAAATACCCAGAATGCTGCATCAGGATCAAACGTCATCATTGCTCCGTTGCCAACGGCATACGCTTCGGGAATCCGGGTAATGCTGCAGTACATTGGTACATATACTGTGCTGTAAGTGTCGTCAACACCAAACCATAAGATACCACCAATAGCATCAGGCAGCCAGCTGCGCATCTGTGCAACAAAGGAGAAACCGGTTTGCTGTGTAGAGATGGCTCTTTCATGGAAATAGTCTACACCATCAACCTTCCAGGTCATTGGGCGCCAGCGTACTATAGATTTGTATGGTCCTGCACCTATGTCTTTGGTCATGTCCATATCAGTGCCCTGATAGTAATCGCGCATGAGGCCCATTACATCCTGTGAAGTGAGTTTTTTATCGGGTTTAACCCAGAGTGGCATTCTGTTCTTCAGGTCTTTACCCTGAGCATAATTTTCATATTTATCCATGCCCTGAGCTACTCTGTTAAAGCCTGCCCAAACGCGTGCTTCGCAGAAACGTGCTGCGCCAAAGTCAACAGGTGCATAGGTGTCAGAAAAACTAAAGTCTTTGTCTTCCCCGTTAAACAGTCCGTTTTTGCGTGCGAAACTGATCACATCGGGAGCATACATGCAGTTTTCGGGGTCGTTAAGTGGAAAGGTGGTGATACGTGCCTGGTTTGCATGGCCTGAGATATATCCGTCAGGAATGCGCATTGCTACCCATACGGAACCTTTATCATAGGTTGTGCGTTCACGTCCGCGTTTGTCTTTGGTAACAACAGGCGATCCCTTGCCCAACATTTCCATGATCCATACCTCATTCGGGTCGGCAATAGAGAACGATTCGCCTGAACTGTAGTAGCCATAGGTTGCCAGCAGGTCGGCAATTACGTTGATGGCTTCACGGGCAGTCTTTGACCGTTGCAATGCCAGATACATGAGGCTTCCATAATCTACTATTCCTGTTGTATCCTGTAATTGCGGTAATCCCCCAAAGGTGGTTTCACCGATTGACACCTGATGCTCGTTCATGTTACCAACTACCTGATATGTATGCGTAACCTGTTTTATCTTACCAAGATATTTACCTGTGTCCCATTCATAGATATCAACCATTGTTCCTTCAAGATAATCGGCAGCGGGACGATAATATAACTCGCCATAAAGTACGTGTGAATCAGCTGCGTATGTGATCATAGTAGAACCATCTGCACTGGCTCCTTTAGTTATAAGGAAATTAGTGCATGCTATGGCTGTAGTGCCTGAGAGTAAAGCAATAGCAACCAGAAGGGATAACCTTAACTTTCGCATTGTGAGTATTTTTTATTTGTTAGTTATGATAAATTAACGACTGTTAAACGGAATATTGCTTGAGGAAGCCAAAATACAAAATATTCCTTTAACATAAGATGCGATTGCTTTTGATGTAAAATATCAAATCCTTAATCATGCAGATTATATATTTTTTTTACATGCAAACATTAAGGGCAATACATTGTTTCCTAAATTTGCTTCAAAATAAATACGCTATCACAAAGATATGGCTGAAACTATTAAAGGAAAGATCTCACAGATCATTGGCCCTGTTATCGACGTTACGTTCGATAAAGACGAAAAGCTTCCTAACATTTATGATGCGCTGGAGATTAAAACTCCCGAAGGAGACAGCATTATTCTGGAATGCCAGCAGGATATAGGTGAAAATACTGTTCGTACCCTTGCCATGGACTCAACCGATGGTTTGTACAGGGGTATGGAAGTTTCCTGTCTTGGCAAACCGATTGCAATGCCTGTGGGCGATGATGTTAAAGGACGCTTGTTCAATGTAATTGGAAAGCCAATTGACGGACTGGGTGAAGTAAGTACTGAAAAGACGTACGCTATACATCGTGAACCTCCGCGTTTTGAGGATCTGACAACACAAAAAGAGGTGCTTTATACGGGTATTAAGGTTATTGACCTTATTGAGCCCTATGCAAAAGGAGGTAAAACGGGTTTGTTTGGTGGTGCCGGTGTAGGTAAAACCGTTATCATCATGGAGCTTATTAATAACATTGCAAAGCGTTATTCCGGACTTTCAGTATTTTCAGGTGTAGGGGAGCGTACCCGTGAAGGAAACGACCTGTTGCGTGAAATGATTGAGTCAGGCGTTATTAGATATGGAGATGCATTCCGCGAAGACATGGAAAAGGGCGGATGGAATCTCAGCAGAGTAGATAAAAAGGAGCTTGCTAAATCACAGGCCACACTGGTGTTCGGACAAATGAATGAGCCTCCCGGAGCACGTGCACGTGTTGCCCTTTCAGGACTTACCATGGCAGAGTATTTCAGAGATGGCGATGAAAAATCGGGTGGTCGCGATATTCTGTATTTTGTTGATAATGTATTCCGTTTTACCCAGGCAGGTTCTGAGGTTTCCGCACTTCTTGGCCGTATGCCTTCAGCAGTAGGTTACCAGCCAACACTGGCAACAGAGATGGGTATCATGCAGGAGCGCATTACATCAACCAAGCGTGGTTCCATTACTTCGGTACAGGCAGTATATGTCCCTGCCGATGACCTTACTGACCCGGCACCGGCTACAACCTTTGCCCACCTTGATGCTACTACGGTATTAAGTCGTAAGATATTTGAACTTGGTATTTATCCTGCCGTTGACCCTCTCGACTCTACCTCGCGCATTTTGTCGCCCGATGTGGTTGGCGAAGAGCATTACCGCACAGCTCAAAGAGTAAAAGAGATTCTGCAGCGTTACAAAGAATTGCTCGACATTATTGCAATTCTTGGTATGGATGAGCTTTCTGACAACGACAAACAGGTAGTTCACCGTGCACGCCGTATACAGCGTTTCATGTCGCAGCCTTTCCATATGGCAGAGCACTTTACCGGTGTTAAAGGGGTATTTGTTCCTATAGAAGATACAATTAAAGGATTCAGAATGCTGCTGGACGGCGAAATGGATGAGTATCCTGAGGCTGCATTCAATCTGGTAGGTACTATAGAAGAAGCACAGGAAAAAGGTAAGAAGCTTCTTTCAGGCAAATAATAAGAGGTTATGACCATAGAAATAATCACACCTGAAAAGACAATTTATAGCGGATCTGTAACCCTGGCTCAGTTTCCGGGTGTTGAGGGATCTTTTGAAGTGCTTACCAACCATGCTCCCATGGTGGCAGCGCTTAATAAGGGTTCCATTAAACTTAAAGATACAGATAACAGAACCTTCTATATTGAAATAGAAGGGGGTGTTGTACAGGTTGAATCGAATAAATTGCTTGTACTGGCCGATGGTTAAAGGCCGGTAGATCAAAGGCAGTTGATTTAAAAGCAAAACAGGCTATCCTGATCGGGGTAGCCTGTTTTGTTGTGCTTATGTGGTTAGAGATCAGGACTTGAGCCTGTTGTATATGATAGCACTCAGTTCGTTAATATCAACCCTGCTCTGCTGCATAGTGTCGCGTTCACGAATGGTTACTGTATTATCTGTGAGCGTTTGATGGTCAACGGTTATGCAATAGGGTGTGCCAATGGCATCCTGACGGCGGTAACGACGGCCGATAGAGTCTTTCTCTTCATACTGGCACATGAATTCCTTTTTAAGAACATCCATTATTTCACGTGCTTTTTCAGGAAGGTTGTCCTTTGCTACCAGCGGCAGAACAGCAGCCTTTATTGGTGCAAGTACCGGAGGGAATTTCATGACCACACGTTCAGATCCGTCATCGAGTTTCTCTTCTTTATATGCATGGCTCAGCATAGCAAGGAAGGTTCTGTCGAGACCAATAGAAGTTTCTACTACGTATGGTACATAATTCTCGTTCAATTCCGGATCGAAATACTGCAGTTTTTTGCCTGAGTAGCGTTGGTGTGCACTCAAATCGAAATCAGTTCTTGAATGAATTCCTTCGAGTTCCTTAAAACCTATGGGGAAGTTAAATTCTATATCAGCAGCGGCATTGGCATAATGGGCGAGCTTCTCGTGATCGTGAAAACGATAGTTTTCGGCACCTAAACCGAGCGATAAATGCCATTTCATACGTTCGCCTTTCCAGAACTCAAACCATTGCAGTTCGGTACCCGGCTTAACGAAGAACTGCATTTCCATCTGCTCGAATTCACGCATGCGGAAAATGAACTGGCGTGCTACGATCTCATTTCTGAAAGCCTTGCCAATTTGTGCAATACCGAATGGTATTTTCATTCTTCCTGTTTTCATCACATTGAGGAAGTTCACGAAAATACCCTGGGCTGTTTCAGGACGCAGGTAGATGGTGCTTGAATCGTCAGAAACAGAGCCTATCTTCGTCGAAAACATGAGGTTAAATTGCCGTACTTCCGTCCAGTTGCGCGTACCTGAGATGGGACAAACTATTTCAAGGTCCTCAATAAGCTTTTTAACGGCTTCCAGATCATTGGCTTCGAGCGATTTATATAACCGGTCTTTTGCCTCGTCAATCTTAGCCTGGTTTTCAAGAACCCTCTGATTGGTTTCCCTGAACTGCTGTTCATTGAATGCCTCACCGAAGCGTTTGGCAGCCTTATCAACTTCCTTGTTTATCTTATCTTCAATCTTAGCTATGTAATCTTCAACAAGAACATCGGCACGGTAGCGCTTTTTTGAATCTTTATTATCGATCATCGGATCGTTAAAAGCGTCAACGTGACCTGAAGCTTTCCAGATGGTTGGGTGCATAAAAATGGCGGAGTCGATGCCCACGATATTTTCATGGTAACGGACCATAGCATTCCACCAGTACTGTTTTATATTATTCTTGAGCTCAACGCCATTCTGGCCGTAATCATATACAGCGCTTAAGCCATCGTAGATATCACTGCTCTGAAAAACAAACCCATACTCTTTAGCATGGGATATGATTTTTTTAAATACTTCTTCGTTATTTGCCATGCGGCAAAAGTACAAAAAAGAGATTTACCCGAGAGCCATCATCATCAATTCGGCAATATCATAGTTCTTAACCTGTTCTTCGCTGTTCTTATATTTAATACCATCAGTGATCATGGTCATACAGAAAGGACAGGAAGTGGCAACTATGTCAGCACCTGTTTTCAGAGCTTCTTCGGTACGCTCAAGGTAGACTTCTTTTTTACCGGGTTCAGCTTCCTTAAACATTTGAGCACCGCCGGCTCCACAGCACAGGGCCTTGCTTCTGTTTCTGGGCATTTCAAGTATATTGCCCGTAAGTGCATTGTTTATATTGCGGGCCGGCTCATAAATGTTGTTACCCCTGCCCATGTAGCATGGGTCGTGGTACACAATGCTCTTGTCCATCAACGTTTCTCTTTTCACTTTCAGAACACCTTTGTCGAGCAGTTCATTCAGGAATACACTGTGATGAATAACCTCATACTTGCCGCCCAGGTCGGGATATTCGTTCTTGAAAATGTTAAAGCAGTGAGGGCAGCAGGTCAATATCTTTGTAACCTTATACCTGTTAAGCATATCTATAACCTGCAATGCCTGCATCTGAAAAAGCATTTCATTGCCCGCTCTTCGTGCCGTGTCACCGTTACAGGTTTCTTCGCTTCCAAGTATGGCAAAATCTATTTTAGCATGGAGCAGTAGTTTTGCAAAAGCCACGGTTACTTTCTTATAACGTGCATCAAAAGCTCCGGCGCATCCAACCCAGAAAAGGTATTCGGGTGTCTTACCTTCGGCAGCGAGGTCGGCCATAATGGGCACTTTGTATGTTTCAATGTTTTTCATGATCAACGTGCAAATAATTAGGTAACTGTGAGCTATTTGTTAAGGTCGTTAAGCCAGTTTAATCTGTCTTCGGGTGGGTACTGCCAGGGAGCTCCGTTGTTTTCAATATTCTGAAAAACAGCATTTAACATGGCTGGAGCCGACGATTCTTCCATGACCATATACCTCCTGAGATCAAGTATTAACGAGGGGTGGTTGATATTAACCGGACATTCCTGTGCACAGGCATTGCAGGTTGTACAGGCCCATAGTTCTTCGGCAGTGACATAGGAATGCAATAATGCCTTACCATCCTCAAAGCCTTTGCCTTTCTGCATTCTGCCCGATGAGTATTCTTTCATGCGTGCACGTAGGTCAACAAATATTTTTCTCGGAGAAAGCTTTTTACCGGTAATATTTGCAGGGCAGTTATCGGTGCACCTGCCGCATTCGGTACAGGCCAGTGAATCGAGGTAATTTTTCCATGTAATATCATCCACATCCTTAACACCATACCGCACATAACCTGCTTGCTGAGGCTCTGGTGCACTTTCAGGATATAACATATACCTGATCTCGGCGGTAATGGATGGCATGTTATGCAGGTATCCCAGGGGCTTAAGTCTGCTGAGAAAGACATTCGGTATGGATGTGAAAACATGAAAGTGTTTGGAATAGGGCAGAATGTTGGCAAATAAGAATATCAGGAGTATGTGGCTCCACCAGCTAATGTCGTGTATAAGCAGAAGTGATGAAAGGTTTAAGTTGCCAAGTAACTGATGGGCTAATAAACTGCTCACAGGATAAACGCCGGCATAATCTTGTTCATGAAGGGTAATATAGGAAAGGTTTAAGCCCGCAAGAGAAACCATCAGTAAAAGGATAATGGTTAATGCAATAATTGCATCGTACTTTGACTTGGGTTTCATTTCCTCGCCATAGAACCGGCGTACCTTAATAAAAAGCCTGCGACCAAGAAAGACAAGAATACTCAGTGTAATGACATATGCCATTATATCGCCCGAGGCAGCGACGAAATCATAAAACCAACCTGTTACCGACATGATGCGGTCGGTGCCAAAGAGCCCGTCAATAACCATCTCCATGCTACCGAGGGTAATTACAATGAACCCCCAGAAAACGAGTGCGTGCAGCATTCCGGCTAACGGGTACCGGAAAATCTTTGACTGAGCAATGGCAACTTTAAGCATCACTCTAATACGTTCGCCCCAGTTGCCAACAGGCTGTGGATGGGTAATAGAGAAATTGAACCATAATCGCTTCATGCTGTAAGCGAAAATACCCAGGGTAATAACCAGGACTAACAGGAAAATAAGCTGATCGGTCATAATGGGGACTTATGAAAATTATTAAAAGTAGTGCAAGGTAGTGAAAAAGGATATATAAAGTGATGTTAGAATTATAGAAGAATACAGCAAACCGCAGTTTACATCAGTTTCTGATATACCTGCCACCAGCGGTCAGGAATTTCACTTTCGCAGGCGGTGAGGTAATCACTATAAGAGCAGGGTACTATATAATGGCTGGCATATTTCATTCGGTTATCGTTACCGCAAATTACCTCCATCCACCAGCGATCGGTTTTACGGCTCTTGTAGAAGGTAATGCCGTCTTTAAAGTCAGGGGTGGGTACGGTATATTTTATGAAGTCTTCATTGGTTTGTGAAGGGATATCCTTTTTACGCTGGTTATATCCTTCAAACACGTACCAGATCATTTCGGCCAGCAGGAACGAAGTAATTCCATTACGATCGAACAGGGGGTTTAATTCAAAAAAACCAATAGAGGATAATTTCTCACTCATGGCAGCATACCGGGTAGCCTGGCATGCCTGTTCACCTGTAAAGCCATTGGGTGATGCGTTACCATTGGCCGGAGCATCCGATGCACGAATGGCACCTATATCGAATGTAATAAGGTCAGCATTGCGAACCAATGGTTCAATTTCCTTAAAGTCACTGTTTAATTGTCCCAGGCGGTAGCAATCAAAAAGCAGCTTCCCCATAAGATCTATTTCAGCCTGGTCGGCAAAATACGTCTGATAACCAATATTGGTATAATTGAACAGGTAGTTGGGTTTAAGCAGTATTATCCTGCTAAGGTAATTCATAGAGTTAAGCTCAGCACTCTGATCTCCTCCAAGATCGAAACGAGCGTCGATAGCTGCTATATTGATAATTTTATCGAGAGACTCATAGGCCTTGTACATGGCAAACGAGAGGCTCTGGCTTCCGCCGATGATAATGGGGAATATTTTATTGCCAATGAGCGATGCCATTACCTCTGTCAGGGCAAAAAGGGTATCGTTTTCCGTATAGCCTTTTTTAATATTTCCAAGATCGGCAATGCGTGCCTGCCAGGCGCCGGGGTATAATGTATAGAGGTGTTTGCGTAATTCGTCGGGCCCATGTTCACAACCCGCATTGTTTATTGCTCCTCTCTCATCGGGTACGCCAATAAGTGCAATATCGCACTCTGCCATTGCCGGGAAATGGCTATGGCTGTGATAGATATTGATAAAGTTACCAATTATGGGTTTCCCTTCGGGTAGATTTTCAAGAATAGTGGAAGATACCGGTTCGAAATATACTGACAGATCCATCGGTCGTTAAAAATAAGACCTCAAACCTACGCAATTTTTGCTATTTACCTGCACTAAAGGCGAAAGAAACTTATTTCTTCTTCTTGTCGGATGCGGTAGGTTTAGCTTTTGAAGCGGTTTTTTTACTGCCTGAAGCAGTGCTTTTTTTGCTGGCACCGGCTTTTGCTTTTGCAGCTTTTGCGGCAGCTTTAACAGATGATTTGGAGGCTGATGCCGGATTACTGATTATCTGCCGTACTTCTTCGAGAGTTAAAGCATGCGGGTCGACGGTCTTCGGGATCTTGTAGTTTGTTTTGCCCTGGGCTATATATGGACCATATCTGCCATTAAGCACCTGTATGGTTTCATCCTCTTCGAATACTTTAATAATTCTCTCACTCTCTTTTCGGCGCTTTTCTTCAATTATTTCAATAGCGCGATCAGCATCAATACCTGATGGGTCGTCGGTTTTGGCTAAAGAGTAAAAAGCTGACCTGTGTTTCACATAGGGGCCGAATCTGCCGATAGATACCGAAAGTTCTGCATCTTCATATTCGCCAATTACCCGTGGAAAATCAAACAACTTTAAGGCTTCTTCGAGCGTAAGCGAATCCATGGTTTGCCCTTTTTTTAATCCTGCAAACTTTGGTTTTTCTTCTGCTTCAGTTTCTCCTATCTGCACCATTGGGCCAAAACGGCCAATGCGTACATAAACATTGTTGCCACTTTGGGGGTCTGTACCAAGTAAGCGCTCTGCCTTTACCTTTTCTGATTTTTCGAGGGTATCTTTTACTTGCCTGGCGAACGGGCCATAGAATTCTTTAATCATTTCATTCCATACCCTGAAGCCCTGAGCTATATCATCGAACTCTTTCTCAACGTTGGCTGTAAAATTGTAGTCGAGTATATTCTCAAAATTCTGAATAAGGAAAGTAGTAACCAGGCTGCCGATCTCGGTAGGGAAAAGCTTACCTTTTTCAGCCCCGGTATTTTCACTTTTAAGGGTGTATTTAATTTTATTGTTCTTAAGGCTAAGGAAATCGTAATCGCGTTTTATTCCCTGACGGTCTTCTTTAACCACATACTCTCGTTTCTGGATGGTGGAGATTGTTGGTGAGTATGTAGAAGGCCTGCCAATGCCCAGTTCTTCGAGTTTCTTCACCAGGCTTGCTTCGGTGTAGCGGGGAGGTTGCTGTGAGAACTTCTGGGTAGCATCCATCTCTATCAGTTGCAAATGGTCACCGGTCTTTATTTGTGGTAACAATGCCTCATCTTCTTCGGAGTTCTCTTCATCGGTCGACTCGAGGTACACCTTCAGGAAACCGTCGAATTTTATCACTTCACCTCTGGCAATAAAACGTTCATCAAAAATACCGGAAGCATTGGAAATAGCTATGTTTACATTTGTTCTTTCAAGTTCAGCATCGGCCATCTGCGAAGCTATGGTTCTCTTGCGGATCAGGTCGTAAAGTCTCTGTTCCGATGCATCGGAAGAAACCTTTTGTTTGGAAAGGTCGGTGGGGCGTATTGCCTCATGCGCTTCCTGGGCACCTTTGGCTTTTGTTTTGTAATTGCGGATTTTAACGTACTTGTCGCCATACTGTTCTGAGATCTCTTTTTTAGCCATGTTGAGTGCTAAGTCGGAGAGATTTACAGAATCGGTTCGCATATAGGTTATTTTACCGCTTTCGTATAATTTCTGAGCCAGGAGCATTGTGCGTGCAACCGACATACCCAGTTTACGGCTGGCTTCCTGCTGCAGAGTGGAAGTTGTAAAAGGAGGTGCCGGCGATTTTTTTGCGGGCCTGGTCTCCACATCACTAACCTGATATTTCGCACCAATACAACGTTCAAGAAAGGCCTGCGCTTCTTCTCTTGACGGCAGTCGCCTGGATAGCTCTGCATGGATTGACTGGCTGTTTTGATCGTCAATTATGGTAAATACAGCCGAAACTCTGTAATTATAGGTGGTCTGGAAGTTCTTGATTTCTGATTCACGCTCCACGATGAGACGAACAGCTACTGATTGAACACGGCCTGCAGAGAGTGCAGGTTTAACTTTCTTCCATAATACAGGAGAAATTTCAAACCCAACCAGCCTGTCGAGAACCCTTCGCGCCTGTTGTGCGTCAACCAGATTTTTATCAATGGTACGTGGGTTGTTTATGGCGTTGGTAATGGCATTCTTTGTGATCTCGTGAAATACAATGCGTTTTGTTTTTGCATCGTTTAATGCCAGTGTCTCTTTCAAATGCCATGATATGGCTTCCCCTTCGCGGTCTTCATCGGATGCAAGCCATACTACTTCAGCATCCTTGGCAAGCTTCTTTAACTCGGCTATCAGTTTCTGTTTGTCGGCCGAAACCTCATACCGGGGTTCAAAGTCGTTCTCAATATCTACGCCAAGTCCTTTTTTAGATAAATCACGTATATGTCCAAAACTGGATTTAACAATAAAGTCCTTACCAAGAAATCCTTCTATTGTCTTGGCTTTAGCGGGTGATTCAACGATTACCAGATTCTTAGACATGATGTGGGGCGCGTATTAAATTCTATTTTTAAAAAACGGGCACAAAGTAAAGCAATAAAAATGGAATGATACCTAATTTTTGAGAGGTTTATTTACAACAAATTAATAATGAGGGAGTTCAAAAATTTGTATTTTTGCCCGCTATCTGTTTATCAGGCTTTTTCGCCCGATAAATTGTATTTAACAAATAATCTACATATCTTAAGTGAATAAACGTAAACTATATATGGAAACTTACGGTTGTCAGATGAATTTCTCTGACAGCCAGATAGTAGGTTCAATAATGGCAGATCACGATTTTGAGATTACAGATAATGTTGCTGATGCGGATCTCATTTTTGTGAATACCTGCTCTATCAGAGAACATGCTGAGCAAAGAATACGAGCCCGGTTAAGGGAGTTTAAGCGATTTAAAAAGTTTAAGCCCGACCTTAAGGTGGGTTTATTGGGTTGCATGGCCGAACGATTAAAGGAGCAATTGCTTGAACAAGAGCAAATTGTGGATATCATTGTGGGTCCTGATGCTTACAGAGATTTGCCCAGATTGCTTAACATTGCAGAAACAGGTCAGAAAGCTGTAAATGTTTTGCTTTCGCTGGATGAAACATACGCCGATATTAATCCCATTCACACTAAGGGTATATCATCGTTCATCTCTATAATGAGGGGATGCGAGAATTTTTGCTCATATTGTGTTGTGCCGTTTACCCGTGGAAAGGAAAGAAGCCGCACCCCCGACACTATCATCGAGGAAGCAAAAAGGCTATTTGATGATGGCATAAGAGAAGTAACCCTGCTTGGACAGAATGTGAACTCCTACAAGAGTGACGACGGAACTACTTTTGCTCAGCTACTTGAGAAAGTTGCTCTGGTTAGTCCGGACCTGAGAGTGCGCTTTGCAACTTCTCATCCGAAGGATATTTCTGATGAGCTGATTGATACCATTGCAAAGCATGAAAACATCTGCAATAGCATCCATCTTCCGGTGCAATCAGGGAGCGACAGAATGCTGAAGCTCATGAACAGAAAGTATACACGCGAATGGTATCTTGACAGGATCAATAAGATAAAGACAACTATACCCGATTGTGCTCTGTCAACCGACATCATTGCAGGCTTCTGCACCGAAACCGAAGAAGATCATACCGACACGTTAAGCCTGATGAATGAAGTTGGTTACGACTATGCATTCATGTTTAAATACTCCGAAAGACCCAATACACTGGCTGCACGAAAGTACAAGGACGATGTGCCTGAAGAAATAAAGGGTAAGCGGTTACAGCAAATTATTGATCTACAGCAGGAACTTTCATTGAAAAGTAATCTGAGAGATGTTGGAAAGACTTTTAGAGTGCTGGTAGAGAACGTTTCGAAGAAATCGAAAGAAGAATTATCCGGACGAAATAGTCAGAACAAAGTGGTGGTTTTCCCATCAAGCGACTACAATCCGGGCGATTACGTAAATGTTAAAATAAACTCATGTACACCAGCCACTTTGCGTGGGGAAGTAGTGTAAAAAAAACTGCAGGTACATTGTGAAATATTTTATATTTCTGATTAAAAATAATACCTTTGCTTCAATAATGACATCTAACTTGGCACATGCAGTTTGATTTATAATATTCAACCCCCATCATGTGTATTTTTATTATTTCAATAAAATAAATACGAATGAACCGACCATTTAGGAGATTATCATTTCTTATTACAATACTTGGTATTGTGGCAGTTTCTTTTAGTTCCTGCATTTCGCAAAAAAAGACTGTATATCTGCAGAGTGCAGAAGGCATTGCCTCAGAGAAAGTGACTTTTGAGAATGACATGACCAAGTATAAAATACAGCCCGGAGATTTTCTTTATATCAACGTCAGTAATCTGGATCCAAAGAACATGACATCCTTTGACGGTGACACCCGGGCCGAATACTCAGTTCAAAGTGAAATGGGTGTGTATCTGAAAAGTTATCAGGTAAGTGATTCGGGAATGATTCTGTTTCCTGTAATTGGGAAAATAGAGGTTGCCGGTATGACAGTTGAACAGGCCAGAGAAAGAATTCAGTCAATAATGGATGATTTCTACCAGCTTACTACCATAACTGTGAAACTGGTCAATTTTAAAGTGAGCTTGCTTGGGGAGGTTAACCGTCCGGGTACCTATTCCATTTATCAGGATAAATTAAATATTTTTCAGGCACTCAGTCTTGCCGGTGATGTATCTCCCTATGGAGACCGGAAAGATGTAAGTATCATCAGAAAAACTAAAACAGGTGGTACCGAAATAATTAAAGTGAATTTGCTTAGTAAGTCGCTGCTCGAACTACCTGGTTTCTATCTGCAACCCGAAGATATAATTTATATAGAACCAATGAGGAGCAAGAACTTTGCCTTCACATCATTCCCATATTCTATAGTGTTATCAACTATAACAACCACATTATTGATTTTAAACTTTTTTAAATAATTAGCCCGTGGAAAATTACAACCCTGAACTTGTCGAGGAAAGTATTGACCTCAAGCAAATATTCTTCAAATTTTTTAGTTACTGGTATTTATTTATCATTGCAATCGTTTTAGCGCTTGGAGTAGCATACCTGTTTAATAAATATACCAAACCAATTTACAAAGTTGGCACTACGATTCTCATTAAGGATGAAAAATCGGCTTTCGATGCACAGGCTTTATTGGGATTAGGCAACATAAAGAATACCCAAAGTATTGAAAATGAGATCGGGGTTCTGAAATCAAGGTCATTGATCACCAGAGCTATCAGATCACTCAATTTTGATGTTTCCTATTATAAGGAAGAGAATTTCATTACAACAGAACTTTACGATAAAACCCCTTTTACTGTCGTTTTTGATACAATTGATCCGCAACCGGCTGGGTTAAAGTTTATCATTGACATACAATCGAATACTGAATTCACTATTTCTACAGAAGGAGAAAAAGTGTCATCATACTATTATACCAATGTCAGGAAGGACATACCCATTAATGATCCGATTTTTATCAGTGGTAAATATAAATTTGGCCAGCAGATCAAAGGCAAGTACCATAACTTTAAAGTTCTTCTGAACACTAATTTTAAAGGCGATGAACACATTGGCAATAAGATGTACTTTGTCTTTAATAAGATTGAAAACCTGACAAAGGAGTTTGAAAGCTTTACCATCGAACCTATTAACAGGGAAGCTTCTATTGTGGAGATTTCTTTACAAAGCAACAATATTCAAAAAGCATCTGATTTCTTAAATGCCCTGACAACGCAGTACCTGATGAGGAGTCTGGAGAAGAAAAACCAGATAGCCACCAACACTATTCTGTTCATTGATGAGCAGTTGCTTGGTATTACTGATTCTCTGAAAATTGCCGAAAGTGATCTGCAGCAATTCAGGACGACCAACGAAGTAATGGACCTTGATTTTCAGTCGCAGCAGGTTTTTGAAACAATGAGTGATCTGCAAAAGCAAAAAGCAGAGCTTATTGTTAAAAACCAGTATTATAACTACCTGAGCGACTATCTGAGAAGCAACAGAAACGACATTTCCGGCCTCACAGTACCTTCTTCAATGGGCATTGAAGACCCGATCCTTACAAAACTTATTACAGACCTTACAGCACTGTATGCTGAGCGCGGTGAGGCAAGATTAATGGCAAAGGAAAAGAACCCGCTTATTGCCAGTTTTGACGAACGTATTAACGTGACCAAGAGAACACTTGCCGAGAATATTAAGAACATTATCAATACATCAAACATTGCCATCAGGGATATTGACAGGCGTATTAATTCTATGTCGGGCAAGATCAATAAGCTGCCTACAACCCAGCGAATGCTGTTTGGTATTGAGCGTAAGTTTAAACTAAACGATGCTATCTATACTTTCCTTCTGGAGAAAAGATCAGAAGCGCAAATTACCAGGGCGTCCAATATGCCTGATAATGAAGTTCTTGATGTTGCCGATCCATCAGAAATGACACCTGTTCTTCCGAAAAGAACACTAAACTACACCATTGCATTACTTATTGGTATAATTCTGCCCATTGGATATGTACTTGGTAAAGATTATCTGAACGATAAGCTGATGGAAAAGAAGGACATTGAGAAGGTAACTAAACTGCCGATTATCGGACATGTGGTGCACAGTTCAAGAACCAGTAAGCTGGTGGTTGCCGATTACCCAAAATCATCCATTGCAGAGTCGTTCAGATTAATACGTACAAATCTGCAATTCTTTACCAAGAACCAGGATAAGCAGGTCATACTCGTTACTTCGACCATGGTAAACGAAGGAAAAACCTTTACTGCCATGAATCTTGCTTCAATCTTTGCACTGTATGGTAAAAAGACCCTGATCATGGGTTATGACCTTAGAAAACCTAAGATCTATCAGGACTTCGGACTTTCGAATACAGAAGGGATCAGCACGTACCTGATCAACATGAGCAGTCTTTCGAATATTATCCAAAAAACCTCTCTGCCCAATCTTGATTTTGTTGCAGCAGGGCCTATTCCACCAAACCCGGCAGAACTTATTGCATCGCCGCAAAACGATATGCTTATCGATAAACTGAAAGAAGAATACGACTTTATAATTCTTGATACGCCTCCGGTTGGTATTGTAACAGATGCATTCCTGCTGATGAAGCACTCTGATGTAAATGTATTTGTTACCCGTCAGAACTTCACCAACAAAAAGATCTTTGAGAGTATTATTCAGGATGTGGAGAAGAGAGATCTGAAAAATATTGCCATACTTGTTAACGACGTTAAGCATGAGAACAATGCTTACGGTTATGGCTACGGTTATGGTTACGGTTATGGTTATGGTTACGGCTATGGCTATGGTTACGGCTATGGTTATTACACAGACGACGATACCGAACAGGCTGCCAAACAAAAGAAAAGATCAAGAGACAAAGTCTCCGTAAGCTAAGACAGGTGAAGCCACGGTAACGTGGCTTTTCTGTTTCCTTACAAGTGCTGAGTGACAATAAATAGTACTAATTTTGCTAATCATTACTAATGCCGGATGAAGATTATAAAAAGCGGGGAAAAAGTACATCAACAGGGAGTGGTAGTTTGGTTGAGTGGGTTACCATGTTCAGGTAAAACAACCATTTGTTTAGGATTAGAGAAGAAGCTGGCTTCTGAGGGGTACATTGTGCGTATGCTTGATGGCGATGTAACCCGTAAAGGAATCTGCAGTGATCTTGGGTTCTCTGCTGCTGACCGCACGGAGAACATAAGAAGAGTCGCTGAAATAGCACGTTTATTTGCAGAAACAGGTGTTATAACGCTGTGTGCTTTTATAACTCCTACAGAAGAACTGAGAGATCTGGCAAAGAGAATTTCACACGATGTTCCCTTTTTACAGGTATTTGTTGATGCACCCCTTGATATTTGCGAAAATCGGGATGTTAAAGGTATGTACAAAGAAGCTCGCAGGGGTAAAATTCAGGAGTTTACAGGTGTGAGTGCTCCGTTTGAGATCCCTGGTAATGCCGATATTGTTCTAAAAACATCCGAATATAATCCTGATCAGAATATTACTGAATTGTACGAATATCTTTTACCAATTATTGAACAGCATGAAAAGTAAATTTAACCTGACACACCTCGAAGAACTTGAATACGAATCTATATTCGTTATTCGTGAAGTGGCCGCTCAGTTTGAAAGGCCGGTGTTGCTCTTCTCAGGAGGAAAGGATTCTATTGTGATGACGCATCTTGCTGTTAAGGCTTTCTGGCCCGCCCGGCTGCCTTTCCCGTTATTGCATATTGACACAGGGCATAATTTCGAGGAAACTATAGTATACCGTGATAACCTGGTAAAAAGCATTGGTGCAACGCTCTATGTTGGTTCGGTGCAGGAAAGCATTGATACAGGCAGAGTAGTGGAAGAAACAGGTGTAAACGCCTCCAGGAATATACTTCAGACTACCACTTTGCTTGATACCATCGAAAAGTATAAGTTTGATGCTGCAATGGGTGGTGGACGACGGGATGAAGAGAAGGCAAGAGCTAAAGAACGGTTCTTTTCGCACAGGGATGAATTTGGCCAGTGGGATCCGAAAAACCAGCGGCCGGAATTATGGAACATCTTTAACGGGCGTAAGAATCCGGGTGAGCACTTCAGAGTCTTTCCAATAAGCAACTGGACAGAGATGGATGTATGGCAGTATATACTTAAGGAAAAAATTGAACTGCCAAGTCTCTATTTTACCCATGAACGTGAGGTTTTTAACCGGGATGGGCAATGGCTTGCCAAAGCACCTTTTATGAAATTAAAGGATGGGGAATTTTATGAGACCAAAACAGTACGATGCAGGACTATTGGTGACATAAGCTGCACAGGTCTCACTCTGTCATCTGCAAATTCGCTCGAAGATATTATTGATGAAATTGCTGCGACCAGAGTTACTGAACGTGGAGGCAGAGCTGACGATCTCAGATCGGAAGCAGCAATGGAAGACAGGAAAAAAGAAGGTTATTTTTAGTCAGCAACGCATGAAACAGTTATTGGAAGAGATGGATAATACTATAAATAACGGGTTCTCGACGAAGGGCTATCTTGATATGGAGCTTCTTCGTTTTACTACTGCCGGTAGTGTGGATGATGGTAAAAGCACCCTTATTGGCCGACTTTTATATGACAGTAAATCCATTTTTGAGGACCAGCTGGAGGCGATTAAACGTGCCAGTATAAGAAGGGGGAATGAACATGTTGATCTTGCCCTGTTAACAGATGGATTGCGTGCCGAACGTGAACAGGGAATTACAATTGATGTGGCATACAGATACTTTGCCACACCTAAGAGAAAGTTTATTATTGCAGATACTCCCGGACATATTCAGTATACAAGAAATATGGTCACCGGCGCTTCTACTGCCAATGCTGCCATCATTCTGATTGATGCCCGCAACGGAGTAACCGAGCAGACCTGCAGACATTCATACATAGCAGCTTTACTGCAGATACCTCATGTAATTGTATGTATAAACAAGATGGATCTGGTTAACTTTGATCAGCCTGCCTTTGAAAAAATAAAAAATGATTTTGTAGCCTTTAATGAAAAGTTGCAGTTAAAGGACATAGTCTTTGTTCCCATTAGTGCCTTACATGGCGATAATGTTGTAACGCCTTCTGAAAATATGCCCTGGTATCAGGGTGGCACGTTGTTACATGTGCTGGAAAATCTTGAAATAGGGAATGACCATAACCTCACAGACGCACGGTTTCCGGTACAATACGTTATTCGTCCGCTGTCTGATGAGTTCCATGATTACAGAGGATATGCCGGCAGAGTTGCAGGAGGAATATTTGCACAGGGTGATGAGGTTCTGATATTACCTTCCAAGCAGACAAGCAGGGTGAAATCTATTGATGTATTTGAAGCATCCTTAAAGGAAGCCTTCCCTCCCCAGACTGTGACAATAACACTTGACGACGACATCGATATAAGCAGGGGAGACATGCTGGTTAAACCCGCAAACCTTCCTCAAATAGCACAGGAGTTTGAAGTAATGCTCTGCTGGATGAGTGGAAAACCCATGCAGCTGAATGGTAAATATGCCCTAAAGCATACAACGCGCGACGTTCGGTGCATCATTAAAGATGTTAGCTATAAAGTGAACGTTAATACATTAGAGCAGATTGACGATAAGCATGTCGGCTTAAATGATATTGCAAGGGTTACTCTTAAAACTACGAAACCGGTATTTATTGACCCCTATAACAGAAACCGAAGAACCGGGGCTATGATCATTATTGATGAAGCAAGCAATAATACCGTCGGTGTAGGAATGGTGCTGTAAATTAATTTTCCGGTATGGCCCAGAAAACAAATGCTTCACGTCAACAAACCGTTATAGCTATATTTATTATAGTTGGTTTGATTTATGTTGTGAGGTTGTTTTACATTCAGGTAATTGACGACAGTTATGCCAGATCAGCAAACAATAACGTTCTGAGATATGTAACGCAATATCCTGCCCGTGGACTTATATACGATCGCAAAGGAAAGCTTCTTGTCTATAACGAAGCCGTGTACGATCTCATGGTATTACCGGCCCAGGTGAAGGATATAGACACGGTTGAATTCTGTGAATTGCTGCAAATATCGGTGGAGGGTTTCCGTGAAAGATTAAGTAAGGCAAAGAAATTCTCCAGGTACAAACCCAGTTTGTTCGAAAAACAGATATCGAAAGAAACATATGGATATCTGGAAGAGAAAATGTACCGGTTTAAAGGGTTTTTCGTGCAGTCAAGAACACTTCGTAAGTACCCGCAACCTATAGGTGCACATCTTTTTGGCTACGTTGGTGAAGTAACCCAGGGAGTTATTGATAAAAACCCATACTACAAATCGGGGGACTATATCGGTATTAGTGGTATTGAGAAAGCATACGAAGAAACGCTGAGAGGGGAGAAAGGTATGAAGATCAAAATGGTTGATGTTCATAACCGGGAGGTAGGCAGTTATGCGGAGGGTAGATTTGATACTGTCTCCGTAATGGGCAAGGACCTGTACCTGACAATTGATGGTGAACTCCAGGAATATGGTGAACGTTTGATGCAAGGCAAAATGGGAAGTATAGTTGCCATAGAACCGGCCTCAGGCGAAATACTTGCATTCTTATCCAGTCCTTCATACGATCCAAATCTTTTAGTTGGCAGGGTAAGGGGTAATAACTTTAAAATGCTTTCGCAGGATCCGGTGAAGCCTTTGCTTAATAGGGCTATGGCCGGAACATATCCTCCCGGTTCAACCTTTAAAATGGTAACTGATCTTATAGGCCTTCAGGAAGGAATTATTAACGATAAGACAAGATTTACATGTCAGGGGCCCGGATCATCACCCATTCGATGCACGCATAACCATCAATCGCCCCTGGATGTATATGTGGCAATAGAGCAGTCGTGTAATCCTTTTCACTGGCAGGTATTCAGGTCCTTTATTACCGGCAGTGGGCATGGAAGCATAAGAAATAATTATGTGGCATGGAGAAAGCATGTAATTAGCCTCGGATTCGGAAGAAAACTCGGAACAGATCTTCAATTTGAACTTTCCGGCAATGTGCCTTCTGCTGAAACCTTCGACAGGATTTATGGGAAAGGCCGATGGAATGCACTGACTATACGGTCATTGTCTATAGGGCAGGGTGAAATACTTGTTACACCCCTGCAGCTTGCAAATTATACGGCTGCCATGGCTAACAGAGGTACATACATTGTGCCTCATGTTGTAAGATCTGTTGGAAATCAGAAGCCTGTAGAGAGTATATTTGAAAAGCGTGTATCAACGATCGACAGAAAATACTTTGAAATTGCTATTGAAGGAATGAAACAGGTTGCCACTATGGGTACTGCTAAATGGTATCAGATAGAAGGTGTAACAATGGCAGGAAAGACCGGTACAGCCGAAAACCCCCATGGTGATGATCATTCTTTATTTATGGCTTTTGCCCCGGCCGAAAACCCTAAAATAGCTATTGCGGTTGTAATTGAAAATGCGGGATTCGGATCTACCTGGGCCTTGCCAATTGCTTCGCTTTTGATTGAGAAATATCTGACAGGAGCAGTAAAACGTACTGAACTGGAAGAAAGGATGCTTACTACCAGACTGATCAGTGAACCTTAATAAGTGAAAATGCTAAATACCAACATTATAAGGTGAGGGAAAGAAACAATATACTTAACAGCATTGACTGGCCACTAACATCATTATATCTTATTCTGGTACTGATGGGATGGCTTAATATATATGCGGCTGTATATAATGAAGATGCCAGCAGTATCTTCGACATTACACAGAGCTACGGAAAACAGTTGATCTGGATCGTTACTTCACTCTTTCTTGGATTGCTGATATTGCTGACAGATTCCAGATTTTTCAGCACATTTGCTTATCTTATATACGGTCTTTTAATTATTCTTCTGGTACTTGTTCTTTTAACAGGAACGGAAATATCAGGTTCCAAATCCTGGTTCCAGATTGGGAGCTTTGGTATACAACCTGCAGAGTTTGCAAAATTCGCAACTAACCTTGCAATTGCCAGATTCTTTAGTCAGCAGCATCTGAATCTAAGCCTACCTAATAACAGGCTTCTCCCGTTATTGATCATTGGAACTCCTGCACTGCTCATTTTATTACAAAACGATACAGGCTCTGCATTGGTTTATTCTTCCTTCATTCTTGTTTTGTACCGCATGGGTCTGTCAGGTAATTTCCTTGTTGGCGGTTTAATGGTGGTAGTTATTTCTGTTTCGGCTCTTATGGTCGGTACTCTGTATGTTGTAATTTTATTAACTGTTCTTACCGGTTTTCTGTTCTTTTTCATCAAGAGGAACAGAAAAAACATAGTTACACTGGTTACCATGCTGGTATTAAGCATAGGGTTAACATACAGCGTTGAGTATGGAGTGGAAAAATTTCTAGGTGATCATCAGAAAGCGCGTATAAATGTATTGCTGGGAAAGACACTCGATTTGAAAGGTGCCGGGTATAATGTTAACCAGTCGAAAATAGCTATTGGATCGGGTGGTTTTTTTGGAAAGGGGTATCTTAATGGCACACAAACCAAATATAATTTCGTTCCGGAACAAAGTACTGACTTCATCTTTTGCACTGTAGGAGAAGAGTGGGGATTTTTTGGGTCTTTAATTGTGATAGGTCTTTTTCTGCTTCTTCTAACAAGGATAATAATCGTTGCAGAAAGACAACGATCTGATTTCAGCAGAATATATGGTTATGGAGTTGCCTCCATTTTGTTCTTTCATTTTATGATAAACATTGGCATGACCATAGGCTTAGTTCCTGTTATCGGCATTCCGCTGCCTTTCTTTAGCTACGGGGGGTCATCTTTATGGGCATTTACGATTCTGCTGTTCATTTTTATCAAACAGGATATTAACAGAAATGCAATTCTATAGCATGAACCCAGAACCGGAAAACATACTTGAAGTCAGAAATCTCGGAGTTTCCTTTCGAAATGAAAAAAGCTGGAGTAAGGCGGTCAATGATGTGTCTTTTTCTGTTAAAAAAGGAGAAACTATTGGTATTGTAGGGGAAAGCGGATCAGGCAAATCAGTTACCTCCCTTTCTTTATTGAAATTACTGCCTGATAATACCAGCAGGGTTGATAGTGGTGAACTCTTGTTTAATGATAAGGGCAATTTTGTTGATCTTAATACCCTTAATCCGGATGCAATGAGGAAGATCAGAGGAAACCGGATAGCAATGATCTTTCAGGAGCCAATGACCTCTCTGAATCCGGTTATGAAATGTGGCAAGCAGCTCACAGAGGCTATTATGCTCCATATGCATTATTCCTATAAAGAAGCAAAAGAATACACTCTTAAGCTTTTCAGGGATGTATTACTGCCGGATCCTGAGTATGCTTTTAATGCTTATCCGCATAAGCTATCAGGGGGGCAGAAACAGCGCGTAATGATATCAATGGCAATTGCATGTTCTCCCGAAATACTTATTGCCGATGAACCTACTACTGCACTGGATGTAACTGTTCAAAAGTCTATTCTTAAACTTTTAAAGGATCTTCAGCAAAAGCTCAATCTTAGCCTGTTGTTTATCAGTCATGACCTGGGAGTAATATCTGAAATAGCAGATAAGGTTATTGTAATGCAAAAAGGATCTATTGTAGAGCAAGGCCTGGTTGCTGATATTTTTAAGAAACCTGTTATGCCCTACACGCAGGGACTTATGGCCTGCAGGCCTTCGATGCAGGTTCGGTTAAAGAGATTGCCTACTGTTCAGGATTATGTTGGAGGAGTGGATATAAAAGCTTTAAGCTTTGAATCTCCCGATGAAAGAATAGCCCGACTTGATAAAATCTACAGCGAACCGCCGCTTCTGGATATAAACAGGTTAACAGTACAATATCCATTATCTAAACCATGGTTTTCGGGAAAGAGAGAATGGTTTAAAGCAGTAGATAGTGTAAGTTTTAAAGTTTATCCTGGCGAAACATTAGGACTGGTAGGTGAATCAGGTTGCGGAAAGACGACTCTTGGCCGGGCAATTTTACGGCTGATAGAAACATCGGATGGAAAGATAACATTCAATGGGGAAGATATTACGTCTTCAGGAACTCAGAGATTAAGAGAAATGAGAAAGAGAATGCAGATAATTTTTCAGGATCCGTATTCTTCTTTAAATCCCCGAATGACGATTGGTCAATCAATCATGGAGCCATTAGTAGCCCATAAGATACACAGAAATTACAGAGAAAGAAAGGATAAGGTAATAGAGTTGCTTGAAAAGGTGAACCTTGAAAGTGACCATTACAACCGATACCCTCATCAGTTTTCAGGTGGTCAAAGACAACGGGTATGTATTGCAAGGGCATTGGTTCTAAATCCATCTTTCGTCATCTGTGATGAATCAGTATCCGCATTGGATGTATCGGTTCAGGCGCAGGTTTTAAACCTTTTAAATGACCTGAAAAAGGAATATGGCTTTACCTATATTTTTATTTCCCATGATCTGTCAGTGGTAAAATTCATGTCGGACAGAATGCTTGTCATGCAACGTGGGAAAATAGTTGAGGAAGGAGATTCAGACAGTATTTATAAACAGCCAAAAACAGATTATACACGACAGTTGATTGATGCGATACCGGGCAAAGGAGTTAATCCTTTAATAGAGCCTCGACCTCAACGTTTTTGAATGGTTTTGACAGGTATCCATCCATTCCGGCATCTATGCAGTTATCACGTTCATCGTGAAGAGAGCTGGCTGTCATTGCATAAATTTTAACACGTTTTGGTCTGTGCTCCAGAGATTCAATCTGTCGTATTTTTACTGTAGCTTCAAATCCATCAAGCTCAGGCATATGGAGATCCATAAGTATAATATCATACTCTGATTTCCTGAACTTCTCAACAGCATCTAAACCATTGTTTGCCAGATCGATAGTCTGATCAAACTTTTTTAGCATTAACAGGGCTATTTTCTGATTGATCTGATTGTCTTCTGCTAAAAGTATCTTAAGTTTCTTCATACCGTCCTTTCCATTAGTCAAAAGTAGTAACAATTATCATTTATTAATGTCAATCGCATTAAAAAGTGACTACTGTTAATAAAAAAAATACAATAACTGTTATAGCATGTAAAATGGAACACCAGAATAATAACAACAATTATTAATACCTTTACCGTAATATCACCACTTACTATGGCCCGCAAAAAATCAAACACCTCTAATACTTCAACAAAAAGTCCTGTTGTTAAACTGGTTGAAGATCTATTTTTTAAGTATCCTCAAAAATCGTTCAACTATAAACAGATAGCAGCGATGCTTGGATTATCGGACAAAGATAGTAAAGATCTTATTATCAAGATTGTCGATTCGCTGGAATCATCCGGAGTAATAATCAGGCTGAATAGAGGAAAGTATATGTATAATCCTGATCTTGTCTCTGAAAAGGTCTTGCATACTGTAATTGAAGGTAAGGTAGACATGAAGCAGACAGGTAAGGCCTATGTTATTTCTCCTGATGACGAAGATGTTTTTATCGCTTCCAATAATACAGGTCATGCATTACATGGTGACAAGGTGCGGGTACGGTTATTTCCTATGCGTAAAGACCACAAACCGGAAGGTGAAGTTATTGAAGTAATTCAAAGGTTTAAAAATCAGTTTGTTGGAAAACTGCAGGTTACCGGAAAGTTTGCTTTTCTTGTACCTGATGAAACCAATATGCCTTACGATATCTTTATTCCAAATGATGCTCTTAAGAATGCAAAGAATGGACAGAAAGCGATTGTGCGCATAGTGGATTGGCCTGAAAGATCGAAAAATCCATTCGGGGAAATAATTCAGGTTCTCGGAAACCCGGGGAATAATGATGTGGAAATGAATTCCATACTTGCATCGTTTGAATTTCCACTCGAATTCACAAAGGAAAGCATTAAACAGGCAGAAAAGATACCTACGGAAATTACCACTGAGGAGATTAATAAAAGAAGAGATTTCAGAAGCATTTGGACCTGTACCATAGATCCGCCTGACGCAAAAGATTTTGACGATGCATTGTCATTGCAAAAGAAAGTTAACGGAAACTGGGAAATAGGCGTTCACATAGCAGATGTTTCGCACTATGTGAAACCAGGTACAGCAATCGACAAAGAAGCTTACGACAGGGGCACATCCGTTTACCTTGTCGACAGAACTTTTCCAATGCTTCCTGAAAAGCTTTCAAATAATGTATGCTCACTGAGACCTGATGA
This sequence comes from uncultured Lentimicrobium sp., assembly GCA_964643225.1. Classification (GTDB taxonomy): domain Bacteria; phylum Bacteroidota; class Bacteroidia; order Bacteroidales; family Lentimicrobiaceae; genus Lentimicrobium. Next base: position 132,431 of record CAZXQT010000002.1, on the reverse strand, counting down.
AGATAAGCTCTGCTTTTCAGCGGTGTTTGAAATGGACGATAATGCCAGGGTGCATGAGGTTTGGTATGGTAAAACCATTATAAGAAGCAATAGACGCTATAGTTACGAAGAAGTACAGAAGATGATTGAGGGAGACGATGGTGATTTCAAAAGTGAGTTAATGGTATTGAATGATCTGGCGACCAGATTGAGAGAGGAAAGGTTCCGGAAGGGATCCATTGCTTTCAATACCCAGGAGGTTAAGTTTATTCTTGATGAGAATGGCAAACCCATTGATACATACATAAAGGAGCAAAAGGAAGCGAACATGCTTATTGAGGATTTCATGTTACTGGCAAACCGAAGCGTAGCAGAAAAGATTGGTAAGAAGAAAGGAGACGCTCCGGCTAATACATTTGTTTATCGTATACATGATGAGCCAAACCCTGATAAACTGCAAAAGTTCTCAGAATTTCTTGCAAAACTGGGATATAAACTAAATACGGGTTCCAGGAAAATGCTTTCGAAATCCTTTAATAGCCTATTTGACCAGATAGCCGGTAAAGGTGAGGAAATTATGATTGAGACTATAGCCATAAGAACAATGGCTAAAGCTGTTTATTCAACACATAATATAGGTCATTATGGGTTGGCTTTCCCTTACTATACACACTTCACATCTCCCATACGCCGGTATCCTGACTTAATGGTACACCGGCTGCTGTTTTCTTATTTGAATGGAGGGAAATCGGTAAATGCAGATGAATTTGAAGAGTACTGCACTCATACCTCAGATATGGAACGTAAAGCAGCCGAAGCCGAAAGAGCCTCTGTAAAATATAAACAGGCTGAATACCTCCAGGACAAGATAGGTCAGTCGTTTAACGGTTTGATCTCTGGTGTGAGTAAATGGGGGATCTATGTGGAACTGGAGGGTAACAAATGTGAGGGAATGATCTCTATGCGTAACCTGGACGATGATTTTTATTATCTGGATGATGAGAGTTATAGGGTAGTAGGTCAGTATAGCGGTAAGGAGTTCAGATTAGGAGATCCGATACGAATTAGAGTTCAGAGCGTTGACCTGCAGCGAAAGCAGATGGATTTCTTACCTGATAACATTGGCTCATCTGAAACACCTCATGCTTCCAAAAGTATCTCAGGTAAGGAAAGAGGGGAGTATGGAAGGAATGGCAACGCAGGTAATAAAACGTCAGGAAGAAATAAAAAAGGCCGGTCTGATAAAGCAGGTAAGGGTCGAAATGATATGAAGAGCCCCAAAAACAGAAGAAAGAAATAATATAATTAGTATGGAAAACTTCATTGCTTATAACCCAACATCACTCCATTTTGGAAAGAATGTACTTAATAACTTAGGGGCAATAATCAGCAAATATGGTAATCGGGTGCTTCTTGTTTATGGTAAGAACTCTATAAAGCAATCGGGCCTTTATGATAAAATTCTCATGCATTTGGATAGTATTAATGCAGAAGTATTTGAATTTAAAGGCATTAAATCTAATCCCTGGATAGAAGATGTTGATGCAGCCGCTGAACTGGGAAGAAAGCATAAGGTAAATGTTATTCTTGCAGTGGGTGGGGGAAGTGTGATTGACTCCGCAAAAATAATTTCAATATGTATTCCTTATCAGGTAAAGGCATGGGATTATTTTACCAATTCTGTTCCTTCACCTGGTAATGCTGTTCCATTAGTTGCTGTATTAACTCTTGCTGCAACAGGTTCTGAAATGAACCCTTTTGCTGTTCTGTCAAACAGGAAAGCTGAGCGGAAAGGGAGTTATTACAGCCCTCTGATGTTTCCAAAGCATTCATTTCTTGATCCGCAATATACAATCAGCGTACCATATAATTACACAGCCTACGGTATAGCTGATCTCATTGCCCATTGCCTTGAGGCGTTCTTTGGTAAGGGAGAAGCAACGCTTGCCGACAGATTTGTGTTTTCCATAATCAGGGAGGCATTTGAAAATGGACCTACACTGTTAAAGGATCTTACCAGTTATGAATTGCGGGCCCGGATCATGTTTGCAGCCACAATGGCACTTAATGGTCTGACGATGCAGGGAAGAGCTGCAGGAGACTGGGGAGTTCACAGTATTGGCCATGTTCTTTCTTTATTATATGACGTACCGCATGGTGCTTCACTGACAATTGCTTACCCTGCCTGGCTTAAGATACAAAAACAGCGAATACCGGAAAGAATAGCTTATCTGGGTGAAAATATTTTTAATACTTCTGATGTAGATCTGACTATTGAAAGACTCGAGAGTTTCTTTAAACTTATTGATTGTCCGGTTCGACTGGGAGAAACATTAGAATACTTCAATAAAGAAGAGATCATACGGGTTCTGGCTTCCAACAAGTCAAACGGGAATGTGCACAAGCTGGCATACGAAGATTATCATGAAATAGTAGACCTGATGTCGTAGAGTGACTCTCAAAGTCTCGAAGCTTTCAGAAGATTTTCACCTATTCCTATTCTGTATCCCATGGAAGTAAATAACACCTCTCCTTTCGGGTTTATATATAAAACAAAAGGCAGAGGGGGTGTGGTCTCATATCCCAGTGCCTTAAGGGTGCTCATTAAAAGGGAACTGTTCGTATCAACGGCAAATAGACTGGATTTCGGTAGATCACTGTATTGCTTTGCATTAAAAGTACCTTGTGCATATGCAGGTGGTATTGCATAAAGAAAATTACCTCCCCACTTTTCAAAATCTGCTTTGAGTAAAGGTATGTCGTTCATTATGTGCTTTGTAGGCTCATTATTCGGATTGATAAAAGCAATGACAAGCCCCTTGGTGCCGACAATTTCTGAAAGAGTTCTATTATTGTTATTTAGGTCTGTTACTGATTGATCAAGATCTAATACACCGGCAATTTGCAGTTTCTGTTCAAATGGTTCCAACAGGATGCTCTTTTTTAGAGGGCGATCTTTTGTCAGATTAAAGAACTCTGAGCGTACAAGGACACTCCCGTCATTTTTGCGATGTCCGGTCATTAACTGGTAATAGCCCTCCTCGAGTGCAAGAGTTGCCGGTAGGGTGCTGACTTCGGCACTGCCCTCATAATCAAGAGTGGTAAACTTTCCATCTTCGAACTTTTGTAAGGTATAGTGAATATAATATTCCGGTTTTATCTCATTACCCGGATCACTTTCTAATGTAAGAAGGGCGCTCTTTACAGAAGCCTCTTTACTCTCGAATGAAATATTCTGCCAACCCCCATTCTGATACACCTGTGGTAAATAAGTGGATGGGTCAATTCGGGAAGCTATGCCTGTACTCCTGCATAATGCCACAAAAAAGATATCTCTTGATCGTTTATCTGCGAGTTTCATCTCGTACACTCCAATAGGTGATATTGGGCACCCCATGTAGTTTTCTGTATCCGTTAAGGAAATGTTTTCCTTTACCCATGATGTTATAACAGAAATATCGCTTTGGGCCTGTTCCTTAAATGCATCTGTGAATCTGTTTTGCAGATAAGATCTCCATGGTCTTATTAACTCATAGTGTATGCGCGCAGATAATATTCCCTCATGGTAAATATTTGCAGGGTAATCACCTTGACTACTTGCATGCTTCAGGTGATCGTTTAAATATTTGTAAGGAGTATCTCTGATATCTTTTTCCGCTAACGATCCAAGAAAATCCAATGCTGCAGGATTAGACGCATTCATTTCCAGAAAAGACTTAATTTCTCTCCAGTTACCGTAACTTAATGCGATATAATGTTTAACTGCAGCGGTATCCAGATTTAATTTATTAGCAAGTTCAATCGCTTCATGGGGTTTCATGAAGGTAGCCATATATGCATTGCGAATGGAATCCTCCATCAACAGTCTGCGATTGTTTTCTTCCTGCTTTTCAGGCGTAACAGTTGCTACCAGCTTTTCTACCGGTGGGAAAACTTCATAGGTAGAAACGTACTCTTTGCCTGCTGTCTGGTTAAGATTTATTGACATGGTATCGGTTTCTCCTACAGAAACCTTTGAATATCCAAACGTATTATTCTTTGAAACCCATATTTGTAGATCACCAAGGCCTGTTTCAAGTGTAGCGTACCCATCGGCATTGCTCTCTGCAACTACCATAGGATAAAATTCAGCGTAATTGTATAGTCCGAAGGCTACTCTTGCTTTTTCAACTGGTTTATTAAGGGAGTCAAGGACCTTTATAGTAATATTTTTAGTCACTGTATATGCTGACAAGCTGTTGATCCGTGTGTATAGATCATTTTGTGCTATTACGTTTTCAGTCCCGGTATACCTGCCTATTACATTAGTATACACCATCATGGCACGCTTTACCGGCACATCAAACCACCCTTTGTTTAATACTGGTTCAGGCTCACAGGCACCAAGGTACTGCCATTTGTTATCAACAAAGACTTCAACCCAGGCATGGTTATCATCGGTATGGGCCCATCTGGGAGTGTAAACTTGTCTTGCAGGAATACAGACTGATCTCATTGCAGCAACAGTAAATGTTGATTCTTCGCCGCAACGGCCAAAAGAAGTTCTTATGCTTGCCAACGGAGATGAAGTTCGTGCATCGCTGGCCCGGTAATTGACCTTTTCATGACACCAGTGGTTTACTTCAAGAGCAGCTTGTTCCATGGTAAGGTTTTTTACCCTGTCACGTAACTCGTTGAAAAATACTGTTCTGGCTGTATCTAGATTCTCATTATTTACTCTTATAGGTAATACGAAATGCCGGAGAATATCTTCAGGTATTTCAGTTCCCCAGCTAAAGCTATCTCTTGCTTCTAAAGTAAGGTTTACCTGGTCAAGAAAGTATTGTCCATTATAATCTGCCAGATCACTTAAAGGCATGTATGCATACAAAAACCTGAGAGCTTCCTCCTGTTCAGTGTTCAGGCGCTCATTAAATACAGTAAACAGTGCAGAGTCTCTGTTTGATAATAGCTTTTTTCTGCTGTTAAACTGTTCCTCTACCTGATCGCGGTATTCTTTGTCTTCTATAAAGTGTTTGTTTCCTGTGCATCCAAATAGAGAGAAAACAGACAGGAAAATGAGGACGTGCAAAGGCACTATTGAAGTTATTTGAAATCTCATGCTTCAGGTATATGTTTGAAGCAAATGTAAAAATAATTTCTGCTTGCTGACTATTATTGCTTTTTAACAAAAATAGGGGGAGTGGATATTACGTTGCTTTTGTTCAGGGCTCTGTCTACAATATAGGCTTCAAATTTAATAGTATCGAAATCAGAAAGTGGATTGTTAATAAAGAGAGTGTCATCTATCTCTCCTCTAATGGCTTTGTTTTTTCCTGCAGGGGTGAGGATAGGAATTCTGCCATTGAAGGTTGCAGTGTCATAAATAATAACGGAGTCATTTACAGGAATGGGAGTGATCTGGTAAACTTCCTTAAAAACACCATTTTGCAGTTCAAAATATTTGATGAACAGGTTGTAATCATACGGGGCAACAGTGTCATAGTCATAGAGCCCGATATCACCATCGCCATCAGAATATTCAAAACGAAGCACACCTTGCTGGTCGATTCCCATATTATCACGAAGTATTATGAAATCCAGATACTTTAAAACAGGCTCTGGCGGGAACTCTTCATACTTCTTGCAGGAAAATGTTAAGAGTACACCTAGTATAATGAACAATATTTTATTTCTCATAAGCGGTACTAATCCTTTTTAAACAAATTGCAGTTACCTAAAACTCCTTTACTTATTAAAACAATTCTCCGGAAAAAAAATCCAATGGCTCGCAAGCTATAATTAATTCCGGACCTTCTGCGCTGACTTTATTGATTGTTTCAGGTACTCTGTATTTTTGCATTTTTTTTGAATCAAATGGTTTTAGCAACGTTTTTATGGCTGCTGTATCCCGTTCATTCAACCATTTATCAAACTGATGTTTTTCGAGAATTACAGGCATGCGGTCATGTATGGGTGCCATAAGTTCATTGGCATCGGTAGTTAGTATACTGAAGGAGTTAACCACAGTTCCATTCGGATTGCACCACGAATCCCATAATCCTGCAAAAGCAAATAATGAATTATCCGACATAGTAAAGCGATAAGGAAGCTTTTTACCGGAGTGCACCCATTCGTAAAAGCCGTCAGCTGGTACGAGGCACCGTTGATCTTTAAAAATACTTCTAAAAGATGGCTTCTGATCAATAGTTTCGCTGCGGGCATTAATGAGGGGCATGCGTGGAACATCTTTTGACCATCGGGGTATCAGACCCCATCTGAATAATTGCAAACGCCTGGGCACTTCAGCCGTTATTACGGACAGTTGTTGTGTAGGTGCTCCATTATACCTTGGTATGTACGTAGCATCTCCTCCCGATAGTTCGAAAAACAGATTTAACTGGTGCTCGTCGGTTGTCAATGAAAATCGTCCACACATGGTCTGATCAGATAAAGAATTGGCTATGTAAAATTAATATAAATAGGGGCTTACTTCAAATAAACTCTAAAAATAGTTATATTTGAACATCGATTTGCTTCAGGATGTTTGTATACCCCCTGATGAAAACTGTTACATTACACAAACATAGGATATTAGTATGAAAAAGTTCGCTGTAGTACTCGCGGGTAGTGGTGTGTATGATGGTGCTGAGATACACGAAGCTGTTTTAACATTACTTGCTATAAAGAAGCATGGAGCCGACTATGAAATTTTTGCTCCTGACGTAAAACAGCATCATGTGGTTAACCATTTAACCGGCAAGGAAATGCATGAAGAGCGAAACGTTCTGATTGAAGCAGCAAGAATTGCCCGTGGTGCGATCAAACAGTTATCAGACTTTCAGGCTCGAAACTTTGATGCACTTGTTTTTCCTGGTGGCTTTGGTGTAGCTAAAAACCTCTGCACTTTTGCATTCGAGGGCGATAGTTGTCGTGTTAATCCGGATGTGGAAAAGGCTGTAAAAGATATGGTATCTCTGCATAAACCTATCGGCGCAATGTGTATTTCGCCGGTTGTGATATCCAAAATACTTGGAAACGTAGAATTAACCATTGGCGACGAACTTGCTACTATCGAAAAAATTCAGAAGATGGGATCAAAGCATATAATAACATCGCATGGTGAAGTTGTGAAGGATATTCATAAGAAGATCTATACCACACCCTGCTATATGCTTGATGCGAACATATTGCAGATTGAGCTTGGAACCAACAACCTGATCGGAGCAATACTACGTGATCTGGAATAAAGGTGTGTTTTAACTCAGGGCATCCATTTCTCTCTACGGGCGAATGAGATAGCATCCTTCAGAATTTCATTGTGATCGAATGCCAATGGAGGCAGGTTGTTTATACCAAACCAGGAACAATCTGCAGCATCGTCATCAGCTTTGGCCTGCATAGTTGTATCTTTCAGCAGTCCTGCATAAGCTATACTAATTGTTCTGTGACGGGGGTCCCTTCCAACAGTTCCATACACTCCAAACTCGTATAAGGGGACTTCTTTAATGCCGGTTTCTTCTGCAAGTTCTCTTTTTGCAGAATCTAAAAGCTCTTCATCCATTTCGATAAAACCACCAGGAATAGCCCACATACCAGCAAATGGTTGATTGCCCCTTTTTATGAGCAGTACCTGATGACCCGAATCTGTATTTCTAAATACCACTGCATCTACTGTAACTGCAGGGCGTGGGTAATCGTAGGTATAGGACATAATAACGACACTAAAGTAAATGCATTATTGATCAATCTTTTTCGGCACCCGCAATTATTAAGACTATTTCACCTTTTGGTTCATTTGAAGCATAATACATTGCCAGTTCCCCGAGAGTTCCTCTTTTGTGTTCTTCAAAGAGCTTTGAAATTTCTCTCGAAACACAGGCTCTGCGATCGGCACCGGCAAATTCAACAAACTGGTTAAGTGTTTTGCTTAACCGGAAAGGTGATTCATAAAGAACCAAAGTGTATTCGAGTTTAGAGAGATAAGACAATCGGGTATTTCTCCCTTTTTTATGCGGAAGAAACCCTTCAAAGAAAAATCTGTCGCATGGTAATCCTGATGCCACCAAAGCAGGAACAAAAGCTGTTGCGCCAGGGAGGCACTCCACCGGAACACCTGCTTCAATACACGTTCGGACAAGCAGAAATCCCGGATCGGAAATACCGGGTGTGCCGGCATCTGTAACAATAGCAACAGATTCACCTGCCTGTAAACGGCGGGTGATCATTTCTGCTGTTTGATGTTCATTGTGCTGATGATGAGACAGCATCCTGTTTTCAATATTAAGATGCTTTAAAAGCATACCTGTTTTCCGGGTGTCTTCTGCCAGAATGAGATTTACCTCCTTCAATATCCTTATGGCTCTCAACGTGATATCTTCAAGATTGCCTACAGGTGTTGGAACTATGAACAGTTTTGACATTAGCAGTGGATTAAAATGTTCTGATAAAATCTCTCAGTAGACGGAAAATATCCTCGTACTCTGTAAGAGGAACTTTTATCGCCTGGTCCCGTGTATTATGGTATTCGGTGTGTTCCCTGCCCATCGAGTATATAAAAACTGCAGGGACGCCTTTCTTATAGAATGGGCAATGGTCACTGTTACAGCTTTCTTCCCTTGGTGCAACTTTTAAAAGATATTCATTGTCGGCATTGATTTCGACCAATCGCTTATATTGTTCTTCAAATTTGTTCGCGTTAACCACTGTTATTCCTTCACTGCCGGTACCAACCATATCAAGATTAATCAGAAACCCGATATTTTTGAGTGGAAACAACGGATTTGATGCAGCAAATTCAGATCCTTTTAAACCTATCTCTTCCCCGGCAAATGCCATGAAGACTAAGGAATATGGGGGGCGATTTTCTTCTTTTGAAAAATAACCAGCCATATCAAGCAGCATAGCGACTCCACTGGCATTATCGTTAGCTCCGGGGAAGTATACATCCCTGCCCATCATTCCTAGATGATCGTAGTGTGCGGTTATTACCAGAAATGAATCAGCTTTTACTGTACCTGGCAGATAACCTGCTACATTACATATCTCGTAATTATCCAGTGATTCAAGCTCTATTTCCGCTGTAATCTTTTTTGGTTTTTTGGGTAACGCCTTTGAAAGTAACGATATAACGGGATAAGGAAGCGTTTGAGAAGGAGCCATCACACTCCATGTCAGCGCAGGCTTATCGATTACATGTAAATAACCTGCTGCATTCAGGAAGTTGGTTATGAGCATGGAATCAGCAACCTTCTTATACCTGCCCTTAAAACTACCGGGATCATATCCTATAAAGGTGCTTCTTAAATCTCTTTTCTGCAGCTTTTGCCATTTCGATTTGTCATTTACGATCGTTGTATCAATGATACGTAATCTGTACTGCTTATTAACGGAAGGGCTACCGGCTGCAATGGTAAACTCTTCAGCCGGAATAAGCTGTCTTCCGTTAAGTTCCACTTTAACAGCTCCCGGATACGCTTTTACATTTACTTCAAAATATTGTTTAAAGTTATTGTTGAAAGCAGAGAGTCCGGCTTTCTTCATCTCATCAGCAATATAATCTGCTGCCTTATTCGAACCGTTATTAACGTATCCTCTACCAGACATTTCAGCAGATGCCAGATGAGTAATAATGCTCCTGGCGTATTCCTGATTTTGCGATAATAATAAAATTGGCAAACACACCAGAATACAGGTCAGAATATTCTGATTAGTAAGGAATCTTCTAAAGATCTTTTTTATTAATACCATGTTAAAGGTATCGGCGTGTTACAAAAACCCTGAGTTTATTAAATGCATCGCCATTTTCATTCCAGTTGTAATCGTTTTTGAAACCTAAAAAAACAACATCAGCCATTATAGCTGTACCACAGGAATTTAATCTGTTAATAGCATCGTTGTATAGCTCAATACGGCCTTCAAACAAATCATTAATAAACTGGAACTTATCGTTAATGCCAATAGCAGTTTTTAGGTCTGCAATGGGCTTAAGCTGCATCTTATGTGCGAGGGATCTGTCATCGTGCCCCTGAGTAATTTTCTCATTCAAAGAAGGATTGTCAGATTTCAGCTTATCAGCTACGGTAGCATTAGTAAAAAGATCGCCTGTAACTTTTTGCGTTTTATGAGAAGCAGAGGATTGTGGCTCTGAGTTTGAGTGCTGAGTATAATAAATGGGCTGATCTGTGACCTTTTGTGAAGTAAGGTCAGGCTCTTCAATGACTGGCGGGGGTGAAGGTATAAATGGTTGAGGGTCAATTACTTTATTGACATCAAAAGCCGGTGTTTGCGAAACCTGTACTTCAAGGTTAGCTTGCGAATCAATGGAGTTATCCTTATCCTGAACGGAGTTCTCCTTCCTTTCATAGCTCTTTAGCATCTCCATGTGCACATAAACACTTCGCAGTTGTTCAAGCAGTATATCAATTTCAATATTGCTAAGAGAGTTTGCACTCAATGCCCTGTCAATTCGTTGTCCGATTCCTGTAAGTGTTTCCTTTATTTCCTGAAGCTTACTTTCCATTGCAGTTAGTTCTTATGATGTTGTAAGTGTAACGCTGTAACCTGTTTTTTTGTACATTGCAAGCCAATTTTTTAGCTTGTTAAGTTGTTCATGATTAAAGTGTTTAACGGCGTGAACAGCGTTAATAAAAAGTCCATAAAAGTAGTAAGAAATCTGTGGAGTTAAGTAATGTTTCTTGAAAGTTCCAACCATACCAGCCAAAGAAGAGGGTGGATTGAAGTTATTTGTGGTTCCATGTTTTCAGGTAAAACAGAAGAGCTGATCCGAAGGCTTAAGAGAGCCCGCATTGCCAGGCAAAGAGTAGAGATTTTTAAGCCGATGGTCGATACAAGATACGATGAGCTTAAAGTTGTATCGCACGATGAAAATGCCATAATGTCAACCCCTGTTCAATCTGCCACTCAGATTCTGTTACTCACCAATGATGTTGATGTGGTTGGGATAGATGAAGTGCAGTTTTTCGATTCAGAGATAACTGAAGTCTGCAATAAACTGGCAGGTCAGGGAATCAGAGTTATTGTAGCCGGCCTTGATATGGATTTTACAGGTAAGCCATTCGGACCCATGCCTTCATTAATGGCAACTGCTGAATATGTTACGAAGGTGCATGCCATATGCATCCGGTGTGGCAATCTCGCCCAATACTCACATCGCAAAACAACGGAACAAAAACTGGTTATGTTAGGTGAAACAGATAGTTATGAGCCTTTATGCAGAAGTTGTTATGAAGAGCAGCGACCATCGCACTAATCCACTTTTTTATAGACGCTGTTCCTAATATTCCTTATTTTTGTGAGCTATTACTGAAATCCAATGATAAATCATTATAAATTATTCATTCTTTTCCTGATATTGTTCATTGGGCAAAACTATCTTGTTGCACAAAACAATGCGCCTAAGGGTAGTTCTAATGAAGTTAGTGATCCGGAATTCATGGAAGAAACTATTGTTATAAGCACAACTTTAGGCGACATACATCTCAGATTATATAAAGATACTCCATTGCACAGTGCCAACTTTTTAAAACTGGTACGTGAAGGATATTATGATAGTACCCTTTTTCACAGGGTAATAGAGGGCTTTATGATACAAGGCGGAGATCCCGATTCCAAAAATGCACTTCCTTCTGCAGAACTCGGTAACGGTGGCCCCCCGTATACTATTCCTCCGGAATTTGATGACAGATTGTTTCATGTAAGAGGAGCGGTAGCAGCAGCTCGTGAAGACGACAAGATCAATCCTGATAAATTATCATCCGGCTCCCAGTTCTATATTGTTCAGGGCAAAAAGTTTACTGAAGATGACCTGAAAGAACTGGAGATGAAGCAATATAGTCTGGCAAAGCAGAAGATATTTGTAAATTTTATGGACAGGCCTGAAAATCTGGCAATCAGAAACGAGTTCTTCACGATTGACGCCACAAAGGATACTGCACGTTTTAAGTTTTTACTTGATACCTTAAACTTCGAACTTGATAAGGAGTATGCTTTACAGAAGCCTTTCAAAATATCTTCCGAAAAAAGGACCGTGTATAAGACTATAGGTGGTGCTCCTCATCTGGATGGGAATTATACCATATTTGGGAAAGTGATCAAAGGAATGGAAGTAGTTGACAAAATAGCTGCTGTTAAGAAAGATGAGCATGACAGACCTGAAATTGATATATCAGTGAAAGTGCATGTCCTTAACAAGAAAACCTGATAACGTGCGTTAATCCTAATTAAGAAATTACAAATTCATAAACCAATGAAAAAAATAAGTTTATCGGTTATATCTCTTATGCTGTGCTTCATGGCCTTTAGTCAGGCTAAGCCGGTGAAAACAACCAAACCTGTTACAGTATTAATAGAAACTGAATTTGGCAATATGACAGCTGTGTTGTATGACGACACACCTCAACACCGTGACAACTTCATTAAACTTATTAAACAGGGATGGTATAATGGTTCCATATTTCACAGGGTTATAAGAGGATTTATGATACAAGGCGGAGGGCAGGCCGGAAATATGAACGATCCCGGTTATACTGTACCGGCAGAATTTGTTCCCGCGCATTTCCATAAAAAAGGTGCATTAGCTGCTGCACGAAAAGGAGACCAGGTAAACCCAAAAAAGGCATCCTCAGGTTCTCAGTTTTATATAGTACAGGGTAATGTACTTCAGCCCGGTCAAATAGATATATTTGAAAAGCAGACAGGAAAAAAAGTTTCGCCTGAGCGCCGAAAAATATATACAACCATTGGCGGTACTCCTCATCTGGATGATGATTATACCGTGTTTGGCGAAGTTATTAAAGGACTTGAAGTAATTGATAAAATCGCTGCAGTTCAGGTGGGCCCCGGAGACAAACCTGTTAAGGATGTAAAAATGAAAATTACAGTAATTAACTAATGAAACAAGAAATAGAAAAATACCTGGCACAGGTAAAGGACTTTACCACCAGCTCTGCTGAAGAACTGGAACAGTTCAGAATTCAATATTCCGGTAAAAAGGGAATACTTAACGATCTGTTTGCTCTGTTTAAGACTGTAGCACCCGAAGACCGTAAAGAACTGGGAAAGTACCTCAATGAGCTAAAGGAAGCCATACAGGAGAAACTTGAAACTCTTAAATCTGCAATAGGCACTACAGACAAGAAACAGGAAGTTTTTACTGATTTTTCTTTACCAGCCAGAGATGACCAGACAGGCTCACGCCATCCGCTTAATATTATCAGAAATAGAATCCTGTCCATTTTTAACAGAATAGGCTTTACCGTTGCAGAAGGCCCGGAGATTGAAGATGACTGGCATAACTTCTCGGCATTGAATTTTGCACCCGAACATCCGGCCAGGGATATGCAGGATACCTTCTTTATCGGATCTGATCCTGACATACTTCTAAGGACGCATACCTCCAGTGTTCAGGTCAGAGTAATGGAGACTACTAAACCGCCTATCAGGATGACTTTTCCGGGAAGGGTATATCGTAATGAAGCTATTTCAGCAAGAGCACATTGCTTCTTCCATCAGATAGAAGGTTTGTACATCGATAAGAATGTAAGTTTTGCTGATCTTCGGCAAACTATGATGTATTTCGCCAAAGAGATGTTTACCCCTGAAACCCAGATAAGGTTGAGGCCGTCGTATTTTCCATTTACAGAGCCTTCTGCAGAAATGGATATATCCTGCAACTTATGTGGTGGTGAAGGATGCGGCTTTTGCAAGCATACAGGCTGGGTTGAAATACTTGGCTGTGGTATGGTTAATCCGAATGTACTGCGAAATTGTGGAATAGATCCTGAGGAATATTCAGGCTATGCCTTTGGTATCGGAGTTGAAAGAATTACAAACCTGGTTTTTAACGTAAAAGACCTGCGTATTTTCTCAGAGAATGATGTACGCTTTTTGCGTCAGTTTCATGCAGCCGGGTACTAATCGCATTTAAATACTGGTGCTGCCGAAGCACAGATCATTTTTTGTTGTTGAATGTGTTCATTGTGTTAACCGGGCCAGCCTGCACAAAACTCTTGATCATTTCAACTGCAACAGGAATACGTTCTGTAAACAGTTTTTCTTCTGATTTGGTAAACCGCCCCAAAACGTAATCAATTTGAAAGCCTTTGGCGAAATCACTGCCAATACCAACTCTGAGCCTGGGAAATTCATTGTTACCCAGAGTTTCAATAATATTATTGAGTCCGTTGTGACTACCTCCGCTACCTTTGGTTTTTAACCGGAATATTCCTGGCTCAAGATCAAGATCATCAACTATTACCAGAGAATTCTGAATATCGATATTTTCTGTTGCCAGCCAGTACCTGTAAGCTTTGCCGCTTAAATTCATATAGGTGGTTGGCTTTATGATAACTATGGTTTTACCCCTGTACTTTGCTTCTGCCCTTGAAGCCAGTCTATCTGTAGAAAACCTGGCTCCGAGCTCATTAGCGAGCGCATCAGCAATAATGAAGCCAATATTATGGCGAGTATTGGCATACTCATCGCCAATATTGCCTAATCCCACAATTAAATACTTCATTTGTTTATAGTCAGTTTTCGGGTTATATAACAATTCTTTAAACTATAAAGGCGTTGCAAGCAACGCCTTTAATAAGTTTATCCCGTAAAGGAATTATTTTCCGGGAGTTGCTGCCTCAACGTTTCTTGTTGTCTGAACAGTAACAATAACTCCTGATTTAAGATCGAGGAAATCAACATTATCCATTTTCAGATCGCCTACTTTTATTGTCTGGCCAAGATCGAGATCTGAAATACTAATTTCAACCTCGTCAGGAAGGTGTTGTGCTAATGCTTTTATTTTCAGTTTACGGAATTTCTTTACAAGCTTTCCCCCTCTGAGTACTCCGGGTGATGTACCTGCAATACGAATCGGAACATGAATAGTAACAGGTTTATTCTGGTCAATCTCAAGAAAATCAACATGTAAAATCTTGTCCGTTACCGGATGAGACTGCACGTCCTGTAAAATACATAAGCGCTCGGTGTTATCAATGTTCACATTAATCAGGAAACTTGAAGGACTATAAAGAATAGGCTTAAAGTTTACCTCATCTGTTGAAAAATGTACTTGCTGTTTACCACCGTAAATTACGCATGGTACCTTACCGGCAGCGCGCTGTGCTTTAGCATCTTTTTTCCCTACGTTCTCACGAAGAGAACCGCTCAATGATACTGTTTTCATTTAATTTAATATTTAGTGAATAATTATTATTCGAATTTAAAGAGTGTGGAAATAGATTCATAATTATGAACCTTACCAATTACGTCTGCAAGCAGGTCAGCTGTTGACAGAACTTTAATCTTCTCACTTTCCCTCTTAAGAGGAATAGTATCAGTAACAATGACTTCAGTAAATGCAGATTTTTCAATTTTTTCAATAGCATTACCTGTAAGAAGTGGATGCGTTACAAAAGCTCTTACACTGCTGGCCCCGTTATCCATCATCAATTGGGCAGCTTTACAAATGGTACCTCCGGTATCAATAATATCATCAACAAGAATAACATCTTTACCGGTAACATCACCAATCAGAGCCATAGTATCTACCTGATTTGCCTTTAATCTCTGTTTATAACAAATCACGAAACTGGTATTCAATATCTTGGCATAAGCAGCAGCGCGTCGGGTACCGCCGGTATCAGGTGATGCCATTGTAATATTAGGCAGCTTCATTTGCCTGATATATGGAATAAATATAGAAGACGAGTACAGGTGATCGACCGGAACATCAAAGAAGCCCTGAATCTGATCAGCATGTAAGTCAATAGTAATAATTCTCTGAACACCTGCGGCAGTTAGAAGGTTAGCTACCAGCTTGGCAGCAATAGAAACCCTTGGTTTATCCTTACGATCCTGTCTTGCAAATCCAAAGTAGGGTATTACTGCAATTATATGCCTGGCAGAAGCCCTTTTAGCTGCATCAATCATTAATAACAACTCAAACAAGTTGTCGGTTGGAGCAAATGTTGACTGTACTATGAACAAATCATTTCCTCTGATATTTTCTTCAAAGGAGGGCTGAAACTCGCCATCTGAGAAATCGGTAACCAGTACGTCACCTAATTTTTTTCCATATGTCGTTGCAATTCTTTCAGCAAGGTAACGGGTTGCCCTTCCCGAGAAAATGTTTACCACTGGTGCCATCGAGGGTATTTATTTCTTTGCGTTAATATTGAAATAAGGACGCGGCAAATTTACAATCTTTTATAATTGTTTGGACAAAGATTTGAACAAAAGGCGATATATACTTAAAAAGGACTTGATTTCGAGGGTAAAATGTATTATTTTTGCACCCCCTAAACCAGGTATACTTATTCGGGTTTTTTAAGATTTTACGAGTATAGCTGTCTATAATCAAATATTATTGCAAATATAATAAACTTTGTTAACACACAGATTGATAGTAAAATAATGTGCGTTAAATTATTGTTAACAAAATAATTCTTAATACTCCTCAGGGATGAAACTTTCACAATTTCGCTACCATTTGCCGAATAACCTTATTGCACAAGAACCTACCCCCAATAGAGGCGAAGCGCGCCTTATGGTGCTGAATCGCAAAAACCGTACAATTGAACACCGTATGTTCACTGATGTGCTGGATATTTTTGATGATGGTGACGTATTTGTTATTAATGACACCAGAGTTTTTCCGGCCCTTTTAACCGGTGAAAAAGAAAAAACAGGTGCCAAGATAACTGTTTTTCTGCTGCGTGAGCTTAATGCTGAGGCTCGTTTATGGGATGTTTTAGTTGACCCTGCCAGAAAAATAAGAATAGGTAATAAGCTGTACTTTGGTGAGGATTCATTGGTTGCCGAAGTTATTGACAATACAACATCCAGAGGTCGTACCCTCAGATTTTTGTTTGATGGCCCTTACGAGGATTTTAAGAATACCATCGCTACCCTGGGTAAAACCCCTTTGCCCGAAGAATTACAGGCTCTGCGCGACATCAGGCCCGAAGACAGAGAATGGTATCAAACTATATATGCAAGTAAAGAAGGTGCCGTTGCAGCTCCTACTGCTGGTATGCACTTCAGTCGTGAACTTATGAAACGCCTGGAACTTAAAGGAGTTACTTTTGCCAATGTTACACTGCATGCAGGCGTCGGTAATTTCAGAGCTATTGATGTGGAAGACCTGACAAAGCACAAAATGGACTCTGAAGAGGTGATCATCGAAGAAGATGCAGCCAACATTGTAAATAAGGCAAAAGCAAACCGTAAGCAGGTCTGCGTCATTGGAACCACAACAATGAAAGCCGTAGAAACTTCTGTGTCTATATCAGGTATGCTGAAGCCCTACAAAGGCTGGTCTAATAAATTTATCTTCCCACCATACGATTTCAGTATAGCCTCCAGTATGATCACCAACTTCCATTTACCACTGTCTCCTATGCTTATGATGACAGCAGCATTTGCAGATTTTGATTTTCTTATGGAAGCATACAGGGTTGCAATTAAGGAACACTACAGGTTCTTTACCTATGGTGATGCAATGCTCATACTGTAATTCTAATACCGGGGTATCAGCGCCGTAACTTTCTTCCTTTCCAGCTAAAAGGTAAAATATTACCCAAAACTGCTATTGTAACTGTATATACTGCTATTATCAGTTCTGAGAAGGCAATCCTGCTTATCGACTCTTTTTGGCCAAAAAAATCTGTGTATAACCTGATCAATCTGAAGTCAAAAAGCGTTTTTAACGATATGGCTAATATCCACAAAACACTAAGCACAATATGAGTTTCCTTTGCTGATACATCCCAGTCAAACAGGAGAAACAGTGGGATCGCCAATAATAAAGCATTCATAATAAAAACCGAGACAGCTGAATATATAACATCAAAGTCGGGATAGCCACTGCTTTTAGACACCCATCTGAAGCGCTGGTTAAAAAATGCATGAATACTTTTGTGCGCTTTTGTAAAAACCAATGCATCTTTTGATTTAGCAAACCCAATTTTATCGGGGTGTGCATGATGCTTAACCGCAAGCATGGAAAAGATATCATCCCCGGAGGAGAATTTTTTATTTAAGATCCCCTTATTATCTGAGCGGTTACCGGAATGATCCTTTGCATGTGTTCGCCAGAATTCAGATCGAATAGCCATGTTTGCTCCATTCGACATAACGGGCACTCCTGCTCCTATGGCTCCTGCTGTAGATGCAAGGAGTGAATTGAATTCAAGACATTGCAAATGATTGAATATACCCTGAGCCTTTTCAAGCATAACTGGTCCGGCAACAAACCATTTCTCCTTTTCACTCAGCACGAATGTGTCAACCATTGATGAAATCCAATGAGAAGAAAAAGTGCAGTCTGCATCTGTCATTAGTAAAAACTCTCCACCTGCTTTATTTACTCCAAGTTCCAATGCTTGTTTTTTACCGCCGCTTCCATCAGTATTTAAAACCTGCAATCTGAATCTGCAGTGAGGAATCTGTGCAATCGCTATGCCCTCCGTATTATCTTCCGATTGGTCATTGATAACAATCACTTCAAATAAATGATGGGGATATTTTTGTTCCTGCAGGGCCCTAATACAATGGGGCAAATTGTCTGCTTCATTTCTGGCAGCAATTATCACAGACACCATAGGGGTATTTGAAGTGTCTGGTATTGTTCCCATTTCCTGATCACCACCTTTTCGGTTATCAATCAACGGGAGTTTACCAAAACCAATGGTGTACCGGTTAATTAACAGACAATAGTTCAGGGTAGCTGCCAGGCTTAAGAAAAACAATACAAACAGGATTGTCATGTTCTTCTGATCAACTTAATACGATAAATAAAAAACATACCTATAATGGAAGGAAGGGCAAGATTTACCATCCATACAGCAGTGGATGCAGCAAGAATAGAAATAACCGGTGCCATTCCCGATTCATAATACATACTTATGAAATAAATTGATACAGAGCCTCTTATACCCAGGTCAACCAGAGCTATTGTCGGAATTGCTGTCATAATGAAATACGTCATTGAAATCAGTATAAAAGCATCAAACCAGGGAATGTGAGAGCCAAATGCAACTAACAGCAAATAAAACTGAGTGGAAAAGATTATATAACGGGCACAACTTATCACCAATACCCTAAGCAATGTCTTGCGTTTCAGACACCTAATGGTCCTAAGATAGCTTCTGATTTTCACCCATCCCGGTCTAACCATATAACGAGTAAGATTGAATATGCTTGGAACACGAAGGTAAAGCATGATCATTAAACTTCCTGTAATCACAGATCCTGCAATTACTGCTGCCTGCAATGCGATCACATAGTAAGAATTCAGATGAATGTATTCAGGAACAAAAAAACAAAGAGCAAGCATACCCATTAAGAGCGTCGTAATCAATTGGCTAATACTACCGGTTAATGTTAAGACTGCACCTTTCAGAGGATGTGCACTTTTTAATGTCAGCAGTCTGCCAACTAAATCGCCTGTTCTGTTAGGTGTGAATAAACTCATGGTTATTCCGGATAAAACAGACATAATGGATTGCTTAAAGCTCACCCGTTCAACGTAATTGATCAATATCTTCCATTTATAGGCTTCCAGCCCCCAGTTTACCGGCATCAGCAGTAATACCATTACCACTAGTACAATAAAGTAAATGTCGTTGCTCCTTTCGGAAAGCGCTATTGTAAAGGCTTGCAGATTTTCAGGATTCGTAACTTGTCTGTAGATAAAGAATAGAGCCAAAATAGCTACAAGAACGCGGGCTATGGTATTGATGCTTTTAGTTACCTTTGCCGAAAGAGCCATATGGTTAAAAACTTTGTATATTATGCTGACTGACAGGGTAATTTTAGGCATTGACCCTGGCACGCAAGTCATGGGATATGGATTAATTGCTGATAAAGATAGGAAAATTGAACTTATTGCCCTTGATGTTTTCAGGTTCAGTGCTAAAGAAAGTCATGCACTTCGATTAAAGCGCATATTCGAATCAGTTCTTGGTGTTATTGACAGGTACAAACCTGATGAACTGGCCATTGA
The DNA here is from genome assembly GCA_964643225.1 of uncultured Lentimicrobium sp. GTDB lineage: Bacteria > Bacteroidota > Bacteroidia > Bacteroidales > Lentimicrobiaceae > Lentimicrobium. The sequence continues at coordinate 112,450 of CAZXQT010000002.1, read as the reverse complement.
GGCTCCGTTTTTTGGCAAGAATGTTCAGTCTATGCTTAAACTCGGCAGAGCTCAGGGAGTTGCTATGGCTGCTGCATTGTACCGTGATATCCCTATTTTTGAGTATTCACCAAGAAGTATAAAGCAATCGATCACAGGAAAGGGCAGTTCGTCAAAGGAGCAGGTTGCCGCCATGCTTTGCCATATTATGACTATGCCAACCGAAGCGATACCGTTAGATGCAACGGATGCAGTTGCGGCTGCTGTTTGCCACTATTATAAGGGAGGTATGATTCCGTCTTCTGAAAAGAAAACGACAGGATGGAAGAGCTTTTTAGCCCAGAATCCTCAACGAATAATAAAGTAATTCAGAAAATGCAGTTTCTGGTGCGCAGTATTAACTGCTGAAGGCTTTATCAGTTAACGCTAAAATGCTTTCTGCAATTTCCTGTCCTGAGGCATTAATATCAAAAATCCGGTCAGGCTTCAGATATACACATTCGTGGTGCTCTTTGTAGAGCTTTTCGCCTCCTCCCGTAATATTCAGCATAACAAGGGAATCCGGTCTCACCAATCCAGAACCTACAGACTGCATAAGCGATGCAGTGGCTACTGCTGCAGCCGAATATATGTCAATTCCTTCGCTTTTGCGGAAAATCTGTGCTGCTTCTCTTAACTCCTGATTAGTGATTTTATGAATGTCGCCACCCGTGTCCACAAGTGCATCATAAAGTCCTCCCTTTAAGGAATACGGGGGTTTTCTGTTAGAAAGAACCTTAGCGTCAATAATATGAGCCTGTTCACGTGCCAGGTTGTCATCCATGGGTAAGATTTGACGCGAGCCTGCTTTCCAAGCATCGAATATTGGAAGGAAAGGCGCATTTTGCGAAAGGATGAGTTTCATTTTATTATTTCCGAACCGACCGTCAGCAATGAGCCGAAGGTTTGCCTCCCAGGCCGCTATTGCTCCTGTACCGCTGCCTATTGCCTGAAAGTAGAAATCAGGGATCTTGCCGATAGTGGTAACGGCACTCAGAACTGTTGTACCCATACCATCACGGCGGGCAACGTTCTTTGCTCCCCCTTCGGCTATAAAACCAGGTAATCCTGCAAGAATGTTGCTTAGGGCAATTGCATCAAAATAATCGCTTCCGGCTGCAGTGCATACAAGCTTAACACATTCTTTTAAAGGCTGATCGAACCACAAGGCATTGATATAATCGTAAGGCACACACAGAACCAGTGGTATATTATTATCAGAGCATACTTTTGCGAAAGCTCTCGCTGTATTTCCGGCTGATGCTACGACAAGTGTTTTTCCCTGATTCCCGTTTAACCGGCTGCAAACAGAATACGCTTCCGTTTCTTTGAAGGAACATGTAGTCATTAAAGCACCCTTATCCGGCCAGTACCCATTGAAGGTAATCCACAGGTTTTCTAAACCTAAAATGGATGCTAATCCAACACTTTTATATGTAACAGGTGCTGAAGAGCCAATAAGGTGTCCTCTGAGAGGTAACCAGTCAGCAAACTTAAAAAGACCGGCTGCTTCATCTCCGATGTTAAGAAGAGGTTGTTCATAGACTGCTCTGATCAAGCCGACGGGTGGTTCACCCGGTGCTTCAAGCAACCATCCCGTATCTTCAAAAATATTACCAGTTTCCAGACTTTGTAGTTTGTATGCGGTGAAGAGTTTGTCCATATAAATACGTTAACAATCGAAGTATACTGTTTTATCAGGCAAAAATAGTCATTGCTGCTTTGAAAGTAATCAATTACGGGTATCAAATCTGAAAATCAGGGCTTTTTTTGCATCTTTGCACTTTTAAGGATAGTTTTTTATGCATGATGATTTGTTATTACTTGACTCTGTAACACTCAATTTCAGTGCTGCCAGTCTCCACATAATGAACATTTGTATTGGTTTCATCATGTTCGGGGTGGCATTGGGAATTCGGTGGGGTGAGATGAAAGAACTGATTGTGAATCCCCGCAAGGTGATCATTGGACTAACAAGCCAGTTCCTTATACTTCCGGCAGTTACATTCATAGGAGTGCTAATTTTTAGAAATTACCTAACCCCATCCGTAGCATTCGGATTGTTGCTGGTTTCTTCGTGTCCCGGGGGCAATGTGTCTAATTTTATTTCAAGTGTAGCAAAGGCAAATGTGCCTTTATCGATAAGCCTTACAGCTGCCGGTACTGTGATGGCGTTGTTTTTTACACCTCTTAATTTTGCATTCTGGGGAGGACTATATTCTGCTACTTCCCCTTTACTACGACCAATAGAAATTGACCCTTTTGATATGTTTCGAACAGTGATCATTCTGTTGGGTATTCCGGTAGTTCTGGGCATTGGCTTTTCCCAGAAATGGCCCGCTATCACAGAAAAAATCAAGAAACCCATATCGCAACTGTCGATGCTTTTCTTTGTACTCTTTTTGATTTTCGCCTTTAAAAATAATTTTCAATACTTCATCAATTATATTGACTGGATACTACTTATAGTATTTCTGCATAATGCGCTGGCTTTATACAGCGGTTATATGTTCCCGTCATTATTTGGTTTGGATAGAACCGACAGAAGAACCATCTCTATTGAAACCGGGATACAGAATTCGGGGCTCGGTTTGGCTCTCATATTTAATCCACGAATATTCCCTCCGGAGCTTGAGGTAGGCGGTATGGCTTTTATTGCCGCATGGTGGGGCATATGGCATATTATTTCAGGGCTTAGCCTTGCAACTTTCTGGTCGGTATTAAAACCTGTAAAAAAGTACACATAGCAGATGATGTACAAACTGCTGTTTTTCTATGCGAGATTTTGCTTTCGCTTATTCTACCCTAATATCTGCATACAGGGTAAGGAAAAGATACCCCGCAACGCTTCGGTAATTTTTATATCAAACCATCAGAATTCTATGATTGATCCACTGGCTATTCTTTTTAGCGTGGGTTATCCGATTTACTTTCTCGCCAGAGCAGATATTTTTAAGAAAAGATTCGTGGCTAAAATACTTCGCTGGTTAAAACTCATTCCTGTATACAGAATACGCGACGGAATTGATAGCATGTCTAACAACGAAGCTACCTTTCAGCTTTCAGCTGAGCTGTTACTGAGTAACAGAAGTATTTGTCTCTTTCCCGAAGGTGTTCATTCAAAATACAAACGATTACAGTCGTTAAAAAAGGGATTTGGACGGATAGTTATGCAGGCACTTACCATGAATAAAAATAATAAGCCCATTTACGTTCAACCGATTGGCATCGACTACTCCAATTACCATCAACAGGGAAGTGACCTGGTACTTAATTTCGGTGAACCAATAGATGTTCGCAGGTATTACTCTTTATATCAGGACAATGCAATTAACGCACTTTCGCAGTTGCGTAAAGAATTAAGCAGTGCGATCAAGTCACTGATGATTCATGTTGAACCGCAACAGGACTATTACTTTATACTTAATTATGCCCGAATAAAAGCAAAGAGCGATCTTCAGTTACAATCTGAACTACTAAAGCATTTATCCCGAAAGGAAATTGCATGGCTGCAGTTCAGCACGATCAAAACAATAGTTGAAGAGCTTAACTATATGTGCGATAAGGAGCCTGCAAAGTTTGAGGAGCTGAAAAAGGAAAATGCCATGATGCCTTCTTCGCATGAATTGCACCATTCCGCAGGCGATAAGGCACTATGGCAGAAAGCAGTCGCTGTAATTGCGTTTGTTTTAAATTTTGCTCCTGTAACTGTAGCCCGCCATTATGCGGGCACAGTTAAGGATCCTCAATTTGAAAGCAGTATAAAATATGGTTTCAGTCTGTTGCTGTTCCCAATCTGGTATACGCTGATGTTTTTATCAGTAACTGCAATATTTTCCAGTCCTGCAGGCATTATTTCAACCAGCCTTGCAATAGTTTTTATGTATATCAGGCTCCGGTTTGTTATCCCTAAACCCTTGCCAGGTCAACAGTAAAGTGGCGCATTATTGGTGCCTCGTTGATAATCTTCAGGCCTTTGGTAATGGTGCTGCTTCTTTTATAAACATTACCAAGCGCAGCGGCAACGTAATCCATGTGGTTGTTTGTATAAACACGACGTGGTATGGTGAGCCGGAGTAATTCTAATGCAGGGAACCTGTTTTCTCTTGTATCAGGATCTCTGTCAGCCAGTAATGCTCCAATTTCTACAGCACGTACTCCACCTTCAAGGTATAATTCCACTGCAAGGGTTTGTGACTGAAACTCTTCTTTTGGAAGATGCGGAAGGAACCTTTTTGCATCAACAAAAATAGCATGCCCGCCAAACGGTTGCTGCACCGGAACTCCGTATTCCACAAGTTTATTACCCAGATATGCTACCTGACTGATGCGAGTTTCCAGGTAATCAAATTCTGTTCCCTCATATAATCCCTGGGCCAATGCATTCATATCACGACCTGACATGCCGCCATACGTTATATAGCCCTCAAACATAATATTGAAAGTGGAGGCTTTCTTGTACAGATTCTCATCGCGCATTGCAATAAAACCGCCCATATTGACAATTGCATCCTTTTTTGAACTCATTGTCATAGCATCAGCATAGCTGAACATTTCAGCCACAATTTCACGAATGGATTTGTTGTTATACCCTTCTTCACGAATCTTGATGAAATAAGCGTTTTCTGCAAATCTTGCAGAGTCGAATATAACCGGTATTCCATACTTTTCTGACAGTTCTTTAACTGCTTTGATATTAGCCATTGAAACCGGCTGCCCCCCTGATGAATTACACGTTATTGTAATAACAGTAAAAGGCAGTTTTTCTCTGGGGGTGGTTTTGTATACTGTCTCCAGCTTGTTTATATCAACATTGCCTTTAAACGGATGCATTACCGTTGTATCGAAGGCCTCGTCAATTGTACAATCAACGGCTCTTGCGTGGCGATATTCAATATGCCCCTTAGTTGTGTCAAAATGTGAGTTGCCGGGTATTATATCACCTGCTTTAACAAGTGCAGAAAAAAGCACGTTTTCTGCAGCTCTTCCCTGATGCGTTGGAAGGAAAAAATCAAATCCGGTAATATCTTTAATTGCATTTTTCAGTTTAAAGAAGGAAGATGCGCCTGCATAACTTTCATCACCCAGCATCATTTCACTCCACTGCCGGTCGCTCATTGCACCGGTACCTGAGTCGGTAAGCAGATCAATAAATACCTGATCACTTTTCAGTTTAAAAAGATTAAAGTTTGCTTGTTTAATCCATTCTTCACGTTCTTCTCTGGTGCTCCTGCGGATAGGCTCCACCATTTTAATCTTGTATGATTCGGCAAAAGGTAATTTCATTTTTTTTAGGTATTAGCTGTAAGATAAACAATTAAGTTAGTATAAAACATCTATGAGTCACAGATAGATACACTAATACCTGTCGCGATTTTTGATATTCCTGAAAATGAATTTAGAAGTCTGGCTAAAAAGATACATGCACTATTATCCTTTAAGTGATGCATCAAAAATAAAGTTTTTTTATCAGCAACAAAAAAAAATCCTGAAAAATGATGCTGTAAGCAGAATTATCTACTTATTTAGAATTATCCGGAAGGTTGTTTCTTTTTTTGGGATGGAAGATTTCACGAAAATCCTTCCTCCGTGGTATTCTCTGATTATTCGTTCTGCAAGTGACAATCCCAGACCCCAGCCTCTTTGTTTGCTGGTAAAACCAGGGTTAAAGATAGTCCTGAACATGTGCTTGGGAATACCTTTCCCGTTATCTGTCACATCCACAATAACATGGGCATCATCTTCCTCTATCTGAATAGTAACCTTTCCCTTTCCTCCCATAGCATCTACCGCGTTTTTAATAAGGTTTTCAATTACCCAGTCAAATAGCTGATAATTTAATTTGGTCAGGATAACAGTATCTTTTGATGGTGTTATCTGATAGGTTACCATTCTGGAAGTCCTTGTTTTAAGGTATTCAATGGAATTGTAGATCACCTCTACGATATTCTCAGGTATTAAACTGGCGTTAGACCCGATTTTAGAGAAGCGATCAGCAATTGTGTTAAGTCTGTTAACGTCTTTCTCTAATTCTTTGATCGTTTCTTCGTTTATGTTTTGGGTTTTGAGATATTCAACCCATGCTATCATAGACGATAAAGGAGTTCCTAACTGATGAGCGGTTTCCTTTGCAAGACCTATCCAAACCTGATTTTGCTCAGATCGTCTGGCAATGCTGAACAGTAAGTATGAGACCAGCAGGAACAAACTAACAATACCAATCTGTATGTAGGGGAAAAAGCGCAATTGTGTCAGTACATAAGAGTCCTGATAGTAGATGAATGTCTTCTGGCCGGCAATATCTATCTCAATAGGTTCATTGCTGCCTGCCATTTCAAGTATAGTTTGCTGCGCAAAAACAGGGTCTGCGATTAAAGTACTGTCGATATTCCCATATTGAATAATATTCTGGCGGGTACTGTCTGTTATTATAACCGGCACTGATGCTGAATTGTCAGCTACCTCCATGAAAAACGATTGCACCAAATCACGCAGAACAACCTTAAGTTCAGAAAACAGTTTAGAATCTTTGTAGTAAAAATGAATATAATATCCTGAGAAGTATTCCAGAATTATGGGTGGATACACAGAAAATTCTTCCAGCAATTCCGGTGTCATTGATTTCACTTCTGAAGGGTCAAAATCAACATTTTTGGCTTCCATTATTACCCCTTTGTCATCTGTAAGTATAACCGGAATAGAGGTATTGTTTGAAATGATCCTGAGATAATAACTTAAGTCCTGCTCGTCTGATTGTACTGTTTTAACGGTAGCTTCTGCAAGCAATTCAGCACGTTTTTGCTCTTCTATGCTAATTTGCTTGAAGAACGTTTCAGTATAATTAACCAGTCTGGCTCTTTGTTGTATTGCATTTGCCCAGGTAGTAATTTTACTTCTTTCGTCTGCCGCTATTTTTCTAACCAAAGAATCTGTATACCATAAAGAAATTGACACAATAGCCAGGGCTGCAATGAAAAGCCACCTTTTCCAGGTTCTTTTCTGTCTGTATATGTTAGTCGCTTTTGGTCGGAAAATTGAAGGTAGTTTCATTCGCAAGATGGCCTGTTGCCTTTACAAATATAGTTATTAGTTGAAAGCCTTACCTGCACTATTTTTCATCATCCCACTCAATATCAAACTTTAGTTGCTCCTTAGTCTGGGATGAAAAGCTGTTCTGCTGACCGGTTCCTTTCTTTTTACCAAACTCTTCTCTCATAACCTCATTAAACACTTTTTTCTCGTTTTTAAGATTAGTAACCAGTTTCTTTTTTACCTCCTGTGTATCGTACTGCACAACAGGATCGTCAATAGTCCCTGAGAATTTTAGAAATAACCGGGGTTTACCATACCAATCGTCTATAACATTGGTATTGAGTGCTGACACCTTTTTATTTTTTCGCCTGATTAAATCCGATGCAAGTAAATTAACGTGGTAGTCAATTTCGTTACCAAATGTATGGGTGCCATACCCATACAGATCCAGAGCAGACGACTGTATCTGCATAAGGGGTATACTGACCTTCCGGTTAGCAATCTCAATATGGTTTTTTAAGGTCTTAAACTTTATGTTTCTTAGTTCTGCGGCATCCAGAAATCCCGACAAGGCTTGCATGGGCTCAAAATTCAGAAGTTCGCCATCGTAAATTTCTATATCGGTAATAGCCTGTACAGAGGATATATTAATCCTATAATCGGCAAACAACGAAGTAGAGAACTCAACATTCGCATTGGCGGTCCCTTTTATATTACTGCTTACCAGACTTTTCTGCCCGAAGTTATTGAACTGGTAAAATAAGTCGCTGATATTAACATTCTTAAAATCGGCTTTAGTGAGTATTTGAGCCCTGTTGCCATATCTTCCGTTAATTAACCCATTACCCGTTATGCTCCCACCGAAAGCATCAATAGTAATGTCTTTTCCTGTCAGCACATCGTTCTTTAATGAAAATTTGCCACTGAGCGCCTGTGTGTTCAACTTATTCCAGACCAAAGACTCAAGACTCAGCAATACATCAAAGGAAATGTTAGGAGGAAATATGCTGGTATTTGTATTTGCAGATTGTTTCGGGATCAGAACAAGAATATCCGTAAGCTGTAATTTCTTTGAGCTGAGATTCAGAGATGCGTGAACATTTTTTTTATAGTTTAGCAGCGAACCTATAAGGTTGTCAATTTTACCGTTTGTTGTAATATAACTCTGACCGGTTGCCATCTCTATTCCGTCAAGAACCATACTGTTGTTACTGTACGATATGTTGCCATTTATGTTTTCAACCGTACGGTTGTTATACATGAAGCTACCCTGGGCCAGAGAAGCCTGACCACTAATTGCTTTATTTATTTCAATTGCTGATGACAGTTTCCCCTGTATAACTAAATCGGTTATGAGCAATCCTTTAAAAGAATGGAAATTTTCGTTCTGCAGTGTGTTATTGAACTCTGACAAATCTCCTTTAAGATGAACGCTGGCATTAAAGATGGGATCGGTTAAATTGACTACCTTCCCATTAGCTTTAAAAACCGCTTTGTTTATTTTTCCTTCGAGTGTTCTTATCACTAGTTTTTGCAGGGATTTTGAAGGTGCATATGACAGGCTTCCTGAACTTTCCGCATCATCAATCAGCAAATGTTTATCCTTTAATTGTGCTTTACCCTTTTTTAATGCATAATTTAATTCGCAGTAAACCAACATCTTGCCCTGCGCTGTTCCATGCAAATTGCCATCTAAAGTAAGAGTTCCCTCCGCATTTAATTTGCTAAGCTTAGCATTTAAAGAAGCCGGCACCAGTTTAAGTATATCCGTTACAGATCCCTCCAGTTTGTCTAAAGAAAAGGCGAAGTTTCTTTTGCTGTTGTATGTATAGTCGCCCGAAAAGGCAAAAGCTACATTTAATAGGCTGATTCTTGATTTCTTAAACCTGATGTTTTTCAATTCCGTATTAATCAGTAATTCCGAGGCTATCTCTGCATCACCTTCAGGTATTATCGGTTCTCCGGAAATTATCATTCGCTCATTTCTGCAGGTTCCGCTGGCATTTACCTCAATTAATTCATCTCTGAATTTCCCTTTAAGAACAATAGTATTTATATGCAGTGCAAGATCGTTATCCTGTTCTGTATCTCGGTACAAAAAGTCAGTAGATACCAGTTTTATTCGTTTAAAGTCGAAACGCACTTTGTCTGTAGCTGACCCGGAGCTTTGTTTCCAGAAAATGTAATTCACCTGTCCGTTATTATTGGTAAACAGACTTACTGACGCATTGTGTATTTCAACACTATGTATGTTGTAGTTGCCTGTAAGTATATCAAACAAGCTGAACTTTAAATAAATATTCTTTGCGTGAAGCAAACCAGGCGAATCAGGTAAACCGGTGGGTGGCTTCATTGCAACACCGTTAATTGTGATGGTTGCATTGGGAAAAGACCGAAGTAACTCATAGTCCACTTTATTAATGGTTACTTCCGCTGTAAGGTGTTTATTTAATTCAGAGAGAATCAGATCTTTTATCCGGTCGCCCCTTGTATACTGCACAATCAAAATCACTGCAATACACATTGCTGCGAGCAGGGAGAGAATCAAGACAATAGTTGTAATCCGCTTTTTTCCAGATTGATGCATGCTGGTACAAATATTTCAATAAACGAAAATACTCATACATAAATTGCTGAGCAAGACCAGATTATTGGTCAAACATTACAAGATCCTCTCACTTTTTTGTGACCAGGGGAAACAGTTCTTTAACGGCAGCAACAATACCTTTGGCATCAAAACCGCATAAAGTGTATAATTCCTCCGGTTTCCCATGGCCTATAAAAGCATCCGGAATTCCAAGTACTTTTACCGGGATGAGGAAATTGTTGGCACTGATAAACTCCAGCACTGTACTGCCAAAGCCACCGATTATTGTGCCGTCTTCTACAGTAACAATAGCCTTGTATTTTGTGCAGGCTTCCAATAATATTTCTCTGTCAATGGGCTTCAGAAACCGCATATCGTAATGTGCCGGCAAGATATTTTCCTGCTTAAGAATGCCAATGGCTTCCTTAACGAAATTGCCGGCATGTCCCAGACTCAGAATAGCTATGTCATTACCATCAGATACCTGTCTGCCCTTTCCGGTAACAATATTCTCGAACGGTCTTAGCCAGTCGCGGCATGCACACCCACCCCGCGGATACCTGATTGCATATGGGCCGCTGGGCTCTGCCTGAGCCGAATACATCATATTTCGCAGGTCATACCCGTTCATGGGAGCCGCAATCACCATGTCAGGAACCGCATTCATGTATGCAAGGTCAAAGGCACCATGGTGCGTAGGCCCATCCTCACCAACCAGTCCGGCACGGTCAAGGCAAAAAATTACCGGTATTTTTTGAAGTGCCACATCATGAATGATCTGATCGTACGATCGTTGCATGAATGACGAATAAATATTGCAGAAAGGTATAAATCCTTCCAGTGCAAGCCCGGCTGCAAAGGTTACAGCGTGCTGTTCTGCAATTCCAACATCAAATGCCCTGTCAGGAATTTGTTCCATCATCAGATTTAAAGAACATCCTGTAGGCATTGCCGGTGTAATGCCAACAATCTTTTCATTTTCACGGGCAAGCTCCAGTATTGTATGACCAAAAACATCCTGATATTTTTGCACTGCTGTGGATGAAGAGGCAGTAATCAGTTCACCGGTTTCTTTATTAAATTTCCCCGGTGCATGGTAAAGTATCTGCTGTTGTTCTGCTTTCTCGAACCCCTTACCCTTTATGGTTATTGCGTGCAGCAGTTTTGGCCCTTTAATGTCTTTCAGTTCCTTTAGCTGCCTCACCAGTTTGATAACATCGTTGCCGTTTACCGGACCAAAATACTTGAAATTGAAAGCTTCAAATACGTTGTAATTGCTGAAAATAGTTGACTTTACAGCATTGGTAATTTTTTTCATCCACGATGAAGAAGAAGGTGACTGGGTCTGTGTTTGCAGGAGATTCTTAAAAGCACCTACGCTTTTGTCAATCGAAATGCCGTTATCATTAAGTACTATTAACAGATTGGTACCCGACACACCCGCGTTATTCATTGCTTCAAGAGCCATACCACCGGTCATTGCGCCGTCACCAATAACAGCAATATGCTGGCGTTCTGTATTCCCCGACAAACAGGCCGCTGTAGCCATACCGAGTATAGCCGAAATTGATGTTGAAGCATGCCCGACACCAAAAGTGTCGTACTTACTTTCCGATATTTTCGGGAAACCACTAATGCCATTCCGTTGTCTTATGGTGTGAAAAATATCACGACGCTCCGTTATTATTTTATGCGCATATGCCTGGTGCCCGACATCCCAGATTAACTTATCGTCGGGGGTATGAAAAACATAATGCAAGGCGACCGCCAGTTCTACAGCTCCCAGACTGGAGCCCAGATGCCCCGGATTCACGGAGATAACATCAATAATAAATTCCCGGATTTCCTGACACAGTTGTGGAAGCTGATCTTCGCTGAGCTTTTTCAGATCATCAGGGTTATTAACCAGATATAGCAGTTTTTCCGGATTAGCAGACATGGTATGGTTTTAGAAGGTGCAAAGTTAGCTATAAACCATTTTAGAAAGACATAGACTGACTATTGCGCAGTTATGAGAACAAAGGGAGGTCCTTAATTGCTAAAATATTGATAATTAAAGACTTCAATTAATTGCCCACATTGGGTAATTTGGATTAAATTGTATTACTTTTGCTAGCTTAAATTTCATATAGGGAACCATGAATATAATAATTGCCGGAGACGGAGAGGTAGGTTTTCACCTGGCCAAAATGCTCTCTGGTGAAAACCACAATATAACGGTTGTTGATCCTCATCAGGAACTACTTAAACTCATAGAATCGCATACTGACCTGCTTACCATTACAGGCGATTCCACTTCCGTGGAAGTGCTTGAACAGGCAAATATCAAACGTGCTGATCTTTTAATTGCCGTTCTGCATGAAGAGAAAACCAATATTCTTACCTGTGCATTGGGTAAGAAATTAGGAGCCCGAAGAACCATTGCCCGTATTACTAATGTAGAATATCTTACCAATGAAAACAGGGAATTAATGCGTTCTCTGGGAATTGATTCTATGGTATGCCCCGAACGTATTGCTTCAAAAGAAATTGTTAAACTTCTGAAACAACCTGCGGCTACTGAAATATTTGACTTTACCGATAATAAGTTATCGCTTATTCTTATTCGTCTTGACGAAAAGGCTCTGGTGATTGAGAAAACACTTAACCAGATCGCATCAGAAAATCCAAGACTTGACTTCAGGGCTGTTGCCATTCATAGGAATAACAAAACCATTATTCCAAAAGGCGACGATGTTTTTAAAGTAAACGACCTTGCTTATGTAATTACCAAGCCCCAGGGAGTTGATACGCTTATGCGACTGGCCGGTAAGGCTACCATCGACATACGGAATGTAATGATTGTGGGAGGTGGCCGTATAGGACGAAAAACGGCTCAGTTGCTCGAACGGGAAATGAATGTAAAACTCATTGAAATTGATAAAGACAGAGCATTTAATCTCATCGATCAGCTTGAAAAGACGCTTATACTTAATGCAGATGCCCGTGATATAGAGTTGCTCGAGGATGAAGGCATTATGAACATGGATGCCTTTATTTCGGTAACAAACGACTACGAAACAAACATACTTACCTGTCTGCTTGCACAACGATACGGCGTAAAGAGAGTTATTCCACTTGTTGAGAATATTGATTATATCAGCATTTCACAAAGTATAGGTATTGAGACAGTAATTAATAAAAAGCTCATCACTGCCTCCTATATTGCCAGTTTTACTATGGATGCCGAAGTTCGGTCTACAAAGTACCTTAATGGTGTAGATGCTGAAGTTCTTGAATTTCTTGTAAAACCCGGATCACCTGCTACACGTAAACAGATCAAATTTCTTAACTGCCCCAGAGGTAGTATCATTGGCGGAATTGTTCGCGACAACCAGAGCTTTATAGCAATAGGTGATTTTCAAATAAAAGAAGGGGATAATGTAGTAGTTTTTGCTCTTCCGCAAGCGTTTAGTAAAGTTCAAGAATTATTTACCTGATCCCGTTTAGGTATGTCAACAGCCAGAAGGATTAATGTTTCTGCTATACTTAAAGTTCTTGGAGTACTCCTGGGCATTGAAGGGTTGTTTATGCTTGTCAGCCTCATCCCATCTGTATATTACGACAGAAGTTTTTTAAGTAACCTGGTTCTTTATAATCCAAAGCATGATTTCCTGCCCATACTTTTAAGTGCTTCCATAACACTTATGACCGGTATCGTGCTGTATTTTTCTAATCCAAAGCTGAATCCTAGCAGCATTGGTAAAAGGGAAGGATATATAATTGTCTCCCTTACCTGGGTATTTATATCCGTTTTTGGTGCGCTGCCCTATACCCTTGCAGGCGTTGCCCCCACATTCGCGGATGCTTACTTCGAAACTATGTCGGGTTTTACTACAACCGGAGCAAGCGTTTTCACCTACATTGAAGATATACCCAAAGGCGTTCTTTTCTGGAGGGCTCTTACTCACTGGATTGGAGGTATGGGAATAATTGTTCTTTCTCTGGCAGTTCTCCCGATTTTGGGTATTGGCGGAATGCAATTATTTGTAGCAGAGGTACCCGGCGTTACACCCGATAAACTAACACCTCGCATTACGCATACTGCCAAGAATCTGTGGGTCATTTATGTTGCACTAACCGTTTTGTGTGTAATCTTTCTCATGTTCGGCGGCATGAATCTTTACGACTCGCTTTGCCATGCTTTTGCTACCGTTGCAACTGGAGGTTTTGGTACAAAGAATGATTCTGCAGTAAGCTTTTCTCCTTATATACAGTATGTTTTGATCGTATTCATGTACCTGGCGGGTATTAATTTTTCACTGCATTTCTTTTTGTACAAAAGGAGATTCCGTATGGTTTTTGCCAACGATGAATTAAAGAATTATACCCTGATCATTGGCACCGCAACTGCGATCATAGCTACAGCAATCATGGTTATGCACTTTACAACCATTGAGGCTGCTTTCCGTAATGCATTGTTTACTGTAGTATCCATAATTACGACCACGGGAATGGTGAGTGCAGATTATATGCTTTGGCCGCAACACACCTACATCGTTATTCTTTTGCTGATGTTCATTGGAGGATGTGCCGGATCTACGGGAGGTGGTATCAAGGTTGTGCGAATCGTACTTTTATTCAGAAACAGTAAGCTTGAACTCAAAAGGTTAATACATCCGCAAGCCATCATTCCTGTAAGGTTAAACGGTAAATCAATTCCTCAGGGAGTAATTTTTAATGTACTTGCATTCTTCCTGCTCTACATGATAATATTTGCAGTCGGATCGCTTTTTGTATCTATCTTAGGGATGAATTTTGAATCAGCAGTCGGAGGGGTGGCTTCCTGTCTCGGTAATATAGGTCCGGGTCTGGGAACAGTCGGTCCCGTGCTGAACTATGGCGGCGTTCCTTATTATGCAAAGTGGGTTTTTTCGTTCCTTATGCTTCTTGGCAGATTAGAACTGTTCACCGTGTTGATCCTGTTTTCACAGGCATTCTGGAGGAAGTAAAGAATAAGAACCGGCAGAATAACCGGCAGAGTAACGGGCAGAAGAACGATACCATAGAGCAATATAAAAGACAACAACAGAAGTGAAAATCAGAAGAGCTTTAAAGTTATTTCTGTATCTGCTATTACTACTGCTATTAATTTTCGCAGGTTTTCTTGCTTTCCATACATTCACAGAATATAAGCCTGCCAAAGAGGAAGTTCTGGAGGTTAATGATTCTGGTTCGGCCCTTCCCAAAACGCTTGATTTGATTACCTGGAATATTGGTTATTTCGGATTAGGTAGCGATATGGATTTCTTTTATGAAGGTGGTACCATGGTTATGCCCACAAGAGAGCAGTACCAGAAGTACAGTATGCAGGCTCTGGAACGGATCAGGAGCTTTGATTCTGCCGATTTTATCTTGCTGCAGGAGGTCGATATCAATTCAAAAAGAAGCTATTACGTTAACGAGTGTGAGCAGGTGCAAAAGACTTTGCCAAACCACCATGCATATCAGGCTTTAAACTATAAGGCATGGGTTCCCATTCCGGTTACAAATCCCATGGGTAGAGTCAATGCAGGTTTGGCTACTTTCGCCAGACACATGCCTTCATCGGCTAAAAGATTTTCCTATAATTCCTCTTACGACTGGCCTACACGGCTATTTCAGCTTAAAAGATGTTATCTCGAGTTACGGTTTCCCGTATCGGACGGAAAGGAACTGGTTCTTATAAATACCCATAATTCTGCTTTCGACGACGGTGCTGCTTTAAGAAAGCAGGAGCTGCGAATTCTTCAGAGAGTAATGGGTGCCGAATATGCCAAAGGGAACTATGTAATTGTCGGTGGTGACTGGAACATCAATCCACCGGGCTTTGACAGTACAACAGTTCTGTCGGACTATTCCATCAGGAACACCCAGGAAAAGTTCTCTTCCTCTTCGGTAGCCAGGGGCTGGACCATTGCGTTCGATTCTCTGCACGCCACAAACCGCTATGTTAACATTCCGTACACTGCTGGTAAAACACACAGCACACTTATCGACTTTTTTGTTCTATCCCCTAACATTCGGCTTGAGTCGGTCAAAACGCAACAAACGAATTTTGTTGAAAGTGACCATCAGCCCGTGCACCTGAAAGTGACGCTTCTCTAGTGATCAGATAGGTTGCTAACTTTCTGGGGTATCGGCGGTGTATCGGCCACCAATCCTTTTCAGATTTTGTATAGCAACTGTGGAGGAATTGTGGAGGATTCCGTCGGTTATCCGTGCCCGAAAAAGCAGAAGGCAAACGGATGTAAACCTCGTTATAGGATGAAATAATTTGATTTACAGCATTTTGAGTGCTGCCAAGTATTTTGTGTTTTGCTCTTTGACCAGGTTCCGGTATTTTTCGGCTAAATTCAGGTTTGTTTTTTTCAAAAAGCCGTCCGCCCGCGCCCCCCTGAGCCCCATAGTCGAAGTTTTCCGGACGGCTATGGGAATCTACTTCGGAATTTTGGGGATTTGGTTTGCTATTTTCTTTTTTTTCTTCATTAAAAATTTCTTGATCAGGATTATTTTTTTTTAGCTCGCTTTCGTCAACGACAGTTGACAAAGAAGATTTATCTTCTTCAATATTTTTATCTTTATCTTTATCTTCTTCTTTTCTTATTCTTATTATGTCTGTACATTTATCTGATGAATTGTAAACATTCGTCAAACCATTTAACGTATATTGTGTGATCTTTTTCGTGTTTGTGTTAACAGAATAGTCAATCAATTTGCATTCTTTCAGTCGTTTTCTGGCAGTGACAAATGTCCGTTCTGCAATGGACACCTCCGCACACAGTATCTTGTTGGAAAGACTGAAAACTTTTGGCCATCCAAAGCTATTACATGCGTCAAGCAGTTTAAAGTAGATTACCATTTCAGAATGCGAGAATGCATAGATTCGGTTTGCCTTCCAGAAAGCATTAAGGTATTCCATGTAGCTCATGATTTCAACTTTTACAAGGATACTCTATTGTTGTTTGATTCCTTAAATGAAAAGTAAAAATAAAAGCTAATTATGCCTTTTGTCAAGAGGTAAGATCATAAAACATAGTAAATCAGCAAATTACATTTTTAATTTACCTAAAAAACGTAGTATTTATGTAAATTTCCAATTTTTTGTGTCATTATGTCAGTTTAAGTACAGAAATTGCTATTACTGATCTATCACCGACAATGAAGTGGGTTGCGCCCAGCCAACGGATATTGTGAGTGACGGGCCCGCGGTGTGCCTTGTAAACCGCTAGGCGTCAATAAAGAATAGATCAGCACTTATCCTGTCGGCCAGTAATTTACCTTCGGTTGTCAATATATAATTACCATCCCTCAGAACCATGTACTTATCGTGCAGGTACTGCTCTGACTGGCGGATAAAATACGACATGTACTTTTCACCGAACAGGTTATGCAATTCGTCCGTATTGCAGCCCCACATGGTACGCAGTCTCGTCATCACAAACTCATTGTATTTATCGGTCACCGTAAGTGTTTCTGATTCAAAAGGCACCCTGTCTTTTTCAAGGGAGGTTATGTATTCCGTTACGGACGAAACATTCCATTGGCGCGTAGTGCTGTTAAAGGAGTGGGCAGAAGGACCAAAGCCCAGGTAATCTATGCTTTTCCAGTACGAAAGGTTGTGCTTTGCAAAATGTCCCGGAAGGCAGAAGTTGGATATTTCATAATGCAGGTAACTGTTCTTCTCCATAAAATCCATTAAAAGGAGAAACTGGCGGGTGCTTTGTACTTCATCTACAGGTTTCTGACTGCCTTTGCGGATCAGTACATCCAGGGCTGTATGGGGCTCCACGGTGAGGGAATAGGCGGAGAGATGCGGAATGCCAAAAGATTTGAAAAGCTCCAGGTTATTGATCCACTGCTCATCGGTAAGTGTCGGAATACCATAGATCAGATCAATAGTTACATCGTTGAATCCTGCCAGCATCGCCTGGTTTATACAGTCAATAGCCTTTTGTGCAGTATGTACTCTGTTGAGGTAGTGCAGGTCTTCATCTCTGAATGATTGAATACCAATGCTTAATCTGTTTATACCCAATTCTTTCCATAACTGAAGGTTTGCCGGAGTGATATCATCGGGATTGGCTTCGAGGGTTATTTCGCTTCCTTCTTTCAGGCTGAATATGGAATAAATATTCTGAAACAGTTTCCTCAGCAACGGCTCTGTGAGCAGCGAAGGTGTGCCACCTCCGATATACAACGTGTTAATGGTTGTTTTAGCTTTATCTGTATGGGCAGCACTGTTTTGCCTCAGATGCATCTCATGAATAACAGCATCAATGAGCTGAGGTGCTGATCTTCTGCTTACAATAGAATAGAAATTGCAGTAATTGCATTTTTGCCTGCAATAGGGTATGTGAATATATACGCCTGCCATGGTACTGAAGTTTAAACAACCGGATGTATTAACCTGAAACTACGGTTATGCACCGGGGCATAATTTCGAAGGTCATTGGTGTACTACCGAGCGATTCACCGTCTGCTTCCATAATGAGAGGAGGCTGTGCTTCGATACGCACCACTCTTCCGCGAAATTGCTTTACCTGTTTTAATGTAACGTACGATCCGTCGTATAATTTTCTGATGTTACGAATAACGGTCATTTTACTTACATTCCTGATAATAGTAATATCGAACAGTCCATCATCAGTAATTGCCTGGGGCGCCTGTTTCATTCCACCACCATTGTACTGCCCGATTGCAATACTTATGGTAAAAGCGTCTTCTTCTATGGGTTTATTATCGATGACTATCTTAGTGAAAGTAGATTTATGCGACAGCAGGGTGGTGAAAAGATTGATGAGATAGGAAAATGGGCCTCCTTTTCCCTGTGCCTTGAGTTTATTGGTTTTTTGAGCTACTGCTCCATCAAAACCCAGCCCTGCCATATTAAGAAAATATCGTGTGCATTCTTTACCGTTTAATTGGTACTTGATCCGGCCAACGTCCTGTCGGGCAGTCTTACAGGTACTAATAACCTTTATAGCTTCTTCATATCCGTTCGGTATGTTGAACGTACGGCACCAGTCGTTACCGGTTCCAACAGGAATCATCGCAACCATTACTTCATCGGGTGCAAATCTTCTCTGGCTGATAATGCCGTTTATTACTTCATTCAACGTTCCGTCACCGCCAACAACAATAATTTTGCGGTATCCTGACTCTATATATTTTTCTGCAAGCTTAACAGCATGATTGGGTGCATCGGTGAAAACATTGGTATAGTCTATTCCTGCCTGTGTAAGAAGACGGGCTATCTGAAGCCAGTCTTTTTCGCCAATTCGTTTACCTGCATTGGGATTAACTATTACGAACCATTTGTTCCCTTGCTCCATAGTAGTTTACACGTTAACATTAAGGTCTTCTTTGTGCTGAATATGAAGACTTCGAAGTTTCACATACTTTAAAAACGTTGTAAATGCAGAAATGGTGCAAATTACAAATCCGTAATACCCATCAAGAAAACCGGCTTTAAAGATATAGTCGCGTTTAAATCGTATAACAGGATTTATAAGCACCTTTAGAAGAGAGCTCCGGCGCCCTTCCTGAAAAGCCTTTTGTGCAGTCAGTGTGCTGTATTTATTTGCCTGTGCAATATGTTCGGCGACGGAATAATAGGAGTAATGAAGGATATCTCCTTTAAGATGTTCAACAGGTGCACCATTATGCAGCTTCAAAACCTCATGAATGAGACCTTGCCAGGTGCCGGCATCGTAATTAAACAATCTGATCTTCTTATCTGGATACCACCCGCAATGCTTGATCCATTTTCCGCAATAATTGGTGAGTCTGTTCATGGAGTAGGCTGATGCTTTCTGGTTTTCAAGTACCTTCTGTATACTGTTTCTCAGTTCCTGCGAAAGGGCTTCATCGGCATCGAGAGAAAGTATCAGGGGATGCCTGGCCAGAGAATTGGCGTAGTTCTTTGTCTCAGAATATCCAAGCCACTCATGGGTGAAAAACCTTACCCCAAATGTTTTACAAATCGATTCGGTAAGGTCAGTTGACCCACTGTCAACAACCACTATGTCATCGGTAAGTCCTTCAACAGAACGCAGACACCTTGCGATGTTTTTTTCTTCATTGAGCGTTATAATGACTACCGAAAGTTTTGGCATGATGCAAATATACTAACCTTATCTATATCTTTTTTTTCCAGTAACCTGATCTGAGATATAAAAACGACATTCCACCCATCAGTATAAAGTAAACAATCTCAGACAGCCACACATAATGGACAGGTAATTGTAATTTGACCCCAAGGAAGTATGTGAATATCAGATAGAGGAATATAGTAACGGTTTCAATTAGAAGGGCAACTTCGGTACGGGCAGTTCCTGAAACAGCGTTAAAGAGTATACTGGCAAAGGAGAAAACAGAGAGAGCCACCATTATAACGTAAAGCGCAGGCACCGTATCGGTGATAAGGCCGGTATTTGTTGTATAAACTGAAATAACCAGCCTCGGAATAAATACAATGAGCAATACCAGAAACAGGCTGCTCAAAAAGTTGAGCAGTACAATTTTCTTAACAATTGTAATTACTTTATTGCTTTTCCCTTCTCCGATCAGATTGCTTACCAGTGAATTGGTAGTTGATCCGAATGCAAAAACAGGTATCATCAGCACGATGTAGATGCTTCTGATAATATTTGACACAGCTAACGGGCGCTCACCCATCTTCTCAATGATCATGAAGAAAATGAACCACCCTGCCAGGGAGAGGAACATTTGGATCATCACAAAAACAGAAATGTTAAACGTTTTCTTAATCACTTCAAAGTCAATCTGATTAAATCTGAAAAGGTTATATTTCCTGAGGTCAACTACTTTGAATGTATAAACGAAAAAGAAAATGGCTGATAATGCTTCTGAGATCGCTGATGCAATTGCCGCTCCTTTTATACCCATTTCAGGGAAGCCGAAGTTTCCAAAAATTAAGCAGTAGTCGAGAAATACATTTGCACCGGCCAGAATAAGTGAGTTGTAAGTTAGCACTCTGGTTTTGGTAGTGCCAATGTAAAAAGATCTCAGGAGAACGTTGCCGAAAGCAAAGAAAATACCATAGATGCGGTACTTCAGAAAATCTGTACTTGCCCTGAAGATATCATCAGAAGTAATGAGAAGCCTGAGCGCAGCAGGTGCGAATAATGAGATCAGGGTAAACAGCAATAAGCCCATAGCCATTAAGAAATATAGGCTGTTATTGGTGATCTTGCCAATTTCCTGATAGTTCTTTTCACCATTTCTTCGGGCTATAAGTATTTGGCCGCCAATGCTAAAACCATATCCAAGCATGAACAGTGAAATATAAAAAAGTCCACCTATAGCAGATGCTCCCAGTTCTACTTCACCAACGCGGCCAAGGAAAGCGGTGTCGGTTACATTAACTGCATTTTGTGCAATCAGGCTAAGCAGGATAGGATACGATACTGACCATATCTTACGGTATCCGGGAATGGTGTCATTTTTCATAGAGGGTGCAAAACTAGCTAAAAAGAAGCCAGCTTCTTATATAACTTTAAGGTTATAAGAGAAGCTGGTAGTCTTTTAAACCGAATGGTTTAACAGGAGACCGGCAGAATACTAAACAGCCGGTTTGGGATTAGTATCCCTGATTCTGTGTTATTTTTCCGCCCGAAAGATCTATTTCAGACTGGGGTATCGGCAGGAAACCTCTGGTTGCCTGATTGAAAGTAACATCAAATATTTGCTGATCACCAACATACAACGGACCACGAATACCTGAATAGGTAAGTTCTGCATTTGCAAATGCCAGACCTTTTCTTAGCAGGTCATGATAACGCAGCCCTTCCAGCGAGAGTTCCAGTCTTCTTTCGCGGTAAATATTTTCAGGTGTTGCAGTAACACTGGGTAATCCTACTCTGCTTCTTACCCTGTCGAGGTAGGTCTGTGCATTGGCACTACCCAGTTCAGCAGCCATAAGTAAAACATCAGAGAAACGAATAACTCTCCAGTTAGCAGTTCTGTTCAGTTCAAACTGACCGTCAGCACCCCAGTGTTCAGCATCAGAGCTGTATTTTTGTGAGAAATAGCCCGTATGCTGGTATCCTTTTTCGAGTGAGCCATCAAGTTCACCTTGCTCAAGTACCGTAGCATCGTACCTTGGATCGCCCTTTATATCGGTTACCAGTTTCTGGCTAACGGGTGCAAAGCTCCATCCTCTGTCCCATTTGGATGAATTACCCACCCTTGGGCCCTGCATTTGTGCTGCCAGATTGCCTTCACCACCAATGGTATAGTTCCAGTCCCACCAGGCAGGGGTATCGCCATAAGAAATTTCAAAGACTGATTCTATACCGAATTCGCCAACCAGCTTGAAATTGTCTTTGTAGTTTGGCAACAGATCGTGACCGCTTTCTGCAATAAGCTCATCGAGATAGCCAACAACCGTTGCGCGGTTTATTACCTGATCACCGGCTTTGAGCTCTGCACCGTAAACGCCATTATAAAACAAATAAACTCTTGCCAGCAGAGCGTGAGCAGCCCACTTGCTTGCACGACCTGATTCGGATGCAGGAATTATTTCAGGAAGTACCTGCATAGCTTCTACAAGATCAAGAGTGATCTGATTGTATACATCCTCCGGTTTTGCCTGAGGTTGCTGATACTCTGACGGGCCGGACAGTGTACGGGTAAGTAAAGGAATATTCTCGAAATACTTAACAAGTTCAAAATAGAAGTATGCTCTCAGGAATTTGGCTTCGGCGGTAAGCCGGTCTTTGAATTCCTGCGATGCATCCACTCCACCTATCTTCTCCATAAGCAGGTTGGCTCTGTATACTCCTTTATAATTTTTAAGCCATAAAGAGTGAACCATCTTGTTGGTTGAAGGAATTTTAAAGTTATTAAGTTCGTCTTCGTCCATACCGTCGTTAAAATCCTGCCCGCCGGCGTATGAATCATCCGACAGAATATCGTTGGTAGTAACCACAGGAGCCCAGGCAGTGCCGGGGGCATCTGAATGGCCAAGCACATCATAGGCAGCTACCAAAGCTTCCATAGCCTGTGCTTCAGTTTTATAAAAAGTCGCCGATACTTCCCTGTCAAGTGGTTCTACTTCGAGAAAATCCTTCGTACAGGAAACAAACAGCATGGATACGATAGTGATCGCGATTATATTTATGGTTATTTTTTTCATGATGTTGCCGTTTTTTAGAAGGTTATAGTTGTTCCGACTCTGAAAGTTCTTGCCTGAGGATAGATACCTCTGTCAATTCCTATGTCAAAAGTACTGAGAGCACCGATTTCAGGATCTGCACCGGTATATTTTGTAATGGTTAGAAGGTTCTCGGCTGATACGTATACTCTGAACATAGTTGCACCTACACGTTTAAGGATGTCAAGCGGCATAGAGTATCCGATCTGAATGTTCTTCAAACGCAGATACGATCCGTCTTCAATGTAGAGGTCAGATACTTTATAGTTCCCTCTTGAATCGGAAGAAGTAAAGATGGGCACTTCATTCGAAGTTCCCGGTCCTGTCCAGCGATCCAGTATCTTAGTAGTTCTGTTGGTGAATTTCAGGTCCTGTCTCTGACTTCCGTTAAAGATATCGTTTCCGTAGGTTCCGGTAAACAGGAACGACAAGTCGAAGTTTTTATACTCGGCAGTTCCGTTGAAGCCGAAAGTCCAGTCAGGATTTGGATTACCGATCATGGTTCTGTCGTCAGGATCGATCACACCATCACCATTTACATCTACAAAACGCACATCTCCGGGTTTTGCATTAGGTTGCAGAGGTAATCCTTCTGCATTGTCATGATACTCTACTTCGTTCTCTGTCTGGAAGATCCCGTCTGTCTGATATCCGTAGAAATAACCGATTGGCAAGCCTTCCTCCGATCGGGTAACCATACCTGCGATTGCCCAGCTTGCACCGGGAAGTATTTTCTCACTGTTTCCGATGTGTGTCATGGTATTTTTATTATACGCAGCATTTACACCAACGGAGTACTTAAAGTCATTAACAAAATGACGCCAGTATGTTGAAAATTCAACACCCCGGTTTTCAACACTTCCTACATTTGCGTAGGGAGGCTCATTACCAACATGGCCGGGAATTGGAATTCTTTCGAGCAGACCGTTCGTTGTTTTAACGTAATAGTCAACCGAGGTAATTAACCTGTCGTTAAACAGGTTAAGATCCATAGCGATGTCAATTTGTTCTGACTCTTCCCACTTAATATCTGCATTTTCAAGGAACAGTGGAGAGCTTCCGGTCATTCTTCCGCCTCCGATAATATACCCTCTGGTTTTATCCATGAGCGAAAGATACTGGTAGTCACCGATGTTTTCGTTACCGTTGATACCCCAGGAAGCTCTGAATTTCAGTGCACTAACCCAGTTAAGTTTAGGGAAGAAATCCTCATCGCTTACAACCCACGACACACCCAGAGATGGGAATATACCATACCGGTTGTTTTCACCAAACCGTGTTGAACCGTCTCTGCGCACGATGGCTGTAAATGCATATTTATCCTTATAGTCATACAGTAAACGACCGAATGTGGAGTAAAGGGCGTGCTGGTTTGCACCGCCTGTTGCTACCCATGCTGTATCTGTTGCCATGTTGAGATATACATTATCAGGATCGTATATAGGCACTCCGGCATTAAAGCCGTACAGGTTCTCATTTACATCTCTTAATGCACTGGTTCCACCCAGAATAGTAAAGTTATGGTCTTTTATTTTTCTGCTGTAGGATAAAGTGTTTTCCCACTGCCAGGTAAAATACCTTGTAATGTCTTTGCTTACGGATGTTTTATCGGTATTGTTATTTGTTTCGGTAAGATAGAAGAGAGGTCTGTGGCTATCGTTCAGTACATAGGCAAGGTCAATACCAAAGTTTGTATTAAACTTGAGTCCTTTAATTAGTTCCAGTTCTCCAAAGATATTACCAACAATTTTATCAACTCTTGTTTTGCCTGTTTGTGTTTCAAGCAAAGCCACCGGATTCACCACCTCGCCGCGAACCAGGTCAGAGATTGCATAGTATTTGCCTTCGCTGTTCCTTACAACCGGATATATGGAGTAGGGTGGCTGGCTAAGCTTTAAACTATCCTCCATATACAGCGGAGTTAGCGGATCAAGGTTTAAAGCACTGCTGTATTCACCGTTAAATGCTGTATTACTGCTAATTCCTCTTCTTGAAAGGTAGGAGTAAGACAGGTTATTTCCGAAACGTAAACGCTTGTTAACCTGGTGGGTGGTGTTTAAACGGGCAGTTATTCTCTCAAAGCTTGATTTTTCGCCTCCAATAATGCCATCTTGCGAAAAGTAGTTTAATGAGGATAGGTAGGTTGATTTATCGTTGCCTCCTGAAACAGAGATATCGTGACTCTGCATTGGTGCATTTTTAACAAAGATCAGATCCTGCCAGTCGGTGTCGTAAGGTGATATTTCGTTCAGATCAAAAGGTTCCGTTTCTCCGTTATTTATGGCGCCCTCGTTCATCATCATTTTGTATTCCTCTGCATTGAGCATGTCGAGTTTCTTTGCTACATTCTGGAAACCGCGGTACCCTGAATAGGAAATACTCATTTTACCGGCTTTCCCGCTTTTGGTGGTGATAAGCACAACACCATTGGCAGCTCTTGCTCCGTATATGGCAGCGGAAGCCGCATCCTTGAGTACCTCCATCGATTCAATGTCGCCCGGATTAAGATAGTCAATACCACCAACGGCAATACCGTCAACTACGTACAAAGGCTTATAATCGCCTGTGGTACCGGTTCCCCTTATCTTGATGGTTGGGGCTTCGCCTGGCTGACCTGACAGGTTGGTAACCTGAACACCTGCCGTACGTCCCTGTAAGGCCTGTTCAACCCTGAGTACCGGTGTTTTAAGGACCTCTTCGCCACTGACCTTTTCAATAGCACCGGTAACAACTTTTTTACGCTGGGTTCCATAGCCGATAACTACAATTTCGCTGAGGTTGGTCGATTCTACATTTAATCTTACATTTATCCGGTTAACCTGATTTACCGGGAGTTCCTGTTTTTCGTAACCAATAAACGAAACAACAAGAGTAGCTGATCCTGATGCAACCGTAAGGCTGTATTTACCATCAATATCAGTTGTTGTTCCATTCTGGGTGCCTTTTTCAACGATGGTTGCACCGGGAATTGCTTCACCGGTTTCATTGTCATAAACGGTACCACTGACTGAAAATCTCTGGGCGAAAATAGCGGTCGCGCAAAGCGAGATTATCAGTGTTAACAATAATCTTCTTACTGAGCTGTTCATGTGTTGATAAAGTTGGGTTTATTGTGTGTGAATTTCCGAAAAATTATTCAACTATAAAAGGTTATTTCAAAATTCTTATTGAAAAACTCTGATATAGTCCACTTTAAGTTGTTGTGGAAACCTGGTGGATGCATCGGGGTTACCGGGCCATTTTCCGCCAACAGCGAGATTAAAGATAAAGAAATGGGGCTGATGAAATTCAGTCATGTGATCGGGGGTAATATTTATGGAATAAAACGGGGTATTGTTAACCAGCCATTTAATGGTTGTTTCATTCCAGATAATGGAGAACACATGGTACTCATCATTAAAGGTACCTGTGGTCAGCGAATAGGAACCGCCAGCCTGTGCATGCTCTGTTACAAACCAGTGTAAAGTGCCATGAACAGTTTTTTCACGTCCCTTGCCACCTATCATTTCCATGATATCAATTTCTCCCGACTTTGGCCAGCCAACGGAGGGCAGATTATTACCAAGCATCCATAATGCAGGCCATATACCCTGTCCTTCAGGCAGAAGGGCTCTGATGTCGATACGACCATACTGGAATGACCTTTTATCTTTAGTGATCATTCGGGCAGAGGTAAATGCGTTGGTATTGAAGTTTTCTTTACGGGCTTCAATTACCAGCGTGCCATCTGTTACCCACGCGTTCTCTTTACGATAGTATTCGAGCTCTGAGTTACCCCACCCGCAGTTATTAGGGCAACCGTTGCCAATTTCGAATGTCCAGTCCTGAGTATTGACTTCTGTTCCGTTAAACTCGTCACTCCAGACAAGGCTATACCCCTCGTAAGTTGAAGGTGAAACATAACCGTCTTCTATGGAAACCGGTTCCTCTTCAACCATAGTGAAGCTTTTGGTTGCCTTGATGTATTTACCTGATGAGCCGTACGCTCTGACTGTTATCAGATGCTCACCCGGTTCTGTGAAAATATAGGTAAACAGACCTTCGGCACTGGTAGCTTCGGGTTCTGTTGCCTGCCCTATAAATAATTGATATTCCGTTGTGTTTTTAGCTTCTGCTTGTATCGATACTTCGCCTGCGGCTGTGTCTGTTATGGTTATTGTTATTTGGAGGTCTGACGGTTCATTAGATACATCGGTATCTGATTTTGTGCACGAGTAAAATGCCAGACCGATGATAACCAGCGATAGTATCCATCGGGAATAATTCAGAATTCTTCCTGAAAAACTCTCGTTTCCTTTTGTCATATAGTACGTAAAATTAGCGTGTAAAATGTACACAAAAATACTGATATTTAGTGAATTAATCTGATATTTTCGATTAAAAAAAAGCACGTTTTGGACCTTGTATCGCTATTCTAACACAATAATTTTGCAGGTTACGACCTCATTAGGATTATTTATGAGGTTATTTCCGTTTTCCCAAACCTGAAGCAGATAAAATCCTGGTTCCCGGGGTGCGGTTAAAGTAGTCTGGTTCCCCGAAAAATGAGTGAATCTAATCTGTTTGCCAGTTATATCACGAAGTAGTACAGATAAATTGCCTTTGCTGCTTTCCAATTGTATTAATTCCCCGGTATGAACAGGGTTGGGATAAACTGATAACTGCATGGTCTTAGGCTCTTTAACGGAATTTATAAGGACAGGAATCCTGATAAATTTAGGCCTGTATGTGTCGGCATTAAGTCTGTCGTGCCAGATGTCCCTGCATTGCGAAGCACACACATTTGGGCTTATTGTATCAACAAGGTCATTCAGGTTGTACGAAACGAGTAAGTTGCCATTTTCAGTAAACGAAGGATGCGCCTGAGCATTATAGGTAAGCAGGTCATGCCCTTTGAAGGTATCATTAATGGTGTAAACGAGTGTTTTATTTTCAAAGGGCCCCCATGGATTTTCGCTTTCCATAATGTAAATTTCCTTCCCGAGCCCGCAAGTCAGATAGCCATTCTCCTGCGTAAGCAGAAAGTACTTTTCATTCATCTTAAATACACTGAAACCGGGAGAAACAGGTTCGGTGCTGATCGTTACAGCTTCCAGAGGATTGTATGACCAGCCTGAACCAGTATAGAACTGAAAGGGTGCATTAATATTTGTTCCGATCAAAGCCCTGGCAATGAAGGGTTCCCACACTATCCAGTTTAGCTTGTTGCAGTAAAAATACCGGTAGCCCCCAGCGGTATCAGTTACAACTGCACGACCAATATTTAATCCTTCATAATCAGGTAATTGAGAAAGGTTCAAAATTTCAAGAGATGGTAGCTGCAATTTTGCGACATAAGTATGCAACATGTCAAGATTTGAACCATCTATTTCGTCCAGGAAAATGAGTACAGTATCGCTTTCCACATACCCGTGTCCGGGCCAGAGTATAGCAGGGTTATCGGGTGCCAGTTTAAATGTTGACCTGAGCACTCCCTGAGCCTGCTCATCTATATGTGTGGTTAACAGGGACAGGTTGACAGAATCCTGCACCACCATACAATTTCTTATCTGGAACAGACAAGGGAGCGTGGTATCATTTGTATTTACATTTTCGAGATAACTATCGCCAAACAGCCAGATTGTCCTTCCATCGGGTAAGGCAACTGAAATTGTTGCATCACCGGCAGTCCAGCCTCCAGAGTTAAGTCTGAAGTATTCAGTAAAAACAGAATCAGGGTGGCCCTGAAGAAAAGTCTGGGCATTTAAACCGGTTATGGAAAGTATGATCAGTAGAGATGCTGTTATTTGTTTTACCATACTTAACTCTATCTGTTGTTATGAGGGGTTAAAAATAAGTTTTAAACAGTTGCTGTGACTTTATTATGCAAAAAATGCTAATTTTAAGCGCCAAACCTAAAAATGCCTCAACCAAAATAGCGTTTATGGATTTCGACCGGATTTTTCAGAATAACAGAGACTGGATTCAGAAGAAGTTAAGTATTGATAATCAGTATTTCGAAAAGTTGTCGAAAGGCCAGTATCCGGAGATTCTTTACATTGGTTGCTCTGATAGCCGGGTAACAGCGGAGGAACTGATGGGCGCACAACCGGGAGAGATATTTGTACTGCGTAATGTAGCAAATCTGATACCTAACTCCGATATCGGGTCACAAACAGTGGTGGCTTTTGCAGCATCCTATCTTAAAGTTAAACACATTGTTGTCTGCGGTCATTATAACTGCGGAGGTATAAAGGCGGCAATGGAATCTTCTGATCTTGGGCTGCTTAATCCCTGGTTGAGGAACATACGCGATGTATACAGGCTTCATCAGAAAGAGCTTGATTCCATTACAGATATAACCAAAAGATACGACAGACTGGTTGAACTGAATGTACAGGAACAGTGTGTTAATGTGTTGAAGACAGCCGATGTACAGCGTGCTGTAAAAGAGCGGCAACTCACTGTTCAGGGATGGGTCTTTGACATAAGAACGGGCCGGTTAATTGATCTGAAAATAAATATTGAACAAATACTGGAGCACATTCGTGAAATTTACCGTATAGTGTAATGTGCCCAATCGTATATTTCGTTTTATAAATGTCTTAATTTTACGCACTTATTAAAAGTTACATCAATCTCGTAAGCTCATGCCAATACTGGGGTCAATAATTAAAGGGGCGATTGAATTTCCAAGCAAAATCCCATTTGATAAACTCAGAAGTCATTCACCGGCTAAATTGCAGGAAATCACACTTCGAAAACTCATAAGCAAATCACAATTTACCTCACTTGGCGAAGCCTATGATTTTACTGATTTGCTCAGGGAACCTAATTTTATTCAGCGATTCAAATCAACAATTCCTATTAACGATTATAATTCCATTCATCAGAGATGGTGGTATCGTACCCTGAACGGGGAAAGTTTTGTAGCATGGCCCGGCAAGGTTAAGTATTTCGCGTTGAGTTCAGGTACCAGCGAAGCTACCAGCAAGTACATCCCGGTGACCGGCGATATGCTCAGAGCCATTAAAAAGACCAGTATACGGCAAATACTCTCCTTAGCTCGTTATGATTTTCCAAGAGACTTTTTCGAAAAGGGGATCTTAATGCTCGGGGGTAGTACCCATTTGCATTTCAACGGTACGTACTATGAAGGAGACCTTTCAGGAATAACAGCGGGCAACATACCCTTCTGGTTTCAGCATTTCTATAAACCCGGGAAACGTATATCAAAAGAAAGAGACTGGACTACCAAGCTCGATGAAATTGTAAAAAATGCGAAAAACTGGGATATAGGGGTTATTGTTGGAGTGCCTGCGTGGTTACAGATACTGATGGAGCGCATCATTAACCATTACAATGTAAATACCATTCACGATGTATGGCCTAACCTGTCAATTTATGTGCATGGAGGTGTTTCTTTCGGGCCCTATCAAAAAACATTCGATAAGCTCCTTGGCAAACCGCTGACGTATATTGAGACTTACCTCGCCTCAGAAGGTTTTATTGCATACCAGACCCGTCCAAATGCCGATGGTATGCAGCTGGTACTGGATAATGGACTTTTTTTTGAATTTATACCATTCAACAGCGACAATTTCGATCAGGAAGGGAACGTAATCCCCGATGCGAAAACATATACCATTGGTGAAATTGAAGAGGGTCAGGAGTATGCGCTGTTGCTTACCACCTGTGCCGGAGCCTGGCGTTATTTAATTGGTGATACTATTAAGTTCACTAACAAAGAGAAATCGGAAATTGTAATTACCGGGCGAATAAAGCACTTCCTTAATCTTTGCGGAGAGCATCTTTCGCAGGAAAATATGAACCGTGCGGTTAAAATGCTGGAGGACCAACTAAATCTGGAAATTTCGGAATTTACGGTAGCGGGTATCAAATACGACTCCATGTTTGCTCACAAGTGGTATCTGGGAGTTCAAGGTGACATATCAGATATTGACCTTGAAAAAGTACGCTGGCAGCTTGACCAGAATCTTAAAGATCTTAATGACGACTATCGTGTTGAGCGTATTGCAGCTATAAAGCAGGTGCTTGTAGAAGTAGTGCCGGCCGACCTGTTCTATTCCTTCTTAAAGATCAATGGTAAGGAAGGCGGGCAGAATAAGTTTCCGCGTGTTGTTAAAAACAAACAGCATAAGCAGTGGGAAGAGTTTCTTGAATCAAATAACCGGAACAAGTAAGCCAATAACATGCACCCCTTAATCGAAGGCATGATATTAGGGCTGACTTTATCAATAATGCTCGGTCCTGCATTATTCTCTCTTATACAAACCAGCATACACAGGGGTTTATACAGGGGAATAATTCTTGCCATAGGTATTTTTCTGAGCGACCTCTCGTTGGTCTGGCTATGTAATCTGGGCGCTGCTCAGGTATTCGGCGATAACCGTAACAGCATCCTGGTTGGCACAATCGGAGGTGCTATACTGGTTGCTTTTGGTATTGTTACCTATCTGCGAAGAGTGCAGTTGGAAACAGATCAACTCATGGACAGCATCCGGAAGCCGGGGCCGATGACCTATATAGTTAAAGGATTCCTTTTAAATTTCGCAAATCCGTTTGTCTGGCTTTTCTGGGTATCTGTTATGGTTACTGTTAGTGCCAGTTACGGGGCTGGTTCATTCAATGTGAAGCTTTTCTTTGCCGGTGCTCTGCTAACTGTGCTCATTACCGATTTTCTGAAGGTTGTTGTAGCCCATCAGCTAAAGCGATATCTTAAGCCCAGGTTTATTATAGCGATGAACCATGTGGTAGGAATAATGCTGGTAATATTCGGCGTCTTCCTTGTAATACGAACTTTTATAAACTTCTGATCTGCTATTCGTTAGCCTGACTCTCATGGTAAATACCTGTGCCTGATTCTTTTTCAGAATAGACCATGATATCCTTGATGTTTATTTGAATTTCCTTTTTATTGTTCCATTCATTCTCTTCAATATGGTAACAAATATTGAAGAGCTCACCCTTGCTTACATGTTCAAAGTGGTCGCCAAGTGAAAAGCCAATAGCTGCAAACGGACTGGAAGGATAGTCTTTATGACCGATAGTCAGTTTAAGGTGCCTGTTCTTGAGAAGCCTGCCGTTTCCATTATCCAGCACTCCGTCGGTTTGGAAAATAGGTGACGGGTTTCCGGGGCCAAAGGGAGCAAACTGTTTCAGTATTCTGATCAGACGGGGGTTAATTTCGTCGAGCGTTATCCTGAGGTCTATTTCTACTTCCGGTACTGTCATATCTGTGGTAATTCTTTCAGCAGCCACCTTTTCAAACTTTTCAACAAAAGCATCCAGATTTTCCGGTTTCAATGATAATCCTGCTGCATACTTATGACCACCAAAGTGCTCCAGTAAATCGCTGCATTCATCAATTGCATCATAAATATCAAAGTCCTTAATTGACCGGGCAGAGCCTGTAATTAAACCGTTTGACTGCGTTAAAACTATGGTTGGTTTGTAGTACGACTCAATGAGCCGCGATGCTACAATGCCTATTACGCCTTTATGCCATTCGGGATTAAATACCACGGTAGCTTTTGAATTTTGCACTCTCGATACGCTTTTAATGCTTTCAAGTGCTTCGTCGGTGGTAGTGAGATCGAGGTCCCGGCGGGTTGTGTTAAACTCATTGATCTGATTAGCCAGTTCACGGGCATCACCAACATTGTTGCTGATAAGCAGCCTAACAGCATTGCGTCCGCTTTCAATTCTGCCGGCGGCATTTATTCTCGGCCCGATCAGGAAAACAAGATCAGATATGGTGAGTTCCCGGCAGAAGAAACAGTCTTCAGAGTTATAAAAGTCAACCGGTACGGAATCGGGGTTATGGGCAATGTCTTTTTTTATAACATTGGCATATTTAAGAATTTCTTCGAAGCATGGCCTTGGCCTTGAATTTAGCCATTTCAACCCATACGAAGCCATTATGCGGTTCTCACCGGTAATAGGCACAATGTCTGAGGCGATACTAACTGCAACAAGATCAAGGTATTTATACAAGGAAGAAAGCTCTATATTCTTTCGTACAGCGATACCCTGAATAAGTTTAAACCCAACTCCGCAACCCGATAACTCCTTGTAGGGGTATGTACAATCTGCCCTTTTGGCATCAAGCACTGCCACAGCCTCCGGAATTAGATCGCCCGGGCGGTGGTGATCACAAATAATGAAATCTACACCAAGACTGTTGGCATAATTTATTTTCTCTATTGCTTTAATACCGCAATCAAGAGCAATCACCAGCCTATAATTGCCGGCTGCTGCAAAATCAATACCTTTCACCGAAATGCCATACCCTTCAGAATACCTGTCGGGGATGTAGAAATCCAGTAGACTGCTTTCAATACCTAGTTCAGCAAGGAACATATACACAAGCGATACCGCCGTTGTTCCGTCCACATCGTAATCGCCATAGATCAGTATCTTTTGCTTTTCTTCTATAGCATGCAGGATGCGGTTAACGGCTTTATCCATATCTTTCATCAGGAAAGGGTCGTGCAACTGTGAAAGATCCGGACGGAAAAAGGATTTAGCTTCAGAATAGGTTGAAATGCCACGTTGAGCGAGTAATTCTGCAACTATACGGCTTACCTGAAGCTCATCAGCAAGATATTTTACTGTTGTTGGATCAGCTTTGGGCTTTAAAACCCATCGTTTGTGCATCTGGGGTAGTTTTTAGATGGTAAAATTAATGAAACTACCACAGAAACCACAATTTTTTTGTAATCATTTAGAAGGATAACCGCATTGCGATTAGAAAGTTGATCGCATTGCTTCCACAGGATCAAGTCTTGCAGCATTGTTAGCAGGAACAAAACCGGATACAAGACCAATAAGTGCAGAGACAGAAATGCCCAGGATAATGTTGCCTGTTGTCAGGATCAGCGGCATATCGAACATGTGACTTATTACCTGGGTAATGATAAAAATGATGATAAGACCAATTAACCCACCAAGTACACTGAGCATAATAGCTTCGAATAGAAACTGCTGCAAAATAAATGAGTCTTTTGCACCCATTGATTTTTGTATGCCTATCTGTGCTGTTCTTTCTTTTACCGAAACAAACATAATGTTTGCAATACCAAAGCCGCCAACAAGCAGGGAGAAGCCTCCAATTATCCACCCTACCATATTGATAACACCAAACAACTGGTTGAATCCCTGCGTGAGAAGGGAGGTTTGATTTATAGCAAAGTTGTCATCTGTGCCCGGTCTGAGCTTTCTTACTGAACGCATAATACCGATAAGTTCATCGCGTAATTCGTCGGTTGTTACCAGGGGTTTAGCTTTTACTGCAATAGATGCTCCAATATTTTCGCCTTTAAGATCGATGAAGCCACGGGCAAAATTTATAGGTAGAATTATCTGGTTATCGGTTGAATTGTCAAACGAAACGGCACCTTGTTTCTTGAGAAGCCCAATTACTTCTGCTTGTCGGCCAAAGACTTTTAATTTTTTACCAATGGGGTCTGTATTGCCGAAAAGGGATGTTGCTATTTCGTAGCCAATAATAGCAAGGGGTCTTCCGCCTGCCGATTCGTCTGCGGTAAAGTACCTTCCCTCAGCCAGATCCAGAGTCATTACTTCCGGGTAATCGTGCGATACTCCGACTATATTTGCATTAACCGATATACTGCCGTGTTTTAATTTGCCGAATGTGCCAACCATGTAGGCGATCGCTTCTGATGCTTCACTGCGTCGCTGTATCTCGAGAAGGTCATTTATTGTTGGTTCCGGGCGTTTCATAAACTCCCACCACTCATAGTCACCTCCGAACGCCCATGGCCATTTTTGCACAAACAGAACATTGCTTCCAAGTGAGGCAATGGAGTCTTTTATTTGTTTTTCGAGCGAATCAAATACGGTAAAAACAGAAATGATGGAGAATATGCCTATTGTTATCCCCAGTAAAGAAAGAAAAGTTCTGACTTTATTTACTGTAATGGCCTTTAATGCAAACAGATAACTTTCCCGTACGAGCTTGAGTTTTAGGATAATCCTTTCCATCGGTATAAATCAGTGAGTAAAGGTACTATTTAGTTTGCTTGATGACGTAAAAATTAATAAAATTGCATTGCATTAATTACCTTCAAACCGGGAACCTATGTCCAGATCAAAAAAGATTGTCAGAGCCCTTGTATCAGTGTATTACAAAGAGGGCCTCGATAAAATTATACATATACTGAACCAGCACGGAGTTGAACTTTTTTCAACCGGCGGCACCTATTCGTTCATACAATCACTCGGAGTGCCCTGTAATCTGATTGAAAATCTGACAGGATATCCATCTATTCTTGATGGAAGAGTGAAGACCCTGCACCCGGCTGTTTTTGGTGGAATACTTGGCCGTCCGGATCTCGCGAGTGATGTTAACGATATGCAAAAGTACCATCTTGAGCCCTTCGACCTGGTTATTGTAAACCTGTATCCGTTTGAGCAAACCATGCAGCAAACGACAAGTCACAAGGATATAATCGAGAAAATAGATATCGGCGGAATATCACTTATACGGGCTGCCGCAAAAAATTACGATCATGTACTTTGTGTTTCATCACCCCATCAGTACAACGAAATAGAACTGTTACTGCGTGAGCAACAGTGCACTGTAACAGAAAACCAGCGTCTTTTCTATGCAGGTAAGGCTTTTGAGCGGTCATCGTCATACGACCTTGCCATAGGCAATTACCTTACTAAATACCGGGGAGAGGACAAGCAAACTACCGGTGCATCCGGCATCCAAAGCATTAACAGCATAGTCGGCAACATAAAGGAGAATTCTGCAAACCCGGTAGTTCTAAGATATGGGGAAAATCCTCATCAAAAAGGTATCTTTTATGGCAAACTCGGGGAAGTTTTCCACAAGCATCACGGCAAGGAACTGTCGTATAATAACCTGCTCGACCTCGAATCGGCCATTCATCTTATACAGGATTTTGATGATCCAACCTTCGCCATTCTCAAGCATAACAACGCTTGTGGAATAGCCAGTCGCGAAAATATAACCCAGTCCTGGCATGCCGCCCTGCAGGCTGATCCTGTTTCAGCATACGGTGGTGTACTTATTGCTAACCGACCGATTGATGAACAGAGTGCTCTGGAGGTCAATAAAATATTCTTTGAAATCATCCTTGCACCTGCTTATGAAAAAAATGGACTTGAAATCCTGAAGAGTAAGAAAAATAGAATAATTTTGCAAGCTAAAACATTTGATTTTCAGGAGCAACAGTTCAGGAGTCTTTTAAATGGATTCCTTTTGCAGGATAAAGACCTGAAAACAGAGACGATGCACGATATCATGGTCATAACAAACAAGCAACCAAACCCCGGCCAAATGGAAGATCTGTTCTTTGCCAACAAGGTTGTTAAGCATAGTAAATCGAATGCTATCGTGCTTGCGTCAAATAAACAACTGCTGGCCAGTGGAATCGGCCAGACATCCAGAGTTGATGCACTTAAACAGGCGATTGAAAAAGCCAGAACTTTTGGTTTTGATCTGAATGGTGCAGTTATGGCATCCGACGCTTATTTCCCTTTCGCTGATTCTGTGCAAATAGCGCACGAGGCAGGTATTACCAGTGTAATACAACCCGGAGGCTCTATAAGGGATAACGAAACCATCGAATTCTGCAATGCCCACAATATGAGTATGGTATTCACGGGCATCAGGCATTTTAAACATTAATTCAGTATCTACCTAACAATTAAAGCATAAGACGGCAATGGGACTTTTCTCCTTCATGACTAAAGAGATCGCAATGGACCTTGGGACTGCCAACACCATTATCATATACAATGATAAGGTTGTTGTTGACGAACCATCCATTATAGCAGTAGAGCGGAATACAGGGAAGATAATTGCAGTGGGTAAGCGAGCGATGATGATGCATGGAAAGACCCATGAGAATATCAAGACCATCCGGCCTCTGCGTGACGGTGTAATTGCTGACTTTCAATCGGCCGAATATATGATCAGAGAACTGATCAAAATGACTGGGCCACAAAGAAGCCTGTTCCCGCCGGCATTAAAGATGGTTATCTGTATCCCGTCAGGTATTACTGAGGTAGAAGAACGTGCTGTAAAAGATTCTGCCGAGCAGGCAGGTGCCAAAGAGGTACGCTTGATACACGAACCTATGGCAGCCGCAATAGGTATTGGTATCGATGTGCTCGAACCTACCGGAAATATGATCATTGATATTGGTGGTGGAACCAGTGAGATCGCCGTTATCGCTCTTGGTGGTATTGTGAACAACAAATCTATCAGAATTGCGGGCGATGACTTCAATAACGATATTGAAGAATATATGCGCAAACAGCATAACATCAACATCGGAGAGCGTACCGCCGAAGCCATAAAGATCAACGTAGGAGCTGCAATTACTGAACTCGAGAACCCGCCACCCGACTATCCGGTACACGGAAGAGATATGCTGACAGGTATACCCAAAGAGATATACGTCAACTACAGTGAAATTGCCCATTGCCTTGATAAGTCGATCAGCAAGATCGAGGCAGCTGTTCTCAATGCACTGGAGATGACACCTCCTGAACTATCAGCAGATATTTACCGTACCGGTATTTATCTTGCCGGAGGAGGATCTATGTTACGTGGTCTCGACAAACGTCTGCACCTTAAGACCAAACTTCCGGTGCATGTGGCAGAAGACCCGTTAAGGGCAGTTGCCAGGGGTACCGGTATTGCACTAAAGAACTTTAATAAATTCACTTTCCTTATCAAATAAGACAGCGGTCATTGAAGTGATAACCTATGCGGCATATTCTGGCATTCATTTGGAAGCATAATTTCTTCTTTCTGTTTCTGGTGCTGGAAGTATTGTCAATTGCACTGCTTGTAAACAAAAGCTATTATCAGAGGGCTGTTGTGACCAACATGACCGATAGTTTTACGGGTACGGTCAACAGCATGTACTCGTCGGTAATTGACTACTTCAGCCTTCGTAAGGAAAACCAGCGGCTGGCAACGGAAAATGCACAGCTGTGGCAGTATCTGAAAGAAGGCAAAGTAACTACCGACACTACCTCTTTCTTCCTCGAAGATACCCTTCACAGGCAAACCTACACCTACACTGTAGCCAAGGTTGTAAGCAATTCATCCAATCACCGCAACAATTACCTCATGCTCAATAAAGGTAAACAGCATGGTATTACTGCAGATATGGCTGTTATATGTCCCGATGG
Organism: uncultured Lentimicrobium sp.; assembly: GCA_964643225.1. GTDB lineage: Bacteria > Bacteroidota > Bacteroidia > Bacteroidales > Lentimicrobiaceae > Lentimicrobium. Next base: position 74,417 of record CAZXQT010000002.1, on the reverse strand, counting down.
AATTGTTGGTACAGTGGTAAGTGTTTCGCAAAACTTCTGCTGGGTCATGTCTGCACTTAATAAGCATTCTAAGTTCAGCGCACGAATAGACAGACTGCAACAAATGGGCACGGTAATATGGTCGGGCAGCGATCCTTCCATCGGCAATCTTACCGACATACCGGTACACGTGAAGGTACAAAAGGGCGATACCATCCGCACAAGCGGATATTCCTATATTTTCCCCGAAGGTATCATGGTGGGTACTGTCGAAAACATGGAAATTCAGGAGGGAGAGCATTTCCATCATATAGATTTCAACTGGTCGACCGATTTTAACGGACTCACGTATGTTTACATTGTAAATAACCTTTTCAGGGAAGAGCAGCTGGAACTCAGCAAGGAGGTGATAGATGAGTAGAACCTATCTGCTGATTATTTCAAGATTTATATTACTGGTCGCCCTGCAGGTGCTTATAATTGACCACATCAATCTTGGCGGATACATTAACCCGCCGCTCTATGTGCTGTTCATTCTTTTATTGCCTTTTGATGTTTCAGGTTCGTTTTTGCTGATATCCTCATTCCTTCTTGGGATGACAATTGATATATTCAGCAATTCCACAGGTTTGCATGCCGGTTCTTCTGTACTGATGGCGTTCATGCGGCCTTATATGATAAAGCTTGTTGGCAGCCCGGCTGAATATGAAGATCATTTTAAGCCCGGTATTGAAGATATGGGCGTTCGATGGTTTGTAGCGTATGCGGGTGTAATGATACTATGGCATCAGCTGGCATTCAGTCTGCTCGAATCGTTCTATCTTTCAGAAATAGGTAACATTGTTTTGCGTATGCTGCTTACTACTCTGGTTACCGTGCTTGTGATTCTTGTTGTTGATTATTTGTTCCTTACAAGAAAAAAATGACCTATAAACTCAATAATAAGGCAATCCATTCAATGCTTTTATCTTTCTTTGTAAACGTAATGCAATAAGTACATTTCTTTTTTTATCTAAAATCTTAAAAATGAGAAAACTAATCCTGTTATTAACTGTAATTGTCGGTTTAACTGCATGTAACTCGCGCAAAAGCAATGAATTTACTATCAATGGCACTATTAAAGGGAATTTTACCGGTGATGTGTATCTGCAAAAAGCTACCAATGGCCAGTTTGAAATACTCGATACTGCAAAAGTAGAAGGTGGTGAGTTTAAATTTAAAGGCACCATTGAAAATCCCGATCTATACTATATAGGCATTGATGCATCAAGATTTGTAAGTTTCTTTATTGAGCCTTCTGACATTAAGATCCAGTTCCATATTGACAGTTTAAGGAATCCCATTGTTGAAGGTTCTTTATCTGATAAGGAATACAGGCAATATGAGCAGAAAGTAAGCGATAATAATTCTGCCCAGATAGGCCTTTATACACAATACCAGGAAGCCGCCAGAGTGAACGATACTGCTAAGGTTGCTGCATTGGAGAAAGAATTGAACGGAATGGATGCAAAATTGAAGGCCGACCTTATTACCTTCATTAAAGACAATCCAAAATCGTATGTATCACCCTACATTGCCATGCGTCACGCATACGAACTTGATCTGGAAGAGTTAAAAGAGATTGAATCGAGCCTCGACAGTAAAATTAAAGAGTCATCCTTCACTAAAATGATCAATGAGCGGATAACCATACTTGAAAGTGTGGCAGTGGGAAAAACAGCTCCTGATTTTACTATGAACGATACAGAAGGTAACCCATTTACTTTATCAAGTACCCGCGGTAAAGTTGTGTTGGTTGATTTCTGGGCTTCATGGTGTGCCCCATGCCGCAGAGAGAATCCTAATGTTGTAGCAGCATATAAAGAATATAAAGACAAGGGCTTCGAAATTGTGGGTGTTTCGCTTGATCGCGACGATGTGAGCTGGAAGGGCGCTATTGAGGCGGACAAACTTACCTGGATTCATGTTTCTGACCTTCAGTACTGGAGTAATGCAGTAAGCAAGCAGTATGGAATAATGTCCATACCATCGAATGTACTGCTCGATAAAAACGGTGTTATCATAGCCCGTGACCTTCAGGGCGAAGAACTAACAAAGAAGCTTGCTGAAGTTTTCGCTGCAGTTTAATCGGTATCCCTATCCTGAATCAGCACTGCAGCCGGAGGTTAAAAACATCTGGTTCTTAGCGTTTTTCTTTAAAAAAGTCAGTAAGGAGTTTACGGCATTCTTCTGCCATAACTCCTTGCTTTATTTTTGTTTTGGGATGAAGAACATCAGGGCAAATTGTTGTATAACCGCGCTTTTCATCACCGGTTCCATAGACTATACGACCAATCTGTACCCAATATGCTGCGGCAGCGCACATGGGGCAAGGCTCTACTGTAACGTAGAGGGTGCATTCGTTCAGATACTTGCCGCCAATATGATTAGAGGCTGCGGTAAATGATTGCATTTCGGCATGCGCAGTGGCATCCTGCAGGGTCTCGGTAAGGTTATGCCCCCTGGCTATTACCTTACCACCGGCAACTATTACTGCCCCTATAGGTACTTCGTCTCTTCGCAATGCCTCCAGCGCCTCGCTGTAGGCCATCTTCATAAAATGCAGGTCTGTATCCATCTTTTTTCAGAAAAAACAAGTATTCAAAGAACACTTTACAGGTTTTCTTGTTCTTTGTCGGAACGTGTAAAATTAAACAATACCCGTTATACATTGAAATTGCAGTCATAAGTATTTTGGAAATACTCCAAAGAATACACAAAAATTCCTTATTATTGCACAACGATTACCAGCTTTAAAAGAAAAGAATCCATTAAAGGGGATGAGGAAAAATATACTTTCAATTCTATTGATTTTCAGCGTATTGGTTACCGGATTAACTGCAGCCGGCCGGAATGCTGAAGCGGCTGCGGAGGGTGCAGGTGCTCATAAGGAAGAGTTCAATGCGGGTCACATGATCATTGACCATATCGTTGATACCCATGAATGGCATATTGCAACAATAGGGCATACGCATATTACTATCCCGTTACCGATCATTCTGATTGATGAAGGCAAACTGGTAACCTTTATGTCGTCAAAGTTTGAACATGGCCACGCTGCATATAAAGGTTACAAGCTTGAAACCGAGCGAAATGCTGATAAAGGAAAGATAGTAAAAGTAATGCCTGGCACAATGGAGACTGATGTTACTGCAGGTAAACCAGTCGATCTGTCAATAACAAAAACCGTTGTTGGTATATTTGTAAGCTTCATACTGATGCTGGTAATATTCTTCTCTGTTGCAAAGTCGTATAAGAACAGAGGTAAGAGAGCACCAAAGGGACTGCAGTCCATTCTTGAACCACTAATTCTTTTTATTCGTGACGACATTGCTGCACCCTCAATTGGCAAGCATTATGAAAAATATATGCCTTTTTTGCTGACCACTTTTTTCTTTATATTCTTTAGTAACCTTATCGGATTGATACCAGTATTTCCCGGAGGGGCCAATGTAACCGGCAATATTGCAGTTACACTGGTGCTGGCATGCTTTACATTTGTCATAATCCTGATAAAGGCAAACAAGAATTACTGGACACATATTTTTAACCCACCCGGTATACCGTGGTGGCTCAAGTTCCCTCTTCCGTTAATTCCGGTAATTGAACTCGCCGGTGTGTTTATAAAGCCCTTTGTATTGATGGTCCGTCTCTTTGCCAACATTACAGCCGGCCACATCATCGTACTGGGCTTTGTATCGCTGATCTTTATTTTCGGACAGATGAGTACCGGTCTGGCTTACGGTGTAAGTACGGTATCGGTCTTCTTCTCTATATTTATAAGTTTACTGGAGTTGCTGGTTGCATTCATCCAGGCATATGTATTTACTATGCTGTCGGCGCTATATTTTGGTATGGCGACAGAGGAACATCATCATGCAGAGGAGCACCATCAGGATATTACGCATTGATCAATACAAACAAATACCAAATAAACCCAAAAACAAATAATTATGACACTATTAGCATTATTACTGCAAATTGCAGCTGATCTTTCACCCTATGCAAAGGTAGGAGCAGCTATAGGCGCTGGCATAGCAGCTATTGGAGCCGGTCTTGGTATCGGTAACATCGGCCGTGGTGCATTAGAGTCTATTGCCCGTCAACCGGAAGCAGCAGGTGATATCAGGTCGAACATGATTGTGGCAGCAGCGCTTATTGAAGGGGTTGCTTTCTTCGCAATCGTGATCTGTTTGCTCGTTGTAGTTCTTTAATTAAAACCGGACATATTGCTATAACGGTTGGTTAGGGCAGTACGTCCCTTTTTGTCATAATATAAAATCTAAACACAATGGAATTAGTAAGCCCGGGAATTGGTTTGATATTCTGGATGACCTTAGCATTTGGTCTTCTGTTGCTGATATTGGGTAAATTTGTGTGGCCACCTGTAATGCGTGCATTGCGTGAACGGGAAGCTGCTATTGAGAACTCACTTGCACAGGCCGAACTTACTCATAAAGAAATGGAGCACCTCAAGTTTACCAATGAGAAACTGCTTAAAGAGGCCAAAGAAGAACGTGATGCCTTAATGCGCGATGCACGTAAGGTTCGTGAGAAAATGATAGAAGATGCCCGTGAAAAAGCAGCTGTTGAAGCAGAGCGTATCATTGAGGCAGCCAAAGAAACAATAAAGAACGAAAAGCTGGCCGCCATCACAGAACTAAAAAATGAGGTAGCTAACCTGTCGCTCGAAATTGCCGAGAAGATTCTTGCTGATGAGCTTTCCGACCCTGCACACAATAAAAAAGTATTGCAGCAAAGCCTCGATCAAATAAAAATGAATTAGGCATGAGTAATTTAAGGATCAGCCAGCGATACGCAACGGCATTTTATGATTTCGCAGCCGAAAGAGGAGAAGTTGAACAGGCATACAATGATCTGACAACGCTCTCCGATATCTGCAGAACAAGCAGAGAGCTTCGTCTGCTGCTTAAGAGTCCGGTGATCAATTCCGACAAGAAACTGAAAGTGCTGCATCAGCTCTTCGAAGGTAAGATTACAACGGTTACTTCTTCCTTTATTGATATTCTGACCCGTAAACGCCGCGAAGAATATATTCCTGAAATTGCACGGGCGTTCATCAACATTTATCGCAAAGAAAAGAATATTAAGGTTGCAGAGGTTATCACTGCGATGCCGCTCGACGACGATATGCGGAAGGAGCTTTCCACTCTTCTGCAAAAGCAAACCGGTTCAGTGATAATACTCGAAGAGCATGTAGATCCCACCATTATCGGGGGGCTGATCGTGCGTCTTGAAGGAGTGAAGTTCGATAATACTATTCGCAGAAAGATACAGGATCTGCGGCAGGAATTTAGCGTTAACATGTATATTAAAGCTTTCTAAACAATAACTATATGGCAGAAATTAAGCCGGCTGAGGTATCAGCAATTTTACGACAGCAACTGGCAGGCTTCAAATCAGAAGCAGAACTCGAAGAAGTGGGTACCGTTCTTCAGGTTGGCGACGGTATAGCGAGAGTATTCGGACTATATAACGTGCAGGCCGGTGAACTTGTTAATTTTGAATCAACGGGGGTAAAAGGTATTGTATTAAACCTCGAAGAAGACAATGTGGGTATTGTTATGCTTGGCGAGGCTACCGGTGTAAACGAAGGTGATCAGGTTAAGCGCACCCGCAAGATTGCTTCCATTAAAGTAAGTGAAGGCATGCTTGGCAGGGTAATTAATACCATTGGTGAGCCTATTGACGGGAAGGGACCAATTGAAGGTGAAGCTTTCGATATGCCTCTCGAGCGTAAAGCCCCCGGTGTTATTTTCCGCCAGCCGGTTAACGAACCATTGCAGACCGGTATCAAAGCTATTGATGCCATGATTCCTATAGGCCGCGGACAACGTGAACTGATCATTGGTGACCGCCAGACAGGAAAGTCGGCTATTGCTGTGGATACAATCATCAATCAGAAAGAATTTTATGATAAAGGCGAACCGGTTTACTGTGTTTATGTTGCAGTAGGACAGAAGGGCAGTACCATTGCCAATCTGGTGCAAACGCTCGAGTCGAAGGGTGCTATGCAATATACGGTAGTGGTTGTTGCAACAGCCAGCGACGCTGCAGCTATGCAGTTCTATGCCCCGTTTGCCGGTGCTGCTATAGGCGAGTATTTCAGAGATACAGGACGCCCGGCACTCATAATTTACGACGACCTTTCAAAACAGGCAGTAGCTTATCGTGAAGTTTCCCTGCTGCTTCGCCGCCCACCAGGACGTGAAGCATATCCGGGTGATGTATTCTACCTTCACTCCCGTTTGCTTGAAAGAGCCGCCAAAATTATTGTCAGTGATGAGATCGCCTCACAAATGAACGACCTGCCCGAATCTTTAAAAGGTAAAGTAAAAGGCGGTGGTTCGCTCACAGCTCTCCCTATTATTGAAACCCAGGCAGGTGACGTGTCGGCATATATCCCTACCAATGTTATTTCTATTACCGACGGACAAATATTCCTTGAATCGAATTTATTTAACTCAGGTATTCGTCCTGCTATTAACGTGGGTATTTCGGTATCGAGGGTAGGAGGTAGCGCCCAGATCAAATCTATGAAGAAAGTGGCAGGATCTCTTAAACTAGATCAGGCTCAGTTCAGGGAACTGGAAGCATTCTCCAAATTCGGTTCTGATCTCGATGCAGTTACCAAAGCAATTCTTGATAAAGGTATCCGTAACGTAGAGATCCTGAAGCAACCACAATATTCACCGCTGCCGGTTGAACAGCAGGTTGCCATCATTTTCTGCGGATCGAAGGGATTGCTGCAAAATGTACCTGTCGCGAGGGTACACGACTTCGAAATTGAATTCCTGCATTATCTGGTAGACCACAAACCACAGCTTCTTGAAACCTTAAAGAAAGGTTCTTATACTGCCGAGGTAGAGGCAGAACTTGAGGCAGTAGCCAGAGAGCAGGTAAAAAAATATGAAATTTAAGGATCAAAGATAGTCTATGGCCAGCCTAAAGGAGGTTAGAAACCGTATTACATCCGTAAAGTCGACTCAGCAAATAACCAGTGCCATGAAACTGGTGGCTGCTTCGAAACTAAGGAAAGCACAGACGAGCATTCTGCAGCTGCGACCTTTTGCTCAGAAGCAGGTGGAGTTATTGCAGCACTTAAGCAGTGACAGCAATATTACATTACCCGGTGGGCTCTCGGATGAACGGCCGGCCAACAGGGTGCTTTTTGTGGTATTTTCCTCCAACAGGGGCTTGTGCGGTGCCTTCAACACCAATGTTATTAAACAGACAAACAGTTTAATTGCTTCGGTTAAAGATGCCGACACTTCAGCAGATATTACGCTGTTAACCATTGGCCGAAAGGTATCGGAGTTTTTTGCCAAAACATCCTACCGTATTCTGGCAGTACATGATGAAATATACGACAACCTTACTTTTTCAAAAGCATCTGAGCTTGCCGAAAAACTCATTGATAAGTTTGAAAAAAAGGAATACGACAAGATTTTTCTGGTATACCACCAATTTAAAAATGCTGTAGTTCAAAAACTCATAACCGAGCAATTTCTTCCGGTAGAGCCGGCCAGCAGTGAGAATACAGCGGGGACTAATACCGATTATATTTTTGAACCTTCGCGTATTGAGATCCTTGAATCAATCGTGCCGCGAATTCTTAAAACACAATTGTACAAAGCTTTGTTAGATTCATGGGCTTCAGAGCAGGGTGCCCGTATGACTGCCATGTCGCAGGCTACAGATAATGCAAGTGAGTTGCTTAAAGAACTTAAGTTGTCGTACAATAAAGCCCGTCAGGCAGCCATTACAAACGAAATACTCGAGATTGTAAGCGGTGCGGAAGCATTGAAGAATAATTAAAAACATTTAAAATATCTGTTATGATATCAAAACGTGTTGAAGATGCCATTAATGACCAGATTATGAAAGAGGAGCACTCCTCGCGCATATATATGGCTATGGCTTCATGGTGTGAAACCAAGGGTTACAGGGGCGCAGCTGCGTTTCTGTATAAACAATCAGATGAAGAGCGCATGCACATGCTTAAGTTTATTAAGTTCCTTAACGACCGTGGTGGTTATGCAAAACTGCAGTCGCTCGAAATTCCAAATGCTCAGTACGAATCTCTCCATGGTGTATTCGAGGCTGTGTTGAAACATGAAGAATTTGTTACAAAGTCAATCAACAACATTTACGCAATTTGCATGGAAGAGAAGGATTACACAACCGGTAACTTCCTGCAGTGGTACATTAATGAGCAGATTGAAGAAGAAAGTACAGCGCATCAGATTCTCGACCAGATTGCAATGGTTGGCGACGACAAGGCAGGCATGTTCCATATTGATAAGGAATTAAATGCAATGGCTGCCGCTAAAGCAATTCAACCTCTTGCTGAATAAAAGCAATGGTGCATAACAGAATTCAGCAAATTACTTTTTGCTGAATTCTGTTTTTAACCTTTCATAGTAATCAGCACCGTATTTCCTTATTAAAGCCTCCCTAACAAATTCTAAAGCCTTAATTTTACGTTCCTTGCCGTTTATAACTGCCGGATGACAAATGTGCCATTCGTGGTAGTTTAACGCATCGAAGCTCTTGTATCTGCTTATACGAACAGGGTAAAGATGACACGATACGGGCTTGCGCCAGGTAATTTTTCCTTCACTGTATGCCTTCTCAATGGCACACAGGGCAATTCCCTCTTCATTTTTATATACATACGCACAGTCGGCTCCGTTTATTAACGGAGTGACATAATTTCCCTGCGCATCAAAATCAAACACTCCGTTGCGCTGTACTTCCTGGGTACCCTCGGGAGTCATGTATGGATATATATAATCGATGGAGTCTTCAAGGATAGAAATTTCTTCTTCATCCAGTGGGGCACCGGCATCGCCTTCAATACAACAGGCGCCTTTGCATTTCGATAGATCGCATGCAAAACAGGCACTCCTGAAGTCTTCTGAAACTATAGTGTTGTCAAGTATTATCATGCTGCAAAAATAGTCGTTTTCAGGACTTTATACAGCAATGAGGGTTCATTTTTAAACCGGTTAACGAATTTCGGCTCCGTTTTCGAGTGTTGAATCGGTGGTAACGAAATGCAATTTACCGTCGCGCCCTTCTGCCATCAGTATCATGCCCTGCGATTCAATACCTTTCAGGTTACGTGGTGCAAGGTTTACCAGAATGGAAACTTTACGTCCGACAATTGCTTCGGGTTCAAAGCTTTCTGCAATTCCCGAAACTACCGTGCGCACATCAATACCGGTATCAACGGTTAATTTCAGCAGTTTTTTTGTCTTTGCAACTTTCTCGGCTGCCGTAATTGTACCAACACGCAGATCCATCTTTGCAAAATCATCAAATTCAATGAGCGATTTAGATGGTGCTGCCTTATACTCCAGAGCTGCATTCTGTTGCTTTGTTTTTAACAGTTTATCGACCTGGTGCTGTATGGTTTCGTCCTCTATCTTATCGAAGAGAAGAACCGGATCACCAATCAGATGCCCTTCGCTTAAAAGTGCGTTGCTGCCGGCATTGTTCCATCCCTGCAGGTCAGAATTAAGCATCTTACTCAGTTTTGCGGCCGTAAAGGGCATGAAAGGTTCGCATAATATGGCAAGGTTGGCACATATCTGCTGTGCAATATTCAGGTTCACCTTAACGCGTTCAGGATCGGTTTTGATCACCTTCCATGGCTCTGTTTCTGTGAGGTATTTATTACCCAGGCGTGCAAGATTCATCAGCTCGTTGAGTGCTTCCCTGAAACGGTAATTGTCAATGCTGTAGCCAATCTTTGCAGGGTAGCCTGCAACTTCGGCGAGCACTTCCTTATCGTAGTCGTTCAGGGTATGCTGCGCAGGCACCCTTCCTTCGAAATACTTATGCGTAAGCACTACTGTTCTGTTGACAAAATTGCCGAAAATACTGAGTAACTCACTGTTATTACGGGTCTGGAAATCCTTCCAGGTAAAGTCGTTGTCTTTTGTTTCAGGTGCATTGGCTGTAAGGACATATCTGAGCACATCTTGTTTGCCCGGCAGTTCTTCCAGGTATTCATGCAACCATACCGCCCAGTTACGGGAGGTGGATATTTTATCGTTTTCGAGATTCAGGAATTCGTTTGCCGGCACATTTTCGGGCAAAATGTAGGAACCTTCTGCTTTAAGCATGCCCGGGAAAACGATGCAATGAAAAACGATATTATCCTTACCTATAAAGTGCACCAGCTTTGAGCTTTCATCTTTCCACCAGGGCTCCCAGTCGTTACCGGTTTGCTCAGCCCATTCACGGGTAGCGGAGATATAGCCAATAGGGGCATCAAACCATACATACAACACTTTCCCCTCAGCACCTTCGAGCGGAACTTTTACGCCCCAGTCAAGGTCACGCGTAACAGCCCTCGGCTGTAACCCACTGTCAAGCCATGACTTACATTGGCCGTAAACATTAGATTTCCAGTCGTCTTTATGTCCTTCGAGTATCCATTCCCTCAGCCATCCTTCGTACTTGTCGAGGGGCAGGAACCAGTGTTTGGTTTCACGCATTACCGGAACACTTCCGCTTAAAGCGGATTTAGGATTAATAAGATCGGTGGCATTAAGCGATGTGCCACAGCTTTCGCACTGGTCGCCATAGGCCTTTTCGAAACCACAATGCGGACAGGTACCTGTTATATACCTGTCGGCAAGGAAAGTCTGGTGTTCTTCATCATAATACTGAATGCTGAATTTCTCAATAAACTCGCCTTTTTCATAGAGTTTTACAAAGAAATCGGCAGCTGTTTCGTGATGCATCCTGTTGGATGTACGGGAATAGATGTCGAACGAAATACCCAGGCCTTTGAATGACTTCTCAATAATACCGTGGTACTTATCAACCACCTGTTGCGGTGTTACGCCTTCTTTGCGTGCTTTAATAGTTATGGGAACGCCATGCTCATCAGAACCACCTATGAACACTACCTGTTCGCCCTTTGAACGAAGGTATCGTGCATATATATCGGCTGGTACATATACCCCTGCAAGGTGACCAATATGTATTGGTCCGTTTGCGTAGGGAAGAGCTGAAGTGATGGTATAGCGTTTAAACTGCTTTTCGGAGCTTTGATTCATAAATTAATTTCTGTCGAGTGCATTGAGATCTTCAAACGCTGTTTTTAGGCGGCTGATCATAGTCTTCTGACCTTCATTGAGCCATTTGCGTGGATCGTAGTATTTTTTATTTGGTTTATCTTCTCCTTCAGGATTGCCAATTTGTCCCTGCAGGTATGCTTCATTTTTCTTATAGTACTGCATCACACCTTCCCATGTAGCCCACTGGGTATCGGTATCGATATTCATCTTAATAACTCCGTACGAAATGGCCTCTCTTATTTCTTCTCTTGAAGAACCTGATCCGCCATGGAATACGAAATTAACAGGTTGTGCAGGCGTGTTCAATGTTTTCTGGATATACTCCTGAGAGTTTCTGAGAATTACCGGCTCAAGTTTAACATTGCCAGGTTTGTAAACGCCGTGTACGTTACCGAATGAAGCTGCGATGGTGAAACGGTGACTCACTTCCATTAACTGAGAATATGCATAGGCAACATCTGCAGGCTGGGTATATAAGCGTGATGACTCAACGCCTGAATTATCTACTCCGTCTTCTTCACCGCCTGTAACACCCAGTTCAATTTCAAGGGTCATTCCTATCTTGCTCATGCGTTGCAGGTACGATTTACAGATGCTTATATTATCTTCGAGTGATTCTTCAGAAAGGTCAAGCATATGAGAGCTGAATAACGGCTTACCGGTAGCGGCAAAGTGTTTCTCCCCTTCTTCAAGCAGACCGTCAATCCACGACAACAGTTTATATGCTGCATGGTCAGTATGCAGAATTACGGGAACACCATAGAGTTCGGCCATCAGATGAATATGGCGTGCTCCTGAAACAGCACCTGCTATGGCAGCACGCTCGCTTTCATTGCTCAGAAACTTACCCGCATAAAAATGAGCTCCACCATTCGAGAATTGTATTATAACAGGTGAGTTTACTTCCCGGGCAGCCTGTAATACTGCGTTTACAGAATCAGTTCCCACTACATTTACTGCAGGCAGGGCAAACTTGTTTTCACGGGCAATTCTGAATACTTCCTGTACATCATCACCGGTTACTACACCTGGTTTTACTTTATCGAAAATGCGTTCTGACATGATATTTTTTTTTAAGGATGGATCGGATTAACTTATCTTCGCAAAGATAAACAACTTAAGCATACAGTAGTTGTTCACCTGAATGAACAGATAGGGTTTATATTATATAACTTATTGAAGGTATGTCGTTTGAGTTAAAAATTAGAGAAATTATTGCCGACAACTACTCCGGTTCGGCAGCAATACTTGATAAGACTATCAAGTCAATTCAGACCTATATAAACAGTCGCGCAGTGAATACGGCCGTATTACGCGAGAACCTGGAAAAGGTGGGGCGCAATTTCTCTGATCTTGCTGTAGTGCATCATTTTATGGCGCAGTTTTTTGAGTTTCTCGACCGGCTTGACGAAGGAGACCTGTCTGATCTGCGAAAAAAGACCCGCACAGAAGCATTTCTCAATGAATATACTAAGGAATGGGATCAGAACATTGACCTTGCTGCCGAAAAAATGGCACGGCAGGTAGATTTTACCGGTAAAAGGGTACTCTTGCACAGCAACAGCTCCACTATACACATCCTATTCCGGCATCTGGCTTTCAGAAACCTCTATCCTTCGGTATACCAGACCATGTCGGGACCCGTATTTGAAGGTAAAATACAAGCCAGCCTGCTGGCCGATCTTGGCTGCAAAGTACATTTTATCAATGAAGCAGCCATTGGCCGGTTTATTCACGAAGTAGACTTTGCCGTTGTGGGAGCCGATAATGTTTTCACGGATGGGTTCACCAACAAAATTGGTACCTATCCCATTGCACTGGTTTGCAAGGAAGCTGATAAGCCGCTGTATGTAATGTGCGATTCGCGGAAGCGAAATCCTGTAGATTATGCCAGCCGCACCTCTGCGCTGTTTGAACGAGAGGCTCCTGCCGATGAATTATGGAACAAAGCCCCTGCATCCGTAAAGCCGTTAAACTATTACTTTGAATTTACGCCGGCAAGTCTTGTTAAAGCATACTTCTTTGAAGATACCTGGATCAATCTTGATGAGAAGGGATCTGTTAGATCAAACCTCTGATATTAGTCACTTATACCTGACCTGTGCAGCAGGAAGGCCATCTCAAAAGCTGTTTCCCTTAGCTGATCAAAGCGACCTGTTGCACCCCCATGCCCCGACTGCATATTTGTTTTTAAAAGTACAACGCTGTCGTTTGTCTGGTATGCGCGCAGTTTAGCAACGTATTTTGCAGGTTCATGGTAGCCAACCTGTGAGTCGTTTAAACCTGCCGTAACCAGCATATGGGGGTAATCAAATGTTCCGATGTTATCGTACGGTGAATAGCTGAGCATATATGCATAATAGTCCACATCATCGGGGTTGCCCCACTCTTCGTATTCCTGAACAGTTAACGGAAGGGTAGGGTCGAGCATGGTATTTATTACATCAACAAAGGGCACCTGAGCAACAACACTGTTATAGAGGTCAGGCCGCATATTGGTAACTGCAGTAACAAGCAGTCCGCCTGCACTCCCACCCATAATGCTGAGCATGCCCGGTGCAGCTATTCCTCCTGCTATCAGCCTTTCGCTGCAGGCAATGAAGTCGGTAAACGTATTTTTCTTTTGCAGCAGTTTGCCGTCCTCATACCACTGCTCACCCAGTTCGTCACCTCCGCGTACCTGAGCAATAGCAAAGACAAAACCCCGGTCAACCAGGCTAAAAAACGAAGAATAGAAGCGGGCATCGGTACCACACCCATATGCACCATACCCATAGAGTAAGGCGGGATTTCCATTGGCCTGCTTTTTGTCTTTTTTATATAGAATAGCCATCGGAACTCTGGCTCCGTCATCCGCATCAGCGTATAAACGCTCAACAGCATAATCGTCAGCATTGAATCCGCACGGTATGATGGTATCTTTTACTTTTTCTATTGTTTTCGTGGCCGAATAAAATTCATAAAAGGTCACCGGCCGGTTTAGTGAAGTATAGTTATACCTGAATTTAGCACTGTTGAAATCCAGTAAAGGAATCACTTCGGCTGAGTATACTGGTTCGGGAAAAGAGACCTCATGCATTAAAGTGCCGTTCAGATCTCTTACCTGCATTGATGAGAGGCCGTTACAATGTTGCTGCACGACGAAGAAGTCTTTATAAACATCCAGATAATCAATCATAACAGCGGGATCATGGGTAATTATCTCTTTCCAGTTCTCTTTGTTTTCATACCCTGTTAACGGGGCTTCGTACACTTTTCCGTTAAGATGATCTTTATCTTTTAGCTGAATCAGGAACTTATCCGGATGGTGGTACACCCCATAATCAGTATCTTTTACTCTTGGCAGGAACACACGCAGCGAATCAAACGGTTTATCCGCATCAAGCAAACGATACTCTGTTGTGGAAAAGCTGGCGCTTGAAACCATAATGTAAGCGTTTGATCTTGATTTGTGCAGACTAACAATGAACAGTTCGTCTTCTTCCTGATAAATGCATTGTGCGGATGATTCACCTTTTGATAGCTGCATGCGCATCACCCTGTATGGCCTCAGTGCTTCGTTACAAACAGTGTAGAAGATTGTCTCATTATCGTTGCCCCATGCCACATCCTGAACATGATCGAGGCAGATTTCAGGGATATCTGTTCCGGTGCCAAGATCTCTGATCCTGAGAGTGAATTCAGCATAGGAGCCTGTAACGTTGCTGAGCCAGGCAGCCAACCGGTTGTCAGGGCTGGTCTCGTATCCTGCAAAGAGAAAAGCATCGCTGCCGTCGGCAAGAATATTCACGTTAAAAAGCACTTCTTCCTGAGCATCCGGTTTGCTGTATTTACGGCAGTAAATTCTGTATTGCAATCCTTCCACTGACCGCCAGTAGTAGTAATAGTCGTTATGAAAATCCGGCACCGAGGTGTCTTCTTCCCTGATGCGGCTCTTCATTTCATCAAACAGTTTTTGCTGCAGTGCAACGGTGGTTTCCATTACGGCATCGGTATACAGGTTCTCTGCTGTGAGATATTCTGTAACCATGGGGTTCCCGCGGTCGCGGAGCCAGTGATAATGGTCTACGCGAACATTGTTAAGATGGGTAAAAATTTCAGGTTTCCTTAATGCTACAGGTTTGGCAACTGCCGGAACATTCAGGGGTGTATAGTGTGGGGTCATTTCCATTCCAGGGGTATCTAGACGTTATTTTCCATATGGAGATTATGTAAAGATCACGCAAAATATCGAAACTTTAAATAATCGGGAAGCGTATAGCAAATATTGTTCCATACCGTAGAAAGGGGTTTGTTTTTGCTCTTTGATCATTCGTTCAGCCCGCATTCTGGAATTCATCAAAACAACATTTGATTAAGGCTGTAATTTGTCAGTCAATTGTGTGTACCTTTGCGCGCTAAAAACTTATAAATGACTGCAATGAAACGTTTTTCGGGTGACAAATCCGGAAATAAAGGCCGTTCGGGAGAACATGCAAAAAACACGGGAAAGCCCCGTTTTAACAAAGACGACAGAGGTGGTTCTGACAAGCCGTGGAAGAATAGAGGAGAATCATCCGATAAACCATGGAAAAAGAAAACTGAAGGTGACGAAAAACCATGGAGCAGGAAGTCGGAAGGGGGCGATAAGCTCTGGCACAGGAAGGCTGAAGGTGACGATAAACCATGGAATAAAAAGTCGGAGGATAAACCCTGGCGTAAAAGAACAGAAGGAGAAGAAAAACCCTGGCGCGACCGTAAAGACGATAACGATAAACCCTGGCGTAATAAGGCTGAAGGAGAAGATAAACCCTGGCGTAATAAGTCAGAGGGAGGCGACAGACCCTGGCGTAATAAGCCGGAAGGTGATAGAAAACCCTGGCAAAAGTCTTCGGAAGAAGGTAGCAAACCATGGAGCAGAAAGGGTAATGATGAGAGCAAGCCCTGGCGCGAGCGCAGAGAGAGTGACGATAAACCATGGAATAAGAAATCTGAGGGAGGTGACAGACCCTGGCGTAAAAAACCGGAAGGGGAAGAAAGACCCTGGCGCGACCGTAAAGACGATAACGACAGACCCTGGCGCAACAAGGCTGAGGGAGAAGATAAACCCTGGCGCAATAAACCCGAGGGGGAAGACAGACCCTGGCGTAATAAGCAGGAAG
>CAZXQT010000002.1:0-58041 GCA_964643225.1 uncultured Lentimicrobium sp. | reverse complement strand
CCCTGGCGCAATAAACCCGAGGGGGAAGACAGACCCTGGCGTAATAAGCAGGAAGGCGAAAGGAAGCCCTGGAAAGAGCGCGGTGATGATGCCCCCTACAAACGCAGGGAACTTAAAAAGCCATCAACCAAAACACTATACAGAACCCCTGAAAAGCATGAAATAGATGACGATGGCACCATCCGTTTGAACAAGTACATAGCCAATTCAGGACTATGCTCACGCAGGGAAGCCGATGAGATGATTCAGGCAGGCGTTATCATGGTTAATGGTAAAGTGGTAACAGAACTGGGTACTAAAATAGTTCCTGAAGATAAGGTGCAGATTGGTGAGCAAACACTGACTCCGCAAAAGAAAATATATCTGCTGCTCAACAAGCCCAAAGGTTACATCACTACAGTGGATGACCCGCAGGAACGTAATACCGTTATGATGCTGGTTAAAGATGCCTGCAAAGAGAGAATTTATCCTGTTGGAAGGCTTGACCGAAATACATCAGGATTACTGTTAATGACAAATGATGGTGAAATGGCAAAGAAGCTTACACACCCATCGCATAAGATCCGCAAGGTATATCAGGTTGAGGTGGATAAACCCTTCGCGAAAGCCGACATGATAAAATTAACAGAAGGTGTGGAACTGGAAGACGGCATCATGTCTGTGGATGAAATTGCCTATACAGGTAACGGCGAATCAAAGAAGGTGCTGGGAGTAATTATTCACTCAGGCAAGAACAGGGTGGTGCGCCGTATGTTTGAAGCTCTGGGTTATGAAGTGGTAAAACTCGACCGTACCATGTTTGCCAACTTAACAAAAAAGGATCTACCACGAGGCAGGTGGCGTTTCCTTGAACAGAACGAAATCAATTTGCTCAAGATGCTCTGAATTGGAGTGCCTTCGGCATTTTAATCAGGAATAACCGGGAGGCTGTCTCATTTCAGGGGCAGCCTTTTACTTTTCTTTAATTTTTCAGGCGAAAATTATGTAAATTTATATGTTGAACCTTGATTTGATGCACGGAGTTTAATAATAGACAATTATTAACATAAATTCAGACATTATGAAAAGAAAATCCTTACTCCTTAGCCTAATTGCAATAGTCATTCTGGCGGCTTGTAAAAAAGAGGAAGATCCTCCATATTTTCCTTCGGAAGTAGACAGGCTGAATACGGATCTGTTAAAGGCTTTCGACACATTGAACGTACAAATGAGTACTTCTGCAAATACTCTTGTTCTGTTAAATAATGATTCGGTCCTGATCAGGCAGGAAATGGCGAAGCTTTTTACGAAGACCCGGCACGTGACAGATGTGGTGTACGTTAACAGCAATGGCGTAATGGAAATCATTGAACCTTCAGCCTATTACAAAGATGAGGGTAAGGATATCAGCGACCAGGATCATGTAATTCAGGTAACTCAGACCAAACAGCCTGCTATGAGTAAGAGTTTCCTTGTTGAAGAAGGATTTTATGGTGTCGTGGTCATGCATCCGCTACTATTCGATAATACCCTGAAAGGTTATCTGGCTTCCGTAATTAAACCCGAAGAACTCCTTGAAAACTATGTTCAGCCATTGACTCAGGGCAAAGATTTTGAGATCTTCGTGATGGAGAAGGGCGGAAGAATACTTTACGATGTGGATCAGAGTAAAGTGGGAACCAATGTTTTCGTCGACATCCGATATATGCTTTCGCCCGAAATGATTGAGTCGGCAAAGATTATTGATAAGGATCAGAAAGGGGAAACAGATTATACATTTTTAGAGATAGATGCCACTGAACCCGTTCACAAGCGTGCATACTGGAACACTTTCAGCATGTTCGGCACCGAATGGAAGCTGATACTAATAAAAGAGGAGGCGCATGTGGAGAACCATCAAGCTCATTAATTCACTCTTTTTATTTTACCGGTGTTATTCTTTTAATTTCTCAGAAAGTAATCCCTGTGCGCAGAATAAATACCAGGGCATCAGGTACCAGGGCATCCGTGCCTGATGGATTGATTATATACTGTATATCGGGTTGAATGAATATATTCTGACACAGGTTGGTTTTCCATGTAAGTTCGAGGGTAGTTTCATTGCGGTCAGGCAGAGAAGCATGCGCAAAACCCAAGGCAGTCACATCGCTATTGCCCAGCAGACCGGTAAACAACAAGCCGCCTCCTGTATAAAAACTGTTGTCGTTCTTGTGGTAAGGGGTTATCCCGGCCTGAAAAAACAGTGCGAGTGATTTTTCCGGATCCTGCATAATGTTTTGATTGGCAGTAAGGTAGAAACCGTGGTTTTCAGAATGACCTTGCTTTATGCGGATGCTTTCGTTCTCGTATTCAACGCTGTGCCCATTGTGGTAGTAAAAGCCGGCTTTAACTGTACCACTGAGTTTCCCGTTATGCGTATAGCTCAGTTCATTAAACCAGAGGTATCCGTCGTCTTTCTTCAACCTCCACCGTAAATTGTGCGGATTAATGCTGAAATCATCGGGTAGTCCGTCGAACACTGCTGTCTTAAATGTAAACTTATCATTGATAGTGTAATGCCATTGTATGCCCAGAGCGGTTAGCGGAAAGATTGGAACCGGCATATTGGATGAAATTGTCGAATGAATTCCAAAAGAGCTGTTTAATAACTCTGCCGATAAATCATTCACAACAAATTCACTGTTTAGATCCTGTAGCCCAAGCAGGAAGGTTGACCGGCCAATTTCCTGACGATACCACAGTTCATGCAGGTAAGTAAGATGGCCTGCCTCGATATTTGAGGCAACCTGAAAATCTCCTGTCAGATCAGCCGATGGAGTTCCGCCATGCGTATTTGCTGCATTAAGAAATAAACTGCCACCTTTATGCAATCCGATATCTTCGGTATTCAATAACATTCTGATATTGGCCATACCCAGATAACGATTACCGGTTTTAATACCTCCGTTGAGATTTACATACCAGTCTGCAATATAGCCAGTTTCAAAATGTACCGGTGAAACTTTACTGCTGTCGTTTGTCGCACATAAAGGAAGAATGGACGATACAAACAGGCTTATAATAAGTATTATCGCGGGATGAGAAATATTTGCCTGCATACGGAGAAGAGTTGAATTACAATGCTGCAAAACTATTTCAGTAAACTGATCTGTGAAATAGCTATTTATAGGGAGATTTGCCCGATAGCATCCTCATTTATGATGATATGGCTTAAGGTTTGCTCATGTATGAGTATATGACCGGCATCTTTTGGGTTAATGGCCTGATATTTTGGTAATTTTGTCATTAAGGAGTATCACAGTATGAAGGAGTATAGTTTTGATGCCATTATTAAGGCACATCCATCGGTTGATGGCGCGTATATTGAATTCCCCTACGATGTGGAAACAGAGTTTGGAAAGAAGGGGCAGGTTAAGGTGGTAGCTACTTTTGACGGGTATGCTTATCGCGGATCGCTGATCAGGATGGGATACCCATGTCACATTATCGGTATCACGCAGAAGATTCGGAAAGAGATTGGCAAGCAACCCGGTGATACAGTGCATGTAAACATAAAGCAGGACACTGAAGAAAGAACTGTTAGCGTGCCCGGTGACCTGAGTATTTTGCTCGCAGGAAGTCCGGCTGCCGCCGAAGTGTTCAGTAAACTATCCTATACCCACCGTAAGGAATATGTTAACTGGATCAATGAGGCTAAAAGGGAAGAAACAAGAAATAAGCGACTGCTAAAAACAATAGAAATGCTCTCCAGGTCAATAAAGCATCCCTGATCAGGCTGTAATAGATAAGAGTTTCCCGAAATCTTTAATGTATATTTAGTCCATGCAGGGCCTCTCTAACTGCAACATCGATAGGTGTTTGCGGCAACTGGAGGTCTTTTACTGCTTTTTTCGCTGTATAATAATTTTTGATGTTCAGAATCCGCATGTTTTCCTTTCTGAGCGGAAGTTTCATTCCCAGTTTATTCATTGCGGAGCCTGCAAATCCTGCCACAGTCAGCAACGAGGCGGGCAATGGTAGTCTTATTCTTTGTACACCTGAAACTTCCTGAACAAGATCATAAAAGCCGGTATACGTCATGTTCCGGTTTACCAGCAGGTATTTTTCTCCGTTCATCCCCCTTTCTATTGCAGTGCATATGGCTTTGGCGACATCATCCACATGAATAAAGTTTTTGCCTCCTGCAGGCACTGGCAACAATGTACTTTTTAAGTACATAGAAAGAATTCTGACAGAACTTTTACCTACTGCATCGTATCCGAGCATGAACGAAGGATTTACCACAACCGCTTCTATTGCTCTTCTTTGCGAAGCCTGAAGCACTGCCAGCTCTGCTTCTTTTTTAGATACTGCATAAGCTGATTTTAGGAATACGGGCGACATCACCATACTTTCGTTGCCGGGATTGTTTTCATCGCCATAACCAATGGTATTGGCGGAGCTAACGTAAATAATTCTGCGACAGCCTGCAGCAACTGCGGCCTTAAGCAAGTCAATTGTTGCCTGTACATTAACACGGTGAAATTCACGATAGGTTGCAGAGGGTGAAACCAGTGCAGCGGAATGAACTATCGTATCGATTCCTTTAAGGGCTGTACCAAGCATGCGTGTATCAGTGAAGTCGCCCCAGAGACAATTAAATTCAAGTCCTTTAAGGTTGGCGGTATCGGATGTTTTCCTTACCAGTGCGGTAACATCGTGTTGCTGATCTAAAAGATTCCTGACAATATAACTTCCCAGAAAACCATTTGCGCCGGTAACCAGAACTTTCATACTTTTTCAGGATTCTGCTGCTGTATAACAGTCGGGCCCGAACGTAAACGAATGTAACCAAATGAGGGATCAGGTCTTTTTGCTGTGATTTCCTGCTGTATAATGCCTGAAACAAAGTGGAGCCGAACACTTAAGGGCACAACTTTCATCAGTACCCATAAAAACTTGTTATAAATGCCGGGCACTATCTGAGATCTTTTCTGGAACATTCCGTCAATTGCAATACGGGCCACTCTTCGGGTATTCAGGAGACTTAACCGTGCTAAATAGCTTTGTTTTTCGATTCGGCTGGTTACTTCGGGGTTGGTTTTCATGGGGCCCGGATGCACTACCGTAACTGAAACACCGGTTCTTTTTAGTTCCTGGTTCAGTCCGCGCGAAAAAGAAAAAACAAAAGACTTCGATGCGGGATAGATCGTTTTATAAGCCAGCGGGCTAAACGAAGCCATACTTGCAACATTGAGAATGTAGCTTTCCCGGTGCGATTTTAATTCATCCAGTAATAGGCGTGTTAAAAGAGTCACCGCCCGGATGTTGATCTGTATCATTGATTCGAGCATGAATAGGTTAGATTCTTCAAAAGGGCGTGAGCCTCCAATACCGGCATTATTAATGAGTATCTGAATTCTGAAACCTGCAAGGGCCCAGCTGGTTAGCTGATATACAGATTCATGCTTTGTAAGGTCGGTTTCGTAATAATATGCTTCAATGGGGAACTCCTTTTTCAGTGTCCTGCACAAAGCCTCGAGCCCTTCACCCGGAAGTGAAACCAGCAACAGGTTTATTTTTCGGCGGGCAAGTTCAAAGGATATTTCACGACCAAATCCCTGACTTGCACCTGTCACGAGGGCAAATGTCATAATGCTTTGCTATTATTGTTACATATATATACTTATATTTGTAACGCATCAGCATTTAGTATTGTTTCGAAAAATAATAAAGTACCGTCTTGAAAATATATCATTACCCTAAATGTAAAAAGTCGCGCAGCGGGCTTGATCAGCTCAGAAGATCAGGCATTGAACCTGAGGTGATAAATTATGTTGAAGAAGGCATTGAAGTATCTGCCTTGCAGGATTTATTCACCATGCTGGGTGTAAAACCTTCGCAAATGGTTCGCAGGCAGGAAATCTACTATCAGGAGGAGCTTGCGCATCTTGCTTTAAGCGATGAAGAATGGTTAAAAGTAATTTCAGAAAATCCCAGATTGCTTAAAAGGCCGGTTATTACAGACGGTAAACGAGCTGTACTGGGCGATCCGGTTGAAAACATAATACAATTTCTTAATGATAACACACATGAAGACAAGAACTGAACATGATACGATGGGTAACGTTGAGGTGCCGGCCGATAAATACTGGGGCGCACAAACACAACGTTCACTGGAGAATTTTAAAATAGGTGATGGCAGAATGCCCATGGAGATAATCAGGGCCTTTGCTGTGCTTAAGAAAGCGGCTGCTCTGGCAAACAGGGACCTTGGGGTGCTTTCTGCAGAAAAGGCTGACCTCATTGGCCGTGTCTGCGATGAAATTCTTGAAGGGAAACTCGACGATCAGTTCCCACTGGTAGTATGGCAAACAGGTTCGGGCACCCAGTCAAATATGAATATGAACGAGGTTGTTTCAAACCGCAGTCATGTGCTGGCAGGTGGTACACTTGGTGAAGGTAAAAGTCCGGTACATCCCAACGACGATGTAAATAAGTCACAATCGTCGAACGACACATTCCCAACTGCCATGTCAATTGCAGCATACAGGATGTTGGCAGAAACCACGATACCCGGTGTTGAAATGCTTAAGGATACGCTTTCGCGGAAAGCAGAAGCATTTATGGATATAGTGAAAATAGGCAGAACGCATCTCATGGATGCAACACCGCTTACACTCGGGCAGGAATTCTCGGGCTATGTATCACAGCTGGAGCATGGGTTGCAGGCACTTAAGAACACGCTTCCGCACATGGCAGAACTGGCACTGGGAGGAACTGCTGTGGGCACTGGCATTAACACCCCTAAAGGATATTCAGAAAAGGTAGCAGCAAAAATAGCAGAGATTACTGGTTATCCGTTTGTTACAGCACCCAACAAGTTTGAAGCACTATCGGCTCACGATGCCATCGTGGCATCTTCCGGCGCCTTAAAGGCACTGGCAGTAAGCCTCATGAAGATAGGCAACGATACCCGACTACTGGCTTCGGGCCCCCGTTCAGGCATTGCCGAGATAATTCTTCCGGCAAACGAGCCGGGTTCGTCTATAATGCCCGGTAAAGTGAACCCAACACAGAACGAAGCACTAACTATGGTTTGTGCCCAGGTAATAGGTAATGATGCGGCCATTGCGGTAGCAGCTACCCATGGACATTTTCAGCTCAATGTGTTTAAACCGGTAATTATTTACAATTTCCTGATGGCAGCCCGGCTGCTTGGTGATGCCTGTGTATCCTTCAACAATAACTGCGCTGTGGGTATTGAACCAAATTATCCTGTGCTGAAGCAGAATCTGGAGAATTCCCTCATGCTGGTTACTGCCCTGAATACACATATTGGATATGAAAATGCAGCTAAAATTGCCAAGAAAGCGCATGCTGAGGGCACTACTCTAAGGCAGGCTGCAATGGAACTGGGATTAGTTACCAGTGAACAGTTCGATGAATGGGTAGATCCTAAAAAGATGATTTAACCGGGTTACGGTATTTCAAACCGCCACACATAAAAAAGCTTAACCGGTACCTCCCGCCTGAAAATGGGGATGGTATCGGGGGCTTTTAAACCGGTGAGTTTATCACCGTATACATCCTGAGGACTTGCATAATCTGCTCCCGATGCGATAAAGTAAGCTTTGGTTCCCTGCACTGCACCGCCACGGGCCCTGGTTATCCAGTCGTATTTGTGCGTTTTTATCAGGAGGCCTTCCGTTATCAGTTTAATGTTGTTTGGCCGTGCAACATAATAATCGAGATTGGCTGCCGGAAACCACCTGTGTGAAAGAATCACTGCGCTGGTGTCCATTATGCCTGAGCGTATATCGTTTTGGTACAATGCACTGAATTTATTGCCCAGTTGTTCCCATCCGTAAAGGTCGAGCGTTACATCGTAGGCCCCTTTGCTCTTACCGGTCATTTTTTCGACAGGTTTATTAACAAATACTCCTGTAAAAATCTGCAGCAAGGCTACTGCCAGCAGGGTTACCAGCAATCCCAGGGCCGCTGTTATGGGAACCGGTAGTGCTTTTTCTGTTTTTCCACCCGAAGTGTGTTGACTTATCCATAAAGCGGCAACCGGCAACAGCGTAATGTATGCAGGTCCGGTCCAGTGAGGCAGGGTTGCCCTGAAGAGCGATATGCCCAGGAAAAGCACTATTGGGGGCAGAGCCGTAAATATCAGTAGCCAGGCATAATCGTTTTTCAGCCGGAGCTTTTTTCGGAATATTGCAATAAGACCAATAACCACCAGAACAAATACTACTGGATTATTGTACGCAAACTGTCCTCCAAGTTCCCGGCCAAAGTAATCCATCCGGATGGGATTTTGTGCAACTTCCACTCTGTCGCCATGAAATGTGAAACTGATAAAGTTGTTATCGACATTCCAGATCACAACCGGCAGGAAGCAGATAAGTGCTAATACCAGTGCAGCGTAGACCTGCCAGCGTTTAAACCAGGCCGGATTTTTAATGAAGTACAGAAATGCACCGAAAAGAACAATGCCCGAAGTATACTTCGAAAGCAAAGCAAGTCCTGCAGCCAGTCCTGTTAACAGCATCCGGTATGTAAATTTTATTCTGCTTTGGTTTGCTGTATCATTGTTTCTCAGATCGTTCAGTGCATCAGCAGTATGCATCAGCAATAGCAGACTGAGCATCCAGAAGAGTACCTGCGGGCTGTCGGGCATTATAAAGGTACCTGCTATGATAAAGCTATAGATTGAGGCGGTATATAACAGTGCAGTGTACCAGCCGGTCTGTGCATCACCAATTTTCTTACCAAGCAGAAAGGCCAGTAATGTGCCAAGTGTGCCTGCTGTAACGGCAGCCAGCCTTATCCAGCCTTCTGATTCGAACGTGAGATTTAAGGTAAAGAGTTGAATGATCCATCCTACCATGGGAGGATGATCAAAGTGGCTCAGGTCAGGAAACAAGGCATATGTTACATAGTATACCTCGTCGTTGCCTAACTCAATTACAGAGCCAATCAGCAGCCTGACAAGGGAAGAGATGACAAGAAGTAAAATCAGCCGGCGCCTGTATATGCCGGCTTTTAACGCATCACGCATAGTTGTTTGCTCAACCTGTTACGTTTTTATTAGCTGTAATATCAGAAAACCAGTGTTGCAATGGAATGAGGCAAACTCTTTACAGGAACAGCCTGTCCGTCAACCCACAGGAAATAATCGGTTTCCAGGTTGGTCTGATTCATTACTATTACAACAACAGAACCATCGGGATTAAGGAAGGCAGTTGACAGCAGCTGGCTGCGGCTGGGAACTGCAGAGATGCGTTTTGCACCCGGTTTTATGAATTTTGAGAAATGCCCGATATAATAAAACGAGTTGGTATAGAGCAGTTCACCGGTGCGGGTATCGGCATGCATGGGTGCAAAACAGAAGTTGCCTACATGATTGGGTCCGCCGGTTTCATCCAGCAGAATGTTCCAGTCGGTCCAGCCAACAGCACCATTATTAAAGTCGTGTATCATAGATTCACCGTATTCTTCTCCCAGCGACCACATTTCGTATTCTGCCGGGTTAAAGTCTTCGGCTGTACCCTCAGTAAACAACAATTGAAGCTCGGGGTACGCTTCTTTTACCTTTCTTACATTATCGAACATCGGATCGCCTCCGCTCCAGTCTTCATACCAGTGAAATCCGATTCCCCAGGCATATTTCTTCACTTCCGGATCTTTCATATAGGTTTGAACTCTCTGGAAAATCAGATCGCGGTTATGATCCCACATAATAATCTTTTTATCCTTAAAACCGGCTTTATGCATAGCCGGACCCAGATTCTTTACAAGAAAATCGCGTTCTTCTTCTGCAGTCCACAGGCAGCTTTCCCAGGTTTGTTTTGCCATGGGCTCATTCTGAATGGAGACACCCCACATCTTAAAGCCTTCTTTTTCGTATTCCTGAATAAATTTTACGAAATAGTTGGCCCATGAGGGATAAAATTCGGGTTTTAATTTACCACCCTGCAGCATGTTGTTGTTGGTTTTCATAAAAGCAGGCGGGCTCCATGGGCTGGCATACAGCGTTGTTTTATTACCGGCCACTTTAATTGATTCCCTGATCATCGGAATTTTAAACTTGCGGTCGGGCTCAATATTAAAGCTCTTCAGGTCAGAATCGCCTTCCTGGATATAAGTATAGCTACCGCTCGAAAAGTCGCAACTGTTAATATTTGTTCGTATCAGGTTATACCCGATTCCTTTTTCGGGATCAAAATAGTCTGTAATTACCTGCCTCTGTTTATCTTTTGGGAGTTTGGCCCATGTTTCGGCAGATGCATCGGTAATGGCTCCTCCAATGCCCACCATTTCCTGAAAGGTCTTATTGGGATCAACAAAAACACAGATCTGTGTTTCAAAAGGCTGTCCAAACTGGGTAAACTGACCTGTAGCAGTTTGCGACAGACGGTAATCTGTTTTTTCGGCTGTAGTGTAGACAGTTACTTTTTTATTTTCAGGGGAATAAAGCTGCTCTTTTTTCTGCTGTGCCTGAACACCGGTTACAGTCCAGAAGAGCATTCCCATCATAATCAATACGTTGCTTGCTTTCATAATTATACTTTTATGCACGGTAAATATACAGCATTCTGATGGATGTGTGGTTATTTAGCAATTAATACACAAATATGGTACTAAAAGTTGCATAAGATATTTTCTTTGTGTATTTTTGAATTCCAAAGTAAAAAAGTACTGGTAATTGCAGTATAAATGGCTTTTAGATTGTTATAAGCCGTGAAACTCCACTCCAAAAGAGTTGTTATTAAGGTTTACGAAATTTTTTAATCAAAAATAGAATTTAACCAGAGTAATCACAATAACACAAATTCTAATACCATTTTAAACAAAACCAACTAAAAAACCATGAAACAGACATTTAAACTAAGCTGGGTATTAATTGCCCTCTTCGCGTTGACAGTTGTTTCTTCCTGTAAAAAAGATGACGATGATCCAAAACCGGAAATTATCGCCAGCTTTGATTGGGCACAGGATGCAACAAATCAGTTACAGGTAACATTTACCAATAACTCACAAAATGCCACTTCGTATGAGTGGGATTTCGGCGATGGAAGTACTTCTACGGATAAAGATCCGGTTCACGTATATGCAAGTTATGGTCAGTACACTGTAAAATTAACTGCAAAGGGTGACGGTAATCCTGATGTATCAACCAAAAACATTACAATAGCAAACAGCAATGCATTACTGCAGGTTCTGGCCGGTGACTCACAGAAGGACTGGAGACTGATCCGTGATGTTTCTACAGCCAGATATCCTCTTGAGGTAGGTCAAGATGACCCATGGGGTATATGGTGGGCTTATGGATTGGGGGAAGCTCTCGCTGTACGTCCATGTATGCTGAACGACACCTGGACATTCAAAACCACTGGTGAACTTGTTTATGACGATGGCGGTAATTACTGGGCTGAAGGAAGTGTTTATCCTGATGGTGCTAACAATACATGTGCTGAAAGCACTACCATGATCAATAAAGATGGAGTTGACGTATCAGCATGGGGAAGTGGTACTCACCAGTGGGAAATGACCGGAGATAAACTAAAACTTATTGGCACAGGTGCATTCCTTGGCTTATCAAAAGTTGCTACAAGCTCTGAAGTAACAGTTCCTCAACCGGAAGTTGAATACACTATTATCAAACTCGAAGAAGGTGAAAAGGCTGATACACTCATAGTACAGACTTCCTATATGGCCGATGTTTCCGGAGTACCAACACCGGCACACTGGAGATTCGTTCTCGTACATTATCCGAATCCGGCCGATGAGCCTGAAATTCCACAACCAAAACCTGCTGTTTCATTTACCTACGTTATAGATGGTGGTACTGTAACTTTCACCAATACTACCGGTGAGTTCGGTTTGGCCACTACCTATGCATGGGATTTTGGTGACGGTGCCACTTCAGCTGAAAAAGATCCGGTACATACTTACACAAGCGATGGTTTCTATGATGTTAAACTTACTGCAACCAACGCAAACGGTAGTAACGAAATGGTTCAGTCCATATTCTATTCAAGCCAGACGGCTACTGCTGAACTTATAGCAGGTGCACCATGGAAAATACGTATGGCTGAGAAAACCATCTTTGTTGGTGAGACATTAGGCGCTTCCAACTGGTGGTTTGTTCCATTCGCAGATATGCAACCCGGCGGAGCATGGGCCTGCATTATGAACGACGAGTTCATATTCAATGCCGATGGTACTTACGAATATAAAACCAACGGCGATGCCCGTAACGACGGATACAAGAATCAAACTGCAGGCTGTTTCACCGATGCAGAACTTGCTGCTCTTGATTTCCCATTCCTTTCAGCTACGCATACCTATACCGTTGAAACAGGAACCAGTGGCAGACCAAATATTGTTCTCACCAACGGTCCTTCACAGGCTGCATTCTTAGGATTCTACAAAGGATACTATGGCGGTGAAAACGATGGAAACGCCACAGCTCCGAATGGTGGTAATGCTACCAACAGGTACGAGGTAATGGGCTATGTTGACATGGGAACAAAAGAATTCCTGTTCGTTTCTGTTGACCTTAACGGTGACGCTGAAGGCGGCTCTGCATGGTCAGTGATTCTCGAAAGATAATTCTTTGATATTTTGAAAATTACATCAAGAGTGAGGTTGATCAATCTCACTCTTGATGTATTTATAAAACCATAATTGCCCTGAAAAACTAATAAAAAACCTGTTTTCATGAAAAAGATTTTGAAATTCCGGCTTGTCTTAGCCTGCATGTTCATGGCTTTTAACGGTATAGCCCAAACGGAAACACTTTACTGGAGCGATGAATTCAACGGTAAGGGAGCTCCCGATACAACTTTCTGGTCGCATGAACTCGGGTCGCATGGATGGGGGAACAATGAAATTCAGAACTACACGGCAAATCCTGAGAATTCAAGACAGGAAGGCGGTGTTCTGATCATAGAAGCTCACAAAAACAATAATGAGTGGACATCGGCTAGGCTAGTTAGCAGGGGTAAATTCAACTTTACTTACGGAAGGATAGAATTCAGGGCAAAATTGCCTGCCGGAAGCGGTACCTGGCCTGCTTTATGGATGCTCGGAGAAAATATTGCTACTGTTGACTGGCCTGCCTGCGGTGAAATTGATGTTATGGAACATGTGGGTAAAAATCCCGGAGTTGCTCAGGCAGCACTGCACACTACCCACAGTCATGGCAATACAATAAACAAACAGGAAATAGCTGTACCTGACTTTAATACAGCTTTTCATACGTACGAAGCCAGCTGGACAAAAGATAAGATTGATTTTCTGGTAGATGGTAAAATCTATTATTCTTTCAGTCCTGAAGAAAAGAACGATGAAACCTGGCCTTTTAATAAACCGTTTTTTATCATAATGAATATTGCCATGGGAGGCAACTGGGGTAGCGATGTTACTCTTGAGTCGGGTGGTTTAAAGAACGGAATTGAACCTTCTCTCACAAAAGCCCGTATGGAGGTGGACTATGTGAGAGTTTACAAAACGAATCCTTAGGTTACAGTTGGGGTATAAGACCCGGGAAACTAAAAATATTGATATCTATGAGAAAGATTTTTACATTTATTATAATGATACTGGTTGCTTTGCAGGGCTTCTCACAAGGCAGGGCAATCAGTGGAACCGTGAAAG
This sequence comes from uncultured Lentimicrobium sp., assembly GCA_964643225.1. GTDB lineage: Bacteria > Bacteroidota > Bacteroidia > Bacteroidales > Lentimicrobiaceae > Lentimicrobium. The sequence continues at coordinate 44,412 of CAZXQT010000002.1, read as the reverse complement.
ACCAGCAGGGTAATACCCTGCCCGGGGTTACTGTTCTGGTTGTGGGTACACAAACCGGAACCGTTACTGACATGAACGGCAGATATAGCTTAAACACCGATCAGGGTACACTGCGATTTAGCTATATTGGTTATACCACACAGGAAGTTCAGATAGGCAACCAGAGCACTGTTAATGTCACTTTGGTGGAAGAACTTACCGAACTTAACGAAGTGGTGGTTATAGGGTATGGTACCCAGCTTAAAAGAGATGTGAGTACCTCCGTTGTAACGGTGGGTGATGAAGATATAGCTAACAGACCGATTGTTTCAGCACCACAGGCTTTGCAGGGTAAAGCTGCCGGTGTACAGGTTATTCAGAATTCGGGAGAACCTGGTGGAGGTATGACAGTGCGTGTTCGTGGAGCTACTTCCGTAACACTGTCAAACGACCCGTTGTATGTTGTGGATGGAGTACCTATGACCAGCCTCAACGGGATCAATCCGAACGATGTTGCAAGTATGACGGTTCTCAAGGATGCTACTTCAGCAGCTATCTATGGTGCCCGTGGCGCCAATGGGGTTGTTATTGTAACAACCAAGCGGGGGGTCGAAAACAAACCGGTTATTAGTTTCAACACATATTTTGGAACCTCACAGTTAACAAACACAATCGATGTACTTACTACCAAACAGTACAGAGATCTGATGGAGGAGATATCCCCGGGACTTATTAACGACAGCGATACTACTATGCTTGATAATAACGACTGGAATGAGGAAGTATTTAAAACCGGTTATACCCAGTCGTATCAGCTTGCCTTTAGTGGCGGAGACGATAAAAACAGATATTATGTTTCAGGAAACTATCTTTCAGAAAAAGGTATTATCCGGCCGGCTAAGTTCGACAGGTATTCTGTTCGGTTAAATCTTGACAATGAACTGCGATCCTGGATAAAGTTAAACACCAGCCTGACGGTTTCACAACAAAATACAAAAGATACACCCGATAACCTGAGTTCCGGAAGAGGGGGCGTTATTATGAGTACGCTCAATACTCCTCCTTTCCTGCAAACATGGAGCAGTGATACGGAAAATGAAAAGGGATGGTACGATCCGAATCCCTTCCAGCAATCATGGGAAAATCCTGCAGCATATATGGACGCTGCTGACCAGAATGCCGTAAACAGGCAGATTGTTGGTAATATTGGTGCAGAGGTTAAAATAATAGAAGGATTAACCTACCGGCCACGTATAGGTGTTGATCTGGGTGTTTTCCAGAGTGATTATTTCCTTGATCCGATCAGCACCGGATATGGCAGACAGCAAAACGGTACTGCCAATGCTGATAAATCAAATAATTTCCATTGGTTGTTTGATCAGACACTGGAGTATGCAAAAAAGATCGGTGAACACAATTTTACCGCACTCGTAGGTAACAGTATTGAAAAAAATCGCTGGGATCAATCCTATATGAGCGGTAACGACTTCCCGCCTGATTATAATGTCAGAACCTTATGGGCTGCAAATACTATAAGTGCCGGATCCGATATAAGGGAGTGGGCCCTTGCTTCCTTCATAGGTCGTATTACTTACAATTATGCCGGTAAATATTACCTGCTTGCTAACTTCAGACGCGATGGTACATCGAGGGTTGCCAATCTTTGGGGCAACTTCCCATCTGTTTCGGCTGCATGGCGTATTTCAGCTGAACCATTTATGCAGGGTGCAACATGGATAGATGATCTTAAACTTCGCGCAGGCTGGGGCTTAACCGGAAACTCGGAAGGTATTTATGAATATGCCTCCTATGGAACTATAGGTTTTACCAGAGTTACTCCGACCAATCCGCTTTCCGGACCTGCTGTTTATCAGACATCCTATCAGAATCCTGACCTGCGCTGGGAAGTTACCAACCAGTCTAATATCGGTATCGACTTTACCACCCTCGGAGGTCGTTTGACTTTAACTGCCGATGCTTACATAAAGAGAACCAAGGATGTGATCCTTCCTGTTCAGCTGACTTCATCACTCCCCATTACATCGCTGCAAACCAATGCCGGTGAAATTGAAAACAGGGGAATTGAATTCAAAATCAACAGCATCAATATGGATAAGACCTTTAAATGGTCGACCGACTTCAATATAGCATTTAACGATAATGAAGTCATTTCACTTCAGTATACCCGCAAGTATGCAAGGTCATTTGGTTTTGTGTACAGCAACAATGAATATGCTATTGTCCTTGAAGAAGGTGTAGGACTGGGAAGTTTCTATGGATATGTTTCGGAAGGTGTTGATCCTGAAACAGGCGATATTATATACTCAGACCTTAACGGGGACGGGGAAATAGGCCCTGCCGACCGTACCATAATAGGTTCAGGTATGCCCGATTTTATCTTCGGGTTAACCAATACATTCAACTACAAGAAATTCGACTTTAGTTTCTTCCTGCAGGGTAGTTATGGTAACGAGATTTACAATTCAACCAGGGTTGACCTGGAGGGAATGTTTGATTCAAAAAATCAGTCAGTAGATGTGCTCAGACGATGGACACCTGACAATCAGTATACCGATATACCAAGAGCTGGCAATACCGACAACATTCGTAATTCAACAAGATTTGTGGAAGATGGATCTTATATGCGTCTGAAATCGGTTACCTTGTCATACAGATTGTTTGAAAATCATAAATATTTCAAACTTTTATCGGTATATGTAACAGGTCAGAATCTGCTGACATTTACAAAATACAAGGGATTTGACCCCGAGGTTAGCCAATATGGCAACAGTGCTATTGCTTCAGGTTTTGATTATGGAACCTATCCGCAGTCACGCACTTTTATGGTTGGTCTGAATGTTGAATTTTAATGATGACGATTATGAAACGATATATCAAACTTTTAGTAATGGCTGCTGTATTGCTGCCGTTCTATGCCTGTGAAGATTTTCTTGATCTGAAACCTGCTTCACAACCTATCACGGCCGAAAGAGGACAGTCAGACACCATTATTTTCGAAACCGCCGATCAGATTGAATCTGCACTGGCAGGTGCTTACGCTGAATTCAGAAATGAATACTGGGAGCTCGATTATTTTGTAAATGGTGATGCCCGTTCTGATGATGCATATGCCGGAGCTGATAACCCTGCTAATTTTCAGATTGACGAGTTCAATATAGTGGCAACCAATGCAAACATAAGCCGCGACTGGGCATACCTGTATAGCATTATTGGTAAAACCAATGTGATATTCAATAATGTGTTTGAAATAAATGAGCCCGGTTTTACGGATGAGCGTAAAGCACAGATTAAGGGTGAAGCCGCCTTTATACGGGCATTCAATTACTTCCAGCTGGTTCAGCTGTGGGGGCCTGTTCCATTGCAGCTTAAGGAAGTAACCACGGTAAGCGCAGAACTGCTCGATGAAATATATCCGCAGATGTTCCCCGCAAGGGCACCTGAAGCAGAAGTATACGCAAAGATCATATCAGACCTGGAGTATGCTTTGAATACAGTGCCGGTTTCGGCAACCAATAAAGGGTTTGTTACAAAGGGAGCAGTGAATGCAATGCTTGCTAAAGTGTATGCAACTATGCAGCCGCACGACTATGCAAAGGTTATTCAATATGCCGATGCTGTAATAAACGGTCCGTATAGTTTATTGCAAAACTACGACGACCTCTGGAACAATACCATTGAAAACTCTCAGGAGGCAATCTTCGAGATCAACTACGATGGAACCAACGCGTCAGGTAACTGGGGTGCAAGTATGTTCAGAGGTAAAGACTGGAAGAAGTTTAACACTCCATCGCATGACCTTGTTGCTGAGTTTCAGGCCGAAGGTGATGATGTAAGGTTGAATTCATCCATAAGCTTTGAAACAGTAAGCTGGGGCGACCCATACTGGACGGATCAGTCGCAGTTTCCGTTTATTAATAAATACCGCAACATCACCTCTCCGAGCCCACAGAATTATATCTTCCTGCGCCTGGCAGATATCATCCTGCTAAAGGCAGAAGCGTTGAATGAAATGGGTGATGTAACCGGTGCAGCAAATCTTGTAGATCAAATCAGATCGAGAGTTGGTTTGTCCGGTACTCCTGCCGATACACAGGAAGAAATGCGACTTGCCATTGAAAAAGAACGCAGACTGGAACTCGCTTTTGAAGGCCACCGCTGGTTTGACCTTAAGAGAAATGGCAGAGCACTCTCGGTGATGACAAACCAGATTGGACCTGATGGTCAGCCAATTGGTTACAATATCAATGAGAATGACCTCTTGTTCCCCATTCCGCAATCGGAACTGGATATAAATGTGAACCTGGATCAGAACCCAGGTTATTAACAACTGTTTAACCATGGAACACATTGGGTTACCGGCAGAGGCCATTTGCTGACTGCCAGTAGCCCAATACTAATTAAATCATTATGCAAAGTACAGGAACCCAAAATAAGGTTAGGCAATCCATATATTACTCATCACGCAGAATGGCAGTAATGAAATTATGCATGGTGCTGTTTTTATCGGTTACTGCATTAACCGGATGTACAAAGGAAAAAAACAACGGTCCTGACGATCCTCCGATTCCTTCTGACACCACAGGAGCTAAGGTTTACATTACAAAAGGTGATCAGTCAAGGCTTTTTGAGAAAGCCGGTACCGTTAGTATACGGAAACTGGCTGGAAACAGTTCGCCTATAATTACAGTTGACACCGCCGTTACTTTTCAGGTGATAGAAGGCTTTGGTGCTGCATTAACCGGCTCTTCGGCATATCTGATTAACCGTAAAATGAGTGAAGGTGCCAGGGGTACTTTGCTCAACAGTCTGTTTAATCCGGCAACAGGCATTGGAATCTCCTACCTGCGGCTAACCATCGGAGCATCTGATTTTTCTTTGTCAGACTTTAGTTATGACGACATGCCAGCCGGTCAGGAAGATTTTGGTCTTGAACATTTTAACCTCAGCCAGGATACCCTCGATGTAATTCCAATGGCTAAAGAAATACTAGCCATCAATCCGGACATGACATTTATGGGATCTCCCTGGAGTGCACCCGCATGGATGAAGACGAGTAAAAGCATGATTGGAGGTAAGCTCCGGACGGAGTGTTACGATGTTTATGCTGATTACTTTGTTAAGTACATTCAGGCGATGGGGCAGCAGGATATACGAATAGACGCCATTACACCGCAAAATGAGCCGCTGTACTTCACTGCAAACTATCCTTGTATGGAGATGCAGCCCGAAGAGCAACTCACGTTTATACGCGACCATTTAGGCCCTAAATTTCAAACTGTCAATTTGGGTACTAAAATTATTCTTTATGACCACAACTGGGACAGACCGGATTACCCTATTACGATATTAAATGATCCTCAGGCGAAACAGTATGTAGCCGGTTCTGCATTTCATGCCTATGGTGGTCAGGTAGGTGCTATGAGCACAGTACATAACGCACATCCCGATAAAGGACTGTATTTTACTGAGATATCAGGGGGAGCGTGGGCTAATGATTTCTCAGAAAACCTTATGTGGAACATGCAAAACATTTTTATCGGCACAACCCGCAACTGGTCTAAGACTAACCTGCTGTGGAATCTGGCACTCGATGAGAATTACGGACCTCAAAACAACGGCTGCAACAATTGCAGAGGCGTTGTGACCATTAACTCAGGGTCAGGCATGGTTACTAAAAATGTGGAATACTATTCTCTCGCACATTTTGCGAAATTTGTCCGTCCGGGTGCAATACGTATACGCACCACCACACCTCAGGAACTTGGTGCTATACAGACTGTTGCCTTCCAGAACACTGATGGTTCGAAAGTGCTTGTGGCTGCCAATACCGGAAACGTTGATAAGGTTTTTAATGTAAAACAGGGTGAAAAGTACTTTACGTATACTTTGCAATCAATGACTGTAATAACGGTTGTTTGGTAGCAGAAATATTGCATGCTATACTCCGTACGGGATTGAAATAACATAAGAAAGGCTGCCTTTTGAGCAGCCTTTCTTATTAGCAAACAGAGAATAAAAATGCGTAAAGCTTTGTTTATTCTTCTTCTTTTTCCTGTTCTTCGTAAGCTTTGAGCAGTGCATTCTGAACATCGCCCGGAACCTGTGCATATTCCGCAAATTTGAGAGAATAAGCACCACTGCCCGATGTGAGCGAACTTAATGCGGTGGAATATCTGTTCATTTCTGCCAGAGGAACTTTAGCTTTTATTTTCTGATAGTTACCTTCGCTGTCCATACCCATGATGATAGCACGGCGACCCTGCAGGTCGGTCATGATATCGCCCATGCGGTCGGCGGGTACAATAACTTCCACATCATAGATCGGTTCAAGAATTTTTGGTCCTGCATTTTTAAATGCTTCTTTAAATGCATTACGTCCGGCAAGTTTAAACGCAAGTTCATTGGAGTCGACCGGGTGCATCTTACCGTCGTATACGTTAACAACGATGTCGCGTGCATAGGAACCAGTAAGCGGACCTTCTTCCATTTTTTCCATGATACCTTTAAGGATAGCCGGCATAAAGCGGGCATCTATAGAACCACCAACGATACAGTTGTTGAATACTAGTTTACCGCCCCATGATAATGGATGTTCTTCTGTGCCACGAATCGGGAACTCTTTCTGAGGAGTCATGTCTTCTGTCCATGGCTGGATAAGCATATGAACTTCACCAAACTGACCTGAACCACCTGATTGTTTTTTGTGGCGATACATTGCCTTGGAAGGTTTGGTAATGGTTTCGCGGTATGGAATTTTCGGTGCATAGTATTCAATAAGAATCTTCTCTATGTTTTCGAGTTGCCATTTTGCAATATTGAGGTGCAATTCACCCTGACCGCGGATAATGATCTGTTTTAATTCTTTTGAGTACTCAACGGTAATGGTTGGGTCAACCTTCTGCAGCTCGGTAAGTGCAGCACCCAGTTTTTCATCATCTGACTGGTTTTTGGCTTTTAAGGCCATGCTGATACGTGGTGAGGGGAATTCGATTGGCTCAATTACATCGCTTCCGTTCTTTGGAGTATTGAGTGTGGTATTTGTACGGCTGCTCTTTAATTTGATGGTAGCAGCGATATCACCTGCGATTACTTTCTCCAGTTTCTCGCGCTTTTTACCGGCTACGGCAAACAGCTGAGGAATACGTTCTTTAGAACCGTTATTTCCGTTAACAAGGTCCATAGCCTCGGTAACTTCACCGGCATATACCTTGAAGAAAGAAATTTCGCCAAGATGTTCTTCGATAGAAGTTTTAAAGATAAAGAGGGAGGTTGGATCGGCAGGATTGCAGTTGAGTTCTTTACCTGCGTTGTTTCTGCGGCCGGGCATTTCGTTTGGAGCAGGCAGATAGCTGTTAATAAAGTCGAGCAGTCGGTCAATACCAAAGTTTGGTTTGCCGCCAACACACATTACAGGGTACATACCACGTTTCATGATGCCAAGCTTAAGGCCCTGAATTATTTCAGCTTCAGTTAGCGTGCCTGCATCAAAGAATTTTTCCATTAATGCTTCATCGTTTTCAGCAGCTGATTCAATAAGTGCGGCATGCATTTCTTCTGCCTTGTCTTTTTCATCTGCAGGAATATCGAGTACTTCAGCTTTTCCACCGCCGGCAGGATATTTCAGCATTTTCTGCTGTAAAACATCAATAATAGCGTTAAAGCCAAGACCTTCATTTACAGGATATTGGATAGGAACAACACTTCCGCCAAACTGCGATTTCAGTTGTCTTACGGTTTCCTCGAACGAAGAATTTTCATGCTCGAGATGGTTTACAAGAAATACAACAGGAATTCCGGCTTTGTTTGTCTGCCTCCAGTTGATCTCAGTACCAACTTCAACACCGTTCTGTGCGTTAACAACCATTAAGGCGGTATCGCAAACGTTAAGTGCTGCAACAGCTTCACCAATAAAATCGTCGAATCCGGGTGCATCAATAAAATTTATTTTATGACCTTTGTGTTCCACGTACATCACTGTAGATGAAACGGAATTCTGACGCTCTAATTCAATCTCGCGGTAATCGGATGTGGTATTCTTGTCTTCCACAGTCCCACGTCTGTTGATAAGGCCACCTTCGAACAACATGGACTCAGACAGGGTAGTTTTACCTGACTTGGCACCGCCTATGAGAACGACGTTCCTTATTTCATTTGTTTTGTAAACCTTCATATCTCTGTTTATAATTATATTTTTACTATAGCAGGCCGCAAAGATAAAAAAATATGCGTTAAAACAAATATATCCTTGAGTCTGCTTTCTTAAAGTAATTCAGTCAATTAGGTAGAAAGAATAACATCAAATTTTACCATACTCAGAAACTGCTGAACGCGGTCATAAAGCTTACCGTTCTTGAGCGACTGGAGGGATTCAGTACCAAATTGCTCTACGGTAAATGACGCCATTGCCGATCCGAAGATGATTGCTCTCTTCATGTTTTCGAACGAAATATCGTCAGTACTGGCAAGGAAGCCTGTAAATCCTCCTGCAAAAGTATCGCCTGCACCGGTAGGATCGAATACATCTTCCAGAGGCATGGCCGGTGCAAAGAACACCTGGTCATCGTGGAAAAGCAGAGCTCCGTGCTCTCCTTTTTTTATGATCAGGAAACGCGGCCCCATTTCCATGATCTTACGGGCAGCTTTTACCAGTGAATATTCACCCGACAACTGTCGTGCTTCTTCATCATTGATGGTAAGTACATCAATCATTGCCAGCACCTCCATGAGGTCATCCCAGGCGGTATCCATCCAGAAGTTCATTGTGTCGAGTACTATTAGCTTTGGCCTGACCGGAAGTTGCTGAATAACTTTCTTTTGTATGGCAGGTGTGAGGTTACCAAGCATCAGGTAACGGCAGTCATGATAGGAAGTCGGGACCTCAGGATTAAAATCGGCCAGAACATTGAGTTCGGTAGTAAGCGTATCACGGCTGTTCATGTCGATATGGTATCTTCCTGACCAGAAGAACGTTTTGCCTTTCTCGATTACGCGGATACCTTCGGTACAGACGCCCGAATTGTTCAACAACTTTATATAATCGTTGGGGAAATCACCTCCCACTACGGAGATAACTTTAACTTTATCGTGTAGTTTTGCAGCTGCAAGGCTAATATACGTAGCAGCTCCACCAAGTATTTTGTCGGTTTTACCAAACGGAGTTTCAATAGCATCAAAGGCTACTGTACCGACGACAACAAGACTCATTTATAATAAATTGCGTGGATAATCGGGTTGCTTTTAAAGGCTGCAAAAGTAGTAAATTACGCCATCAAAGCAAAGCTACGGTAAATCAATTATTTACATTCTGCATGTAGATGCTCAGCAACCTTCTGGCTAAGTCCATTGGTTTTTTGCGGGTATTATTAAACGCTATTACCATGGTTAAATTTAGCTCGGGGGCATATATTGCCAGTGTAGCGTATCCGTAAATGCTTCCACTATGTCCCCATACCGGTGGATTGCTGCTGTACATGATTCCCAGTCCGTTTTGTTGAAAGACGGTTCCGGGTGCATTGATGAGGGTATGCATTTTTTCTCGGGTGTCCGCAGTAAGAAGGGTACCCTGGTATAGGTTCTCAATCCATGTTCTCAAATCGTACAGATTCGAAACCATTCCGGCTGCCTCTCTGTAAAAGGATGGATGAATTACCTCTGTTACGTCAGTGACTTTATCCTCCTCGAGTGTGTAACCCCTAAAAAAGGAAGACTCAGTGGCAGGGCCTGAAGGATAAAAAGTATTTGTTAAACCGAGGGTGTCAAGTATGCGGTCTTTTAGCTCCTCCTGAAACGTGTTTCCGGTTACTTTTTCAACCACCTCTGCAGCTATGAGTGCGTTGGTCGCTGAATACTGGTAATCGGATCCCGGGGTAAAATAGTAAGGCCTTGTTTTGGCAAAGTCAATTAATTCGTCTCTGCTCCAGATCCTTTCAGGATGCGTGTATGCCTGCGATGCTAGTCCTGACGCAAGATAGTCGGGTATACCGCTGGCATGGTTGAGCAGCATGTGTATTTTTACACTGTCAGCTTTGGGGTAATCAGGAAGGTATTTACTCAGAGAATCATCGAGACTTATTTTTCCTTCGTCGATCAGTTGCAGTATTAAAGTAGAAGAGAAAGATTCAGTGATATTACCGATTCTGAATGCCATGTTTGGGTCGGGGGCTTCCCACGACTGCCTGTCTGAATAGCCTTTTGCCCGCACCCATTCTACGTTTTTTTCAGGAACCCAGATGCCAATGATCAATCCCGGCAACTGGGGGTCGTCAAGCAGGGAGTCGGTGATGCGTTCCCATTGCCCTGTTACATAGGTTAATTGCTTTTTGACGTCGGTAGGGCTGCTCTTTTCACACGCTGATAAGAGCAAGGCAATTATTGCCAGGAAGAGTAAATTCACCGAAAAGTATCTCTTCATTGTTGCCCCGTTTTGTTAATAAGACATTAACGCTGGTTTATCTGTCAATTTTTACCTTAACGGCATTTAATCCCTTTGGGCCTTTAGCAATTTCAAAAGTAACTTTATTGTTTTCTACTACCGGTTCTAAAAGTTCATTTACATGAAAAAACACATCCTGCTGGGTTCCGAGATCCTTTATGAAACCAAAACCTTTAGATGTATCATAGAATTTAACTATTCCTTTATGGGTTGGATCAATAGCAATGGAGTTCCTTGATGCAGTAATGTCAATATCTTCAGCCTTTATTACAGTTCGTTGCGATAAATCGGGCGGGGTAGAGGTAATATTGCCAAATTCATCCACATAAGCTATCATGTCATCGAAGCTTCCGGAACCTTTATTTTCTTTACGTTCGGCACGCTTTTGTTCTTTTTCTTTTCTTTTTTTGTCTTGTTTGGATCTTGTTTCTTTTTTACCGTAAGTTTCGTTTGATCTACCCATTAAATGATTTTTGTTTTTTTTGTTTTATAATTTTTTGATAGTACTATAATAAACACAATAAAGTGCGTTTATCCTGCGCAAAGGTAGCTGAATTAACATTGCAAAATCTATTTTAGATGGGTCAGCATCTTTTAAATCAGGAATTTGACACGTTGCACCTAAATTTTACTAATATATTGGCTCATTTCAGATATTAATGTAGTAATTTTATACCCTTTTAATGCCAGACAGCATAAAACGCTGAGAAAGAAGTACTTTTCAGTTGTTAGTTTTTGTAATGAACCTCAATAAATAGTATAATGATTAAAAAATATGCCGTTGTTATATTTTTCCTTTTTTCCTTTTCGGAAATAATTGCGCAAAACAGCACTACAGGAGTATGGTCTACGGCTACTATTGAGTACGGTTACAAAAAATGGGATTTTGGCGGTGAACTGGAATTCAGGGGAAGAGGTATTTACGACACTCTTTACAGGATGAGCTTTCAGCCCGAGGTGAGTTATGCAATTATTAAGCCTTTGGAAATTGGTTTTTCGTATACCCTGATAAATTTCTATGACGCAAAGTACGATGATTATCAGATCAGGAACAGGTTTACTCCGTTTATCCAGGGCAAACTCAAAGCTGACAGATTCTCTTTTTCGCTGCGTGAAAAGTATGAAATTACCTATAAAGACGAAAGCGACCGCATAAAGAAGAACGGTAAGATTGATACCTATAAATTAAATCCCGAAAAGGTTTGGCGCAATAAATTAAAAATTGATTATAATATTCCGGGGGTAAAACTGGAGCCTTTTGTTTCAGCAGAATCTTTTTACCAGTTAAATAATCCTGATGGCAACCGGTTTGAAAAGATACGATATGTTGTGGGACTGGAATATAAGTTTAATAAACACCATAGTATTGATATTTCTGGAATTCTGAATCATACAATTGATAAAGATGAACCTGGAAAAGAATATATACTTGGTATTGGCTATAACTTTGATATATAGAAACAATGAAAGGGTGGTTATGAACGGTGACATAGAATCAGTACTGGGGACGTTTGAAAAAATTAATCTGCAGGACCTGGGACCGACCCTGCTCGACCGGGTAGAGGTGAAGTATTTATTTGCAATTAAGCGGATGCCAGAAGTACTGCAGGATCTTTCGGAGGAATATTACATTTTAGTCGCAGGAAGCACTCCAGTAAGTCATTATGAAAACCTGTACTTCGATACACCGGATTATGAGATGTATGTTAAGCATCATAATCATCGGTTAACGCGTCATAAGGTTCGTTTCAGGAATTATAAAGACACCAATAATTCCTATTTTGAGATCAAACAGAAAACCAACACTGGCAGGGTTGTGAAAACAAGAATAGAAACCAGTGGTGATGAATTCTGCATTCAGGGAACTCTGGAATCTGTTCTGTCGGAGAAAACCGGATATGCAGCCATGAATCTGAAGGAATCTTTGCAGATTAACTACAGCCGGCTTACTCTTGTAAGCAAGAAGTCGCAGGAAAGAATCACTTTGGATACAGAACTTAAATTCCTTTATCAGGACAAGGAAAAGGAATTAAACAATATTGTAATAGCCGAGGTAAAACAATTGCACAGTCAGCCTTCGCTTTTTATTGATAAAATGCACCGATTACAGATAAGACCGGTATCTGTCAGTAAATATTGTCTTGGTGTTGCATCATTAGTCAGTACTGTTAAGATAAATAACTTCAAACGAAAACTCCTATATGTTAAGAAACTTACTCAGAAGTATGCATGATTTTCGCATAGCCGTTATTATTGGATTGGCAATTTTGCTGGTGCTTTTCGGCCTGCCTGTCCTGGCTCAGTTTGAAGAAGTGATTAACGGCAACAATCTGCCAGTAAGTGAACCGCTGATAAACATTAATACGCGTTTTTTCTATAACATCGGCATTAATCTGGCGGCTGTACTGGTAATCATTCTGTTTCTGTACTATCCGAACTACAAAAAGCTCGATACAATTTTTACATTCATCATTTTCAATATTGTTATTTTCCTGCTCACTTTCGTGCTAAATAAAGTGCGCATATCCATGGGGGCTGCATTCGGACTGTTTGCTGTGTTTTCGATGCTTCGATACAGAACAGAAGGAATCGATCCCAAAGACATGACCTACCTTTTTATCTTTATAGCACTGGGATTGATCAGTGGAATACAGCTGGATATGGAAGTGCTGCTGGTAATAGTGGCTATTATTGTAGCAGCAGCTTTTATTCTGGATTCGCGCCTGGTTATGAAGCGGGAGAGTTGCCAGCTGGTGCAGTACGAAAGAGTAGACCTGATTAAACCGGCATTAAGACAAGAATTACTCGATGATCTTAAAAACAGAACTGGTCTGAATATTCATAGGATCTCCATTATGAAACTTGATTACCTCAACGATTCAGCACTGATAAGGGTTTATTATTACGAAGAACCTTAACCTATTCAAAGTGTTTCTGCGTGACAATAATTTTAGCAGTCTCTCTCCTGCCCATAGCCGATATGGTTACAACATAAGCCCCGGCTCCTGTTGAAGGATGTACTACGATTGTTTCTTTGCCGGTAACATCCTTCTCATGCACCTTCTGTCCTGCGATATTGTACACTATTATTGTGCCTTTTTCTTCATCGGGCAAGGTAGTGTATATAGTGTAACTTGCTCCTCCACCGGTTACAATGAATAGCTTATGATCCTCTTCGGTAATCTCGCCCATTTCGAAATTTGAAATTATAAGCTTAAAACGGTTATCGTATTTGCCCTTTCTCAGGGAAAATTTATAGTGTGTATGAAGCAACAGGTCTTTACGGATGTTGCTTTCTGTATCGAGGAGGTAAAGATACCTGTTTGAAGGCAGCATACTCATATCGCCGGTGCTGATCATTATTGTGCCATCCTGTAGGGTATTGATGCCTAAAGCTATTTCAGTGATCTCTGCGCTGGGCTCCGGAATTCCATTGATCGACAGTTCCCTGCCACCTTCGGTAATGAAGTATATATTCGGGACCAGTGGCTCAGTATTCATAAGCTTCAATGCATCTTTATGGGTGTCAAAATCCCCGGTAGCATCTGAATCGAAGTAACTTACTGCAAAATCTTTAGGTCCGTCCGGCGAGGTAAATGCTGCCGCAATCTTTATCTGCAGTGCTTCGTTGCTGTTTTTATGAAACACGGGATTCAGGTTATTTACACGCACGGCATTGGTAATAGTAAGAGATCCGTTAACCGGATAATTAGTCGGATTAGCAGTATCCTTAACATGCACAAAAAAGGCCTGATATGCGGGTATGACGTTTGATCCGTTACCGGTAGCAACCCCATTCACATAACTGCTGTATGTCCCCAGATACCTGTCGGTAGTACCGGCATTGAAGAAATAAATGGCGTTGTCTACCTTTGTTTTGGTCCACCCGGGGGCATCCCAGTTAATGGGAGAGGGGTAAGGATTACCAATAAAGTTGTAACCTTTGGTAAAGTTTCCGTTATTATTACTCAGCGACCGAGTGAAGGTTCCGTTATTGACAATCCCGGAAAATTCCATTGTTACAGATGAAGTGTTTGTTCCAAGGTTGGCAGTGTAACCATGGAATGGATTGAGTAATCCCGAAGGCTGTACGTATTTAATCCAGCCGGTAATTGGCTGACCAAGCGTGTTTTTGTTGTTCTTATCATACCTGTAGAATGTGGCAAAGCTTTCAGTAAGTTCCAGATATGGTGTAAAATCTCCAACAGTAAGTGCAGTAAAGGGCGACGCAAAGTACTTATACCCAAAACTGGAAGCAATATAGCGCTGTATAGTTACATCACCTGTAACCTGTCCGTTACCTGCACCATCAATCAGGGCAGTTCTCAACGGTGTAGAGATTAACTTTATATTTCCGTTGGAGGCAATGTTGCCTGTCTGTGCCTTTAGCACACCCAGAATATTCAGACTTCCTGCAACGGTTGCACCGGCACTGTTGGTTAGGGTTAGATTCAGTATATTATTTCCTGTAAAGGTATTTGCAGGAATAGTTTGAACTACTGAACCGCGAAGCTCAATGGTTCCTTCGTCGGCTGTAAAGCTACCGGCATTACTGATGGATCCTGCAATTTGCAATGTGTTGCCACTGACCGTAAGCGATGCAGAATTTTGAATGGTAAGGTTGCGTGCCATACCAGCAGGGCCCAAAGAAAGAACGGGGTAATGAGGCTTTCCATTACCAATAAGGACATTGGTGGTTAAGTCGGGCAAAAAATTGCACGACCAGTTAAAAGCATTGTTCCAGTTATTGTCGGTATCGCCATCCCAGGTACCCGGTGCTATAGCCGAGATGGTAACCGTTGCTATGGTGCTTAGTGTTGATCCATAAGCATTTGATACGATAACCCGATAGTATATATCAGACGTTAAGAAAGGTGTGGTATAACTGGCTGTGGTAGCACCCGAGCCACCAACAACCGGGGCATAAGGTCCGGAGATTGCCGTGGCACTCTGCCACTGATATGTCACTCCCAAATTAGGAGTGAGCACGCTCATAACCGTTCCGGTATTAAAACAGACCTCGGTTCCCATTGGTTGTTTAGAGATAATAGGCGGCTGACTATTGGAGTACACGGAAATTGTGAAGCTGTAATTACTGGAACAGGAGCCGGGGGTGTTAGAGTGTATTGTTAGTGTCGCCATATAGTTGTTAACGGCTGCGCTTGCTGGCACGGCTATTGGTATTGCGTTTGCAGGGATGTTCTGCGCTAAGGTGATATCTGCAAATCCCTGAAGATTAGCAGCAGGACTGAAGTCAATTGTGTACTTGTCGGCGGAAGGATTGGTTGATTTTACACTGTAAAGCAGGGATGCTGCGGTGGTACCCCGCTGTACAGATAGATAGGTGCCGGTGAGTGTAATTGAAGGTGCGGGATTCTGCACATCATAATTGATAGGTACTGTTGAAATTGTCTTACATTCCGGTTTAAACAGCCTGTACGCTGATACAAAGATGTTAGTCAGGTTACCTGTGAGAGGGAAGGTGTTAAGTTCAAGATTACCCCCTGTGCCCATTTTCGGTGGTCCTGCGGAATTGCCGGCTGCGTCAGTAAGCTGGTAAACGACAAACAGCTGAGAATTCTGTATTAATATCGTCCCTGCATTACCTGTGCAATAAGAATAACTACCGCCAGTGTATAGCGGTACTGCCGGTGGATTGCATAGAACGGTTTTTACAGCAGAAGGATCACCTTCACATTTTCCGGGTGAGGTAGCTGTGACATAAACTGTTGCCCCTGCATAAAAAGCATACGACGGAATGTTGGTAATGGTCCATGTGCCGGCAGATACTCTTACCACTGCCGGAAGAATTACCTGCACATTATCCACATACAGTTTAATAGTGTCATTGGTAACACCTGTACCGGTGAGTGAAGTTGTGGTTAACTCAGTAATTGTAACTGTTGAAATAACAGGTATGTTACTGGTTTTTTGCCGAACGGTGCGCGATAACGAATTGCCAAAGGCCCCACCGGTATACATAGCCCTCGCATAGTAACCCCCCGAAGTAATGTTAAGTCCGGTAATACTCCAGTTGCCGTCTGTACCAACAGTAACGGCTGTTCCTAAAGCCACATTGGAGCTGTTGAAAATTCTGACACTTCCGGCGGTAGCATTTACGTATCCCGAAACAGCAGTTACCGTGCCGCATGCATCGCTTGTAATAACAGGGGCAGGGGCAGGTGCTACTATGACCGGCGCACTGAAACCTGGGTAACAGGTCAGCGGACTGGTTGCTGCCAGTCGCGCAACAGCAGTAACGATATCGCCTGCAGCAAGTGTAATGCCGCTTATTGTCCAGTGACCTGATCCGTTAGCAAATACAGTACCAAGGCTAATATTATTTTTTAGAACCTCAATCCGGAGATTGGCATCCGATGTGCCACTGATAGTGAGACCGATACCATTATATAACGGAGATGTAATTACCGGAGCAGATATTTTAGTTTGACCAAGACAACTATTCCAGGAAAGTGGAATGCAGCTTACTTTTACTGATTCCACACCGTCAACCGTCTGGCTGAATTGATATACACCTTCCAGCATAAGTTTCTGGCCTGCCGAACAGTTGTTGAAGTTGCCATTGGGTTTGTACATAAAAGTAATTCCACCTATGTGAACTACGCTAGTATTTGAGGATGTTGATTCAATAAGAATGCCATTATAGTATACATTTAAAGTTGCACCTGGTATCAGATTCTCACCACAAGTGCCCGTTTCGAGACACTGATCGATTACAAGTGGTGGTAGCGGGGTTGCCGCTATGGTTTGCATATTGCAGCTTTCAGCCGAAGGGCCCTTGCCGGGAGCTGTAGCAATAGCTGTAACCTTATTACCGGCAGCAACATTGCCGGTCAGCGTGACTGACCATGAAACACCGGTAGTGGAAATGCTCTTACTCTCCAGCAATGCTCCTGCAGAAGAATATACTTTTACCTGTAAGGTTGTACCAACAGGTTCGACGGTTGTGCCTGAAACCACAATAGAGCCGGAGGTTACTATATTCAGCACCGGACACTCAGACCTTGGAGGAATTCCGTTATTGATATCATTAGGTGTAACCGGTGTCTGTATGTTTATCAGATCGGTATAAATGTTGTCGGGGTTGGCAGTTTCACCAGTCCCGGCAATATCTGATGGACCCGAAGCAATTATGGATTGGGGGCTCATACCTGATACAGCCACAAAGCGCATAGGGGTGTTAAGGGTAATGTTAAGCCCGGCTATATTCTGCAAACTTGAAAACGGTACAAAAAAATCGTAAAAGAAATCAGGGTTATTACAGGCATTAGTAACAGTGACCGATTTCTGGCAGTTGTTATCGTATGAAAATGAGGATTGCAGGACAGGGTTTATGGTACCATCTACTTTATTTACGTCAATGCTGAAATTGGTACGAAGCACTATTTCAACCTCGAAGCCTGGATTACCTGCAACAGCATTGGGATCGGCATCCGGACCGGTTAAGCCGAATCTCTGGTCTGTATCGATAAATACACCATAGGCTTTGGAATTGGGAGAATAATTCCCTACCCTGAAACGAAATAATAAATTATTACCGGCATCACGGTAAACTCCGATGGCATTGTTACCGGAAGACTCCACTCCAAGAAGGTCGGTAAATGAACAATCAGGACCTTTCAGCAAGTCACCCATCGGATCATACTGCTGAAGGTAGGCATACGGAATTTCACTCTGTAACACGTCATCATGCGGAGGTGTTGTAAAGCCTTGCTGTACTCCATTGGTTTTCAAAGAGACATAACCATCAAGGTCAGGGTCAAGTACTTGTTTTCCTGTAAGAGCCGGTTTGATCACCTGGCCGGGTATCTGGCCTTGCAGGGGTAATAGCATCACGAAATAGGAAAGTATGGAGACTGCAATTACAATCCATTTATAAATATGGGGTTTCTTCATAGGTAATATCCGTCTTATGCGACTAATATACAATAAAAGACGATCGGCATAAACAATTGTTATGCAAAATAGTTGTGAAAGAAAACCAATTAACTATTTTTTAGTCAGCATAATTAATCCGGCGAAAGTAAGCAGACCATTTAAGATGAGGAGTTCAAAACCGAACTTATAACCAAACCATTCGTATGAATTGATGCTTAAGAAATAACATACAACCGGTGAAATGAATGCTACCAACGGAACCCATTTATCCTTTACTGTTGTTTTTGTAAACAACCCAAATGCATAGAGACCGAGCAGCGGACCATAAGTGTATCCGGCAATGGTGAATAGTTTGTCAATAAGTGCTTTATCGTAAAATGACCGGAAGGAAAGTACAACCATCAGCATTAACAGGGCGAAGCCTATATGAACGAAGTATCTGATACGTGTTTTTTTTGCTTCTGAAAGATGAGATTTCTTTTCAAGATTGAGAAAGTCGATGCAAAACGAGGTGGTTAAAGAAGTTAATGCACCATCTGCACTGGGAAATGCCGCAGAAATTAATCCGATAAAGAAAATAAGTCCGGCGACCGGTCCCAGATAGTTTATGGCAATGGTGGGGAAAACATCGTCTGATCCTGGCAGTGCACTAACATCAATACCTTTTTCGGCTGCATATATAAACAAGGCAGCTCCGAGAAACAGGAAGATGAAGTTTGCTGCAACGATGATGAAACTGAAAGTAACCATATTTTTTTTTGCATCGTGCACATTGCGGCAACTCAGGTTCTTTTGCATCATTTCCTGATCAAGACCGGTCATAACTATAGTTATAAAAATACCGCTCAGGAACTGTTTTAGCCAGTTATTACGCGGCCCCCAGTCAGTTACGATCATATCACTATAGCTGCTGTTGAATATACGCTGCACCAGTTCTCCAAAACTAAATTCCAGGTCCTTTGAAATCAGAACTATCGAGAGAACTAAGGCAAGCAGCATGAATGTTGTTTGCAGAGTATCAGTCCAGATAATGGTTTTGATACCTCCTTTAAAAGTATAAATGAGAATGAGGGTTATAAAAATCACTACCGTTAACCAGAACGGGAAATTCCAGGCATCGAAAACGTAATTCTGGAGCACATAAATTATCAGAAACATTCTTAATGAAGCCCCAAGCACTCTGGAGAGAAGAAAGTAAAAGGCGCCGGTTTTATACGACCAGAATCCGAAGCGCTGCTCAAGGTAGGTATATATGGAGGTGAGATTCAGTCTGTAATACAGAGGCAACAACACATTTGCAATTACCATATACCCAAAAAAGTACCCCACCGCAACCATGAAATAGCTGAACTGGGAGCTCCCTACGTATCCGGGCACTGACATAAAAGTAACACCCGACATAGAAGCGCCAATCATTCCATAAGCCACAACAAACCAGGGCGATTGTTTATTGCCAAGATAAAAACCATGGTTGGTAGCGCGGCGTGATGTGTACCATGTTATGATAAAAAGAATCAGGGTGTACCCGATAAAGGTAAGAAGCAGAATTGTTGGTGTCACGGTGTGCAGATTTTACGCAAATGTAAGATTTTGCACGACAGGTCAGAATTTTCCGGAACCGTCCCAGCAATGAGTACAAAGTTTTTCTTTCGGCAGCCCAATAGCTTCCACGAGATCGTCAAGCTCCTGAAACTGTAAAGTTGTGAGATTAAGGTCTTTTCTGATCTGTTCCACCATTGCTTTGTATTTATCGCTCGATGGATTGGAGTACTCACTATAATCTACTTTATCAGTGCCTTCCAGTTTTACAATGGCTTTACGGGTTGCAAGATCGGCAGAGCTGCGTGATCTGGAGAAGTTCAGGAATTCGCAGGGATAGGTAAGTGGTGGACAAGCAATACGCATATGCACTTCTTTAATACCGGCATGGTAAAGGTCGGCAGTGTTATCTCTGAGCTGAGTACCGCGCACAATAGAGTCGTCGAGAAAAATACCTCTTTTATCTTTGATAATGTCCTCGTTGGGTATCAGTTTCATCTTAGCTACAAGATCGCGGGTATCCTGACTTTGCGGCATGAAACTTCTGGGCCATGTTGGTGTGTATTTAGAGTAAGGCCGCCGTTGCGGAAGTCCGCGTTCATTGCTGTATCCCAGAGCATGACCAATACCGGAGTCGGGGATGCCGGCAACAAAATCTGCTTCGACATTATCTTTCTTTGCCAATGAGGCACCACATCGGTAACGACAGGTATCTACATTGATCCCTTCGTAATAGGAAGGTGGATACCCATAATAAACCCAAAGGAAAGAACAAATTTGCATCTCATCTCCCGGAGCAACAATTTGCTCGTACCCGTCGGCAGTTATTTTAACAATCTCTCCGGGACCGAGATAGTACTCAGTATGGTAGTCAAGATTCGACAGTGCACATGTTTCGCTGGTAACAGCATACCCTATTGCATTGCGACCAATAATGACGGGTGTACGGCCATATTTATCTCGCGAGGCGTAGATGGCATCCTGCGTGAGCAGTAAAAGCGACGATGAACCCTTTACTGTGGAGTGCACTCTTTGAAGTCCCTGAACGAATGAATCGCACTCGCATATGAGTTTAATGATCACTTCGACGGGGTTTACTCCTGACTGGCTCATTTCTGAAAAGTGATGCCTTTTCTGAAGGAATTCTTTTTCAAGAATCTCAGCATTTACCACTTTGCCTACATGTGCCAGGGCAAAACGCCCCAGATGAGAACTTACTTCGAGCGGCTGAGCTTCGTAATCACTGATGATTCCGATGCCCGATTCGCCTTTAAATCCCTGGATGTCTTTCTCAAATTTGTTTCTGAAATAGCCATCTTCCAGACTGTGGATAGATTTTTGAAATCCATGCACACGACTATAGAAAACAAGTCCTGCGCGTCGTGTTCCCAGGTGGGAATGGTAATCGGTGCCATAAAAAACATCTCTTACACAGTCACGTTTTGTGATGCATCCGAAAAAGCCGCTCATACTCCTTCACTTAAATTTTAAGTGGGCAAAAGTATACATTATTTTAGTTCATACCAGTTTATTTTTCTGGTAATATACATAGTGACAGCCAGAGTGAAAACGAGACCGATACTGCCGATAAGTAATGCATAGTCCTGCAAACGGAGTGTAACATATACAAATGCGTAGGTTATGCACAATACCAGAGTAAGAGCCGCCGATTGCCTGTAATTATTAAGAATTGAGAGGGAATACAAACCAATCATTGCTATTACTACTGCACTTGAAATAAGGTATGCAAGTCCGAAAATCATAAACTCAGAAAGAGAGACCAGCAGGACATAGTAAATAACCAGCGCCAGTCCAATGAGTATATACTGAAACGGATGTACTTTTTGCTTATTAAAAATTTCGACAAGGAAAAAGGTAAGGAAGGTTAGCGATATGGCCAGGAGTGCATATTTTGCAGCCCGGTTCGAGCTCTGGTACCCATTTGCTGGTATAAGCAGATCAACACCAAAACTGCTGCTTTTAATTGAAGCAGCGTTAATACTGTCGGTATAAAACTGGGGATAATTACGATTTATCTCTAGTATTTTGTAATCTGCTGTAAATCCATTGTTGTTTATGGTTCGGGTGTCGGGTAGGAAGTTGCCGGTAAAACTGGGATCTTTCCATGTAGACGATATGCTTGTTTTGGTTTCTCTGCCCAAAGGAATAAATCCAAGGTACTGGCTTCCCTGTAGTTTAAAGTCAGCTTTGAAAGTATTGCTGCCTGAAGCTTCTTCGGTATCAAATATGTCGTTTATGGTAATTCCGGATTCTGCTACTCCGGGCAGACGTGTTCCAGGTACAACCTGCTTAGCAGCACCATTCCAGACAACTACGGCCTGATCGCTGAATCCTTTAAGATCTGAAATGTTGAAGGTTAGAAAAGCTTCCTTCCATAAGAGCCTGTATTCTTCATCACGAAAGTGTTGTTGTATGTCCTTAAAACTTCCTGTTAAGGAAACAGAAGTAGTATACACTACTACATCGAAGATACCACGCTGCCTTGTTTCAGGCATTACATGAGCGGCGATTTCAAGCTGATCGGGCAAGACGTGTGCCTGTCGTTTAATAATAGTGGTTTTGCCATCGGTGATCACTTCTACATTGTATGGAATGGTTAGAATAGGCCCGTATACATCCTGCCTGCCTGCCCACATGTTACTGACTTCTGTAATGGCTGTCTCCTGAAGTGCTTCACGATCACGAATTACCTCTCTGGCAAATTCCATTGGTATCATCAGGATGAGCATTAAAATAAAAATGGTGAGGAGTTTCAGTGTGATTGACTTGCGGATTACCTGATTGATGTTTTCAAAAATTGATTTTTCGTGGGTTTCCATGACGTTGTGGGATTAATGTGATCTGATGATTTTTTCGAGTGCTTTTAAGTGATCTGAAAATGCTTTGCGACCGGATTCGGTAATCTGGTACTGGGTATTTGGCTTTTTGCCGATAAATGACTTTTGAACTTCGATGTAATTTTCTTTTTCGAGGGCACGCAAGTGACTTGCAAGATTGCCATCGGTAACCTGCAGCAATTCTTTGAGTGCATTAAAATCGGATTGGCCATTAGCGGCTAAGACCGACATAATTCCCAACCGAATGCGGCTCTCGAATGCTTTATTAAGATCGTTAATGGATATTTTCACCGCTCAAATTTAAACATGTAGATACCATACAGAATATGCAAAACTCCAAAGCCTGCAGCCCAGATGAGCAGGGAGTTTTCAATAAACAGGGCAGATGAAAGTCCGGCCACAATCTGAAGTATACCGAGAATCCGTATTACCCTGTAGGTATAATAACCGGCAATATAAAGTGAAATGCCATAAAAGATCAGTGTAAATGGAATGACCAGTCCGATCATGTCGTGGTAGATCATAATGCAACTGAGCAGGGCACCTGTAACAAGGGGTATTAACATTGCCGACAGCATATTCCGGGAGGTTTTGTTCCAGGCGTTTACACCTTTTTTTCGTGCTTTCAGATACGAATCGGTAAAAGCAGTCGTGATAGCCATAATAAGTACCAGTAGTGTAATGATCAATGATGGTGTAGCCCGGAAGTCGGTGGCTGAATAGTTGTAGGCTTCGGGTTGGAATTCGAAATATTCGCTTAAAAAGAAGCATCCTGTAATTGCATATAATCCCGATAGAATACCAGCCCATCCCGATAAGGATAAGAACTTGGAAGAGCGCTCCATCATACTGCGGATGGCTTCAATGTCGCTTAGATAGTCTTTTTGTTCTTTCATTTAAAAGTACTTTGAATTGCAAAGTTAAATGAATTAATAACCAGAAGTCAATAGAAATATTGTTAAAGTTTAAAAAATAGCTGAATTTTATGACCAGGGCACCGTTCCCGGAAAATCAGACAAATGCTGCAGCAAAAGCTCTAACGTCTTTTTATATACACATTAATGTCGGTCCACTTATTAGCGGTAAGCATTTCGCCATTTGGCTCTGATCTTTCAAACTCAAAGTTAAGCCTTTGAGGAATTTTCTGACTTGGTGAGTTGCCTGTGGCGCATTTGATGCGGACAGTATCCAGATTCAAGCTATTAAAAGCATAGTCCGTTAAAGCCTGCACGGATTGTGTCATGATGCCTTTTTTCTGAAAATATTCTGACAGCCAGTAGCCTATTTCGGTTTCTTTACTGGTTTTGTCGGTATTCTTAAAACCGACGAGACCACACAGAACATTTTCATAGAGGATCACGAACACGAGCTCCTGTTTTTCGGGCAAACCAAGATAAATGGAAGTGATAAAGCTGATTGAATCGGCCATAGAATTTGTGTCAGCAACAAATGGAAGCCATTCGCCCAGATATTCCCGCTGGCTGTCTATAATTTCATATATTTCAGGTGCATCGGAAATCAGGATCTGCCGCAATACAATATTTTCACTTACTTTTATAGTAGTCATATCTTTATCTTTGTTCAAAAGTATTCAATTTATGAGAAACATATTCCTCTTTTTGGTTTGTTTAATCAGCCTTCCGGTACTTTGTCAGGAAACTGCTCGTTCGACGGAGGACCTTGAAAAGAAGCTGGCATCTATGGCACATGAGCTCATGTCTATAAGAAAGGCCATTGATGATGTGCAATGGTACAACAGGGTTGGTGACATGGCTTTCATAGATAAAGTATATATTACCGGGCCTCCCATTCCTGAGAAGAAGCAAAAGGAGAATCCCACAGCAATGGGCATTGCAAATCCTGTAAAATTCTACTCTTACGTTTTTATTCCGAAAGATCTTGATGCGGGGAAGAAGTATCCGCTGATAGTGCTGCCACATGGAGGAGTACATGCCGATTTTACCACATATCATGCGCACATTATTAGAGAGTTAATGGCTCAGCAATATATTGTAATAGCACCTGAATACAGAGGAAGTACCGGATATGGTAAAGATTTTTATGAGAAGATTGATTATGGTGGATTAGAAAACGACGATGTGAATGCAAGCCGGGATTATATGGTTGAGAACTATGAAATGGTTGATAAAAACCGTGTAGGAATCATGGGTTGGAGTCATGGAGGAATGATTGCCCTGATGTGCGTGTTTGATCATCCGGAAAAGTATGCTGTTTGTTTTGCAGGAGTGCCGGTTAGCGATCTGATTGCACGGATGGGATATTATGATGAGGAGTACCGTTCACTGTTTTCGGTAGATTATCATATTGGAAAAACAGCACAGGAGGATGTTGCGGAATACAGGCGGCGATCGCCGGTATGGAATGCTCATAAACTAAAGACGCCACTGCTTATACACACAAATACAAACGATGACGATGTGAATTCGCTGGAGGTGGAGATGCTGATAAAGTCATTAAAGGCAGAAGGGAAGAGGTTTGAATACGAGATATTTGAGAATGTGGAAGGAGGCCATTCGTTTGACCGGATAGATACCCGCATTGCCAAACAGATCAGGCTTAAGATCTATAAATTCCTCGACAGTTATCTTGATGCCCCCGTAAAACTAAAGACAATCAGTGAAATGGACAGAGCTGCGTATCGTCCGCAATAGTGAGATCGGAGGATCTTGATTAATAAAACAGATCTTTTGTTGAACAAAATGATGAAAAAATGATTTATTGCCTGAATGTATCCTTAGTTTTATGTTTTGTAAACAGGTCATTGTCTATCCGTTACTGCATATTAACACATAAAAATATAACATCATGGAAGAACATCCAGAAACAATGAGCAAATGCCCCGTAACGGGAGCTGCTAGCAAGCACAATGTCGGCTCTTCAGGAACGAAGAATCGCGACTGGTGGCCAAATTCACTAAAATTGAACATCCTGAGGCAGCATTCATCACTGTCGAACCCCATGGGAAAGGATTTTGATTATGCCAAAGAATTCAGCACACTCGACTATGAAGGATTAAAAGAGGATTTAAGGAAGCTCATGACCGATTCGAAGGACTGGTGGCCTGCTGACTTTGGACATTACGGGCCTCTGTTTATTCGTATGGCGTGGCACAGTGCCGGAACGTATCGTTTAGGTGACGGGCGAGGCGGAGGCGGCAGAGGTCAGCAGCGTTTTGCACCGCTTAACAGCTGGCCCGATAATGTTAACCTGGATAAAGCAAGGAGATTGCTATGGCCTGTTAAGCAAAAATATGGCAGTAAAATTTCCTGGGCTGATCTGATGATATTGACAGGAAATGTTGCGCTCGAGTCTATGGGCTTCAAGACCTTTGGCTTTGCAGGCGGACGGGAAGATGTCTGGGAACCGGATGAGGATATTTTCTGGGGTACAGAAGGCAAATGGCTGGAAAGTGATATGCGGTATTCGGAAGAAAGGGAGCTCGACAATCCATTGGCTGCTGTTCAGATGGGATTGATTTATGTTAATCCGGAAGGACCCAATGGTGAACCTGATCCGTTGGCAGCTGCTAAAGACATCAGAACCACTTTTGCCAGAATGGCAATGAACGATGAAGAAACTGTTGCTTTAATAGCAGGTGGGCATACCTTTGGTAAAACACATGGTGCTGCACCTGCAACACATGTTGGTCCGGAGCCTGAAGCTGCCGACATGGATGCCATGGGACTCGGATGGAAGAATTCATTTGGTTCAGGTAAGGGAGGCGATACCATTACAAGTGGTTTAGAGGTTACCTGGACTACAACACCAACCAAATGGAGTAATAACTTTTTATGGAACCTGTTTGGTTATGAATGGGAACTGGAGAAAAGTCCGGCCGGTGCGCACCAGTGGCGTCCTAAACATGGAATGGGTGCTGATACGGTGCCTGAGGCACACGATAAAACCAAACGAAGAGCACCAAAGATGCTAACCACCGACCTGGCATTGAGATTTGATCCGATTTATGAGAAAATAGCCCGTCGGTTCCTCGAGAATCCTGATCAGTTCGCGGATGCCTTTGCAAGAGCATGGTTTAAATTAACACACAGAGATATGGGCCCGAGAGACCGTTATCTGGGGCCTGAGGTACCTTCTGAAGTGCTGATATGGCAAGATCCCATTCCGGCATTAGATCACCCATTGGTGGATGATAAAGATATAGTTGACCTGAAACACAGCATTTTAAATTCAGGATTAACAGTCTCTGAACTGGTGTCCGCTGCGTGGGCATCAGCTTCAACATTCCGGGGATCGGACAAGCGTGGCGGTACCAATGGTGCAAGAGTAAGATTAGCGCCACAGAAGGACTGGGCAGTTAATGAGCCTGAAAAACTGCAGGCTGTATTAACTAAACTCGCCGCAATCAAAACAGAATTTGAAGCACATCAGGAAAGAAAGAAAATATCATTTGCTGACCTGATTGTATTGGGTGGCTGTGCTGCGGTTGAAAAGGCAGCAACAGATGCTGGTTATCCGGTAAGTGTGCCTTTTACACCGGGCCGCATGGATGCAAGTCAGGAACAGACAGATGTTGATTCGTTCACACAAATGGAGCCTGTTGCTGATGGTTTCAGAAACTACCTTAAAAAGAGATATTCCGTATCGGAAGAAGAACTGCTGATAGACAAAGCACAGCTGCTTACCCTTACCGCCCCGGAAATGACGGTACTGGTCGGAGGAATGCGCGTTCTGGGAGCTAATTATCAGGGAACAAAGCACGGTGTTTTCACCGAACATACTGAAAAGCTCTCAAACGACTTCTTCAAAACTATTCTTGATATGGGCATTGAATGGAAGAAAGCAACCGATAGTGAAGGCTTGTATGTGGGACTTGACAGAGTAAGCGGAGAACAAAGATGGACTGCAACCCGTGCAGATCTTGTATTTGGTGCTAATTCTGAATTAAGAGCCCTGAGCGAAGTTTATGGCAGTAATGATGCAGGCCGGAAATTTGTAAATGATTTTGTGGCAGCATGGGATAAAGTAATGAATCTTGACCGATTCAGTAAGCTCTGCTAATAGCTTAACATTTAAAGCAACTTGCGACACCAATTGGAGGAGGTTACCATTTAGTGCCGCAGGTTGCTACTTAAAAAGTTATTGCTTCATGATCCTTTTAACCATCTCAGTATCATTTATCTTTATTTTCAGTAAATACATACCAACCGGCAAGTTTTCCTGCTCCATTAATACAGAATAATCCCCGGCGTTTTGTATTTCATGCCAGGTGATTCTTGTTTTTCCGAGCATATCATACAATACAACAGAAACATCTGCCTGATCTTTCAGATGGTAGTTTAGACGGAAGCTGCTTATAAACGGATTGGGATAGACAGTTAGTACCTGATCCTCTTTTGCAATATCCATAGATTTGAAATTCGTGCTGACATTAACCTCATAGGCTCCCATGTCGTACTGTGTGTTTGCAGACCGCATCATACCGCGAATGTCATAAGCAGGAGCATAGACCACATCACCACCAGGGAATGCATATACTCCATTCCCTTTCTCAAGACATGGACTATTACTTTCCGGCATCAGATTCGTATTTGGACTGAACTGAGGGTCGAAATAGGTAATTCCCTGCAAGAATTTTACCGGTCCGGAAACACCTTCAGTATTTACATTGGTATATGCAATATAGCCTGATCCTAAATCTGTGCCAACTTCAGCTCCAAGAGGTGCATCATTCTTCCAGAAAATATTATTCAAGTAATCGGCTATACAATTAAAAGTATACATTGCACCACCTTTTTTGATGGCTGAATTTTCTGAAAAACTATTATTGACCACTGTTGCATGAGCGTGTGCGGTGCCAGTCTTTATTAGGTTAACAGCTCCTCCATAGCTATTTAAAGCATGGTTGCGAGAAAAACATTATTTACTAAATTGAGATCAGTATTTAATGCAGAAATAGCACCACCCCGATTTGACCCGTTATGGTTGAATATATTGTTTTCAACAGAACAAACATGATTTCCACCGGTAATCAATAAAGCTCCACCATCCGATTTGGCGAGATTTTCAACAAATTCATTCTGATAAACGAACATGGAGGAGTTTCCGTAGATTGCACCACCTTTGGCTGCTTTATTTCCATGGAAGGTATTTTCTGTAATAGTAATTACAGATGTTGGATAGGTAAAAGTAATGGCCCCTCCATCTACATCAGCAATATTTCCTGCTATCCAGTTTCCCTTAATAACGCCTGAAACAGGGCTTTCAAGGAAAATGGCAGAGCCATTTCCAACGGTTTTATTATCGTTAATTCTATTGTTATGGATCTGATTACGGACAAAAGAAGTCATCATTGCAGCACCCATGGCATGCTGATTACCGTATGTGGAGTTAAACCGGAAGAAATTGTCTTTTGCAGTGAAATTAATATTACTACCAGGCGAAGCGATTACGGTTACACATGCCCGGCTTATACTTGTTTGCTGCGTAACACTGGTAGTATTATAATTAAGGGTATTATTTGTTAACCGCGTGTTGATCTCTGAATAAACAGCAGCCCCTCCTGCATCTCTATCATAGGATACAATTGTGTTCTGGATAAATTTGTTATTTACTATAACAATCCAGTTTGGGGTTTCAGACAACATTGCACTTATTGCCGCCCCCTGAGGAATAACTCCGTGCCAATCTTTGCGCATGGTGCTGAGATTGTTGTTCAGGAACCTGTTATTGATAATTTTGCCACCTGAATTCTCCAGATAAACACCACCACCTGACAGATACTTTTCTCCTCCGGGGATTACCCTTAAAGTACCTTTACCGTTTTGTACCGTAAATCCATTAAGTACAGAATTAGTGTCTTCACCGGAAGTGAAGTAAACCACGGATCCTTCTCCCACGTTGAACAGACTCCCATCCAGGATGGTATGGTCAATGTGGGCAGGATTTTTATCCATAATATAATGGCTGGCAACGGTTATCGGCTTCCCCATAAAGCTGATCTGCTCATAATAAACTCCATCGGCAACAAGGACTGTATCGCCGGGACGCGCAGCATAGATACCCCACTGAATTAAGGGATATTCTTCGGGAACATTAATAATCTGTGCATCTAATGACACAGAAGCAAGCACAAAAAGTAAAGCTAAAGTTTTCATAAGGCTTTGATTTTAAGGTTTCAACTAAGTGAATTTTAAAATGCCGTAGCCCAGTTTCCGCAATTAAGACTTGCAGGATGAAAACAAAGATCGTCGAAGACGAAGAGGTAATGATATGGGTAAAATAGAGCGTACAAAGATACTATAACATAGACCGGATGTCAAGTAGTTGATGAAAAAACATATTTTTAGCATAATCGTATGAATCTGGTAATAATATATTAAAAACTCCTTAAAAACAGATTAAAATGAATATTTTCATTATCAGGAGTTTTATATAAAACATTACGCATCGGCTACTTTCTAATGCGTAAAAACGGGAAACGCTAAAGTTATTATTGTTGTTTTATCCCGCTAATTTTCGTATATTTGTAATGTCGATATCAAGGCTTGATATCTTTTCTAACCTACAGGGTATTACTGGGAGAATTCGCTTGTGATTCTTTTATAAATTGGTAAATACCTTCAGAAAAATGAGCATTTTTAAAAACACAGTCATTTTATTTCTGCTTTTGAGCAGTGGATGGCTTTTGGCACAAAAGAATACTGTTAATGGAACTGTTTCAGCAGAACAGCAGCAGAGAATTGCCCAGCTAAGATCAAAAAATGTAGATGCGACTCTCACCATTCTTCCTGTGAAGGTTCTGAACCGGCACTGGGAAAGAGTATCAGAAATTATTGGTGCTATCCTGGAGCAGAAGGGCTTAAAAAACATAGAGGTAGGTCATGAAATCTTCGTTTTTGAGAAAAGGGCAGATGTTAATGTCGTTGCGGATTCATTGCGTCGCTTCGTTCATAAAAATCCTGTTGCTACTGACTATCTTCTATACGCAGAAATGAACGGAGATGAGAATCCACCACCTATTGATGAACTCTTCGGACTATTGGTTGATAAGAATGGAGATATTGTGTGGAGTGATTATCTGAATTCAGGTGATTCTTTATTTTCAAATGTTTCTGATCCTGACCCGATGGGCTATTCCATTTTACTAACAGAGTTAATGGAACCTTATTTTGGATTAAATACAGAAACTGCCAGAAATGCAAAACCCGGAAAGATGGCTGCCCTGATGAGAGAGAGAAGTGGTTTGCCTCCTGAAGAAGAAATGAATGAAATGACGGAACGGGTCAAAATCATGCAATCCGGATTTAAAAAGTCTGAACTTGTAATTTTTCCATTGAGGGTAGCTGGTAAACCGGATACCCGGGCTGCAAATGATCTGGTCAGTTTAATAAACCAACATGGTATAACTAAAGCAAAGCTCTCTGGTAATTCATTACTTCTGGAGCCGCCTGAGAAGGACCCAAATGAGATGAAAGTTCTTTGGAATATGGCGCGGCAGTTTAGAGAATACATAAAAGCACATCCTATACAGGGCGATTATTTCCTTTATGGAGATTATGTATTCACGCCAGGGAACTGGGCAGCCGGCTATGTGCATTTTGTTGTCTGTGATTCTCATGGAGATTGGGTAATTGCTGATCTTCAAAATTCGCAACATCAGGATTATTTCATAGTGCAACCTGTTTCGGTGGAGGGATGCAATCAGATCATTTATAACAGGTTAATGAGTTACATTAAATTATCGGCTGCAGCGGTCATCAAAGAAACCATGGAATCAGCGGGTATTAGTCAAGCAAACAAGAAATTTAAAGAGTTAATGCACGATGATGACTACATACTATCTGAAGCAGAAATGAATAACCTGGGATATGAATACCTGGGAATGGGAGAGTATGACAAATCTATTGCTATACTTTCGATGAATACCGAAGCTTTCCCTGAATCGTATAATACCTTCGACAGTCTGGGAGAAGCTTATGCAACCAAAGGAGACACAAAAGCGGCTATTACAAATTATGAAAAATCGGTTAAACTCAATCCTGGTAATCAGAATGGCATCCGGATGCTTGAGAGTTTAAAAAGTAGCAAGAAATGAAATTAATAAGATAGGTTTCCGTTGGCTTTGAGATATTTCAGGTTAATTAAACGGTAATCAGCAAAAGACTCTATTTGCTCTGCCCATGCTTTTTGCCATTCTGACTGAGCCTGAAGTAAGGCTGATAATGTCTCAAGCCCCAGTTCATACCGGTCAGTAATTACCTTTTTGTTTTCACTGGCCTGTTCCAGAGATTTAGTGGTAAGTTGTATACGGTAGGTTGCTTCCTGGGCTAACAGACGATATTGCTCTTTCTCCAGTTCCATAAGCCGGTGGATGTTGTCACGCTCGTTCTCTGCAATTTGCAGGTCAGCCTTAGCTGAGGCCATTTTGTGGTATCCTTCGCCCCAGTGGAAAAGTGGGAAAGTAAGTTGAGCAAGTACTGCTGTATTGGATGATTGAAGCAGTTTTTCATTGCCTACTTTTAATCCGTCGAGATAACCATAGGTGGCTACAACACCAAGGGTGGGCAGGTAATCTGACCTAACCAGTTTCACCTGTGATTCCTTCAGTTTTACCTGATTTTCGAGCAAACGATAATCTGGGCGTTTAGTAATGTCGCCACAATTGAGATAATCTTCTCCATTAAGTTCCATAAGCTGATCTGTGGTATCGGGAATTATCATTGATGATAAAGGATAACCAATGATATTGCATAGATTCATCGAGGCAAGCTGCTGTCCGTTTTTAGTTTTCGACAAGAGCAGTCTTGCTTCGTTAACTTTAACCTGCACTTTAAGCAGGTCATTGTGAAAGGCCAGACCTACATCAATAGCATCAGTTACCTGCTTCTCAATAGTTTGCACGGTTTCAAGGTACTTACCTGCAACCATTTCAAGTTGCGTGGCCCTAACCAGCTGCCAGTATGCTTCATCCACCTTAAGCAGGAGGTTTTCGTTTGTAAGGTCCAGGTTATCATCGGCCATAGTACGCGCAATACCAGCCATCCTGGTTGCAGTGGTAATTTTTAAACCTGTAAAGACTGGTTGCACCAGCTTTATGCCAGCTGCATAGGATCCGTTCAGTTTTGCTTTTAATTCCATGGCAGGAATTGCAGCATATTGTTTAAAAAGAGGGTTTCCGTCAGGGCCGATAATCATATTCCCATTAGGATCAAGAAGAAGGTTGGGGACCAGCTTTCCTGATGCCGGATCCATTACATATGTTGGCAGATAAGCCCCTCCGAAGTTGTAGCTTAAGTCTTTCCGGGTATATAATGCATATCCGTAACCAGCTATATCGGGCAGGTAATTGGCAAGTACTGCTTTATATTCATGTTTGGCTTTTTGTGCTGTTAATGTGGCGTTCGAAATGGTATAATTATTCTTTAATGCCAGATTTCTGCAACTGTCGAGTGATAAAATAACCTGACCCTGAGAACTGATGGCTGTAAAAAACAGAAATATGCTGAATATTTTTTTCATCATTGCTGTGAAGGTTTAATCTTAAAAAACAGGGCATAAAGAACTGGCAGAAATACCAGGGTAATGATAGTACCTACAATTAATCCACCCATTATGGTGACAGCAAGCGATCCGAAGAGGGTATCGCGAAGCAAGGGTATCATGCCGACAGCAGTAGCTACCGAAGCCATCATAACGGGTCTGAATCGAAGAGCCGTTGCATCAAGCAGGGCTTTATGCGGATCGATTCCATCTTCTATCTGACGGCTTATTTCATCGATCAGCACAATACCATTTCTCACCATCATGCCGATGATACCTAAAGCTCCCACAATGGCCACAAAACCGAATTCTTTTCCCGAAAGGAGCATTCCGAATACTACCCCTATGATAATGAGAGGCTGGCAGAGAATAATGATAAGGGGCTTTTTAAAGTCTTTAAAGAGTAGGATCAGAACAAGGACCATTAAAACCAATGCAAGAGGAACCTGTTTGAAGAGGTATTGCCTTGCTTCGGAGCTGGCCTGGTACTCGCCTGCCCATTGCATGGTGTAGCCCTCAGGTAAGCTTATTGATTCTATGTCGTTTTTAATGGCGTTACGGGCTTCTTCGGTGAGGTAGTCGGTTGAGTTATTGCACTGTGCTTTTATTGCACGCTGTCCGTTGTGTCTCCTTACAACCGGCTCTTCCCATTTAAGCGAAATGTTCTCCGTTGCCTGACTAAGAGGCACAGGCGAAATGGTGGATGCGAGCAGATCCTCCTGCGAAAGTGATCCGGTTATCATACCTTGCAGCGTTTCCTTATTAATGGAAGAGGTTTTAGGGGAAATGCTCCACACAGGCACATTATTTAGTTGGGTTAGCTTTTTACCTTCCGCATCGGTTGTATGCAGATAAATGGTTTTGGGATGATTCCCATCATTGAACACACCAACAGGAATTCCATCGGTAGCTGATAATAAAGAAAGTCCAACATCTGTCCTGCTAAAGCCAAGTTCCCGCGCAACAGGTTGATTGTAATTTACATTGAGTACTGGCGATAGCTCCTCCCAGTCGTTTGTGACCAGGGAAGTTGCCGGATTTGCCTGCATGATATCCTGAGCTTGCTGTGCCAGGTTTTTAAGTACAACAGGGTCGGGACCGGTAAACATGACCTCAATAGGGAATTTCTTGTACATAAGGTTGTAGCGCTTTGCCCGCACAAAAGCTTCCGGACAGTTTTCTGTAAGCCATTTCTGCAAGGAAGGCAGCGAGTCAGCCAGGACCTCCGCATCAGTATAATCCACTATAAGTTCACCATAATTTAAACCCGGCTCGGCAAGAGATCTTACGAGATTGTATCTGGACGGAGTACCTCCCGTACTTCTGACTATATTGGTTATTTCTTCTTTCGAGCGGAGATACTCTTCTATTTTGACCAGGTTCTTTTCAACGGTTTTAGACGATGTGCCATTAGGCATCTGGTATTCAATGTATAACTGGCTGTAGCTCATATCAGGGAAGAAGAGCTGAGGCACCAGGGGAACACAGAGAATACTGATCACCATAAGCAATGCTGAAATTCCAATAGTCATACTTTTATTGTTCAGAGACCAGGTAAGTATCGAGCGGAGAATGGTGTAGGCTTTTGATTTATGCAGGTTCTCATCACTTTTATCAACTATATTCCCGCGTTTAATAAATCTTTTGGCTTGAAGTGGGACCTGAACCAGTGCTAGTATCCAGCTTAATAGCAGTGAAAGAGCCAGTACTATAAATAGGTCACGTACATATACTCCTGCGGTATCGGGACTAAGAAATATTGGGAAGAAGGCAAGTATGGCAATAATGGTAGCACCAAGTAACGGACTAGCTGTTTTTTTTGTCATGTTGGTGTAGCATTGAGGAGCCGGAACGCCCTTCTTCAGATCTACCATTATACCATCAATAATCACAATGGCATTGTCGACCAGCATACCCATCGCAACAATAAATGCACCGAGAGAAACACGCTGCAATACTCCATCGACCATGTTGAAGAAGGGAAAAGTGCCCATTACGGTGACTATGAGCAGGAATCCAAGTATTAAACCACTTCTTATGCCCATGGTAACCATTAGAACTACTACTACAATTATGACAGATTCAATAAGATTTCTTGTAAAAGTACCCAGTGACTCTTTAACGATATCGGGTTGAAAGAAGACCTTATGAAAATCAATTCCCAGAGGCAGATTGGTTGCCTGAAGTTGTTCCAGTCGCTCTTCTACGCGGGAGCCTACTTTTGTGATATCGCTGCCATGTTTTACAGCTATAGACATGCCAATTGCTTTTTCGCCATTCCAGGAAAGACTATTGCGCTGCGGCTCTTCCGGTCCAACGGAAATCTCTGCTACATCCCCAAGGCGCAGCTGATCATCTTCATGGCCCTGAATGATGAGGTTTTTAATATCATCAATAGATTGGTATTCGTCGGACACACTAACTTTTAGCCTATGGTCGCCGGTGTCGAAATAGCCAGCATACACAGCCTTGTTCTGCATGGTGAGGGTCTGGAGAATCTCGGCAGGGAAAACACCAATATTTCCCAATCGTTCTTCTTTTATTCTTACGTTGATGCATTCGTTTCGTTTGCCATACAGGGAAATTCTCTCAACACCATCCACTGCTTCCAGCTCACGCTTAACCATATCGGTGTAGGTTGATAACTCCTGATCGCCAAAGCCATCGGATGTAATAGCGTAAAACATGCCATATACATCACCAAATCCATCTAAAACAATGGGCTCTCTGGTTCCGTCAGGCAACGATGGTGCTATATCAGACACCTTTCTTCGCAACATGTCCCATGTTTGCTGAATATCCTTCTCATTAAGAGTTCGGTCGAGCTCCACGGTAATCTGGCACATATCGTTAGCTGATTTTGAATCAATATTGGCTACGTGATCCATTGAGCGGATAGCCTTTTCCATCATATCGGTTACTTCGAGCTCCACCTGATGGGCTGAGGCTCCCGGGTAGACTACAACTACCATTGCCTGCTTTACTTTTATCTCAGGGTCTTCGAGTTTGCTCATGGACCAGAAAGAGATTATTCCGCCAACCAAAAGAATAGCAATGAAGAACTGGACGAGAGGCTTGTTTTTAAGTGCAAAATCAGAAAGATTCATAAATACCTCCTGTTGCTTATTTAAGGTTACCCATATTAGAGGTTGACGCTGGTGGCAGTTGCTTTACCTGCATACCCTCTTTGAGTGATTTAATTCCGGCTGTGACTATAATGTCGTTTTCATTCAAGCCACCGGTTATAATGGCTGTTCCTTCACCAGTTATTTCATCTACCACTACCTGTTGCCTTGTGACCTTATTGTTTTGAAACAGCCATACATATGAATTCTCCTGATCTCTTGTTATAGAGGACAAGGGAACGGTTAACCGGCGGTTTTCGCTGGTAGGGAATTTAATTATTACTTCTGCAGTGAGTCCGGGTGTTAATAATTTATTCAGTTTTGGATCTTTAAATTTTAATCTTACCGTATATAACTGATTAAGGTTGGCCTTACGAGCAATGCCAATTACCTCCAGTGGAAGCTCCTTTCCGGGAATAACATCCATGCGGGCAGTATACGTCAATGCCTGTTCTTTTCTGATGAAATCAAGCGCTGTAATATTGATTTCCATTTCTGGCTGACCGGAGCCAACCATGGAAATTACCTGCATACCGGCCCCAATTATTTCGCCAGATTTGAACATTTTCTTTTGAATAAATCCGTCAAAAGGAGCTTTTAACCTGGTGTCCGCAAGTGCATTACGATGTGCTTCAAGCTTTGCCGTAATCTGCTGAAGTCCATAAGTAGCTTTATCGTATTCACTTGCAGGAGCGCTGCCTCGCTTAAACAATTCAATAACTCTGCCTGCATCTGCGTTTATACGGGCAAATTCTGCTTCTGTGGCTTCGAGCTGAATTTTATAATCTCTGTCGTCAAGTATAGCAATTACCTGGCCTTTGGTTACATAATCTCCTACTTCAACGGGGATTAAAGCAATTGTTCCGGCAACTCTGAAAGCAACATTAGCTTCGGCTCCGGCTTTTACTTTACCAGAATATCGCACAATGCTTCTACCTTCATCAGAACGAACAGAGTATGTTTTTACAACAGCAGTATAACCCGGTAACTGCTGTTCCCGATTACAGCCGGCGAGTATTATAGCACAGACTGCAATTAAACAAAAAATAGGATACTTTCTGGTTATCATGATGGCATTAATATTTTGAACAAAATTATCCAGAGTTTAAGGTAATGTATACACCCAAAATGCCTAAAAAATGGTAAAAATGGAGTATTAAGTTTTTTTAACTATCTTTGGAAAATGCTGAATTATCCGAAATTAGATTTTATAGGGGTGGATGCTGCAGGCTTTGAAGCTGCTCACATTGCCTGTTTCAGGATAAGCAGATTATTGGACGGAAACAGCATTGCCAATGATATTCAGCAAAAATATGAAGGTATTTTTGCAATGTTTTGTCTGGAAGGATCAGTAGAATTCATGCTGAATGAGCAACCGGTGAATCTTGTGGAGCGACGAATGTGTTCTTTCTTCACTTCCAATTTATTCCGGATAACGGAGTGCTCAGAGGACTTTTCAGGATATGTTCTATTTATTTCCTCGTATTATATACTAAATGTGGAGTCGCACATAGCAACCACCTATTTTCTCAACAGCTATTCGCAGCCCTTTTTAGAGCTAGGGTCTGAGGATACTGCAAACCTGAGTCTATTGCTTGGTCTGGCATCTGAAAGGCTAAAGAAGGAAGAAGGTAATTATCGAAAGGAGATTGTATTCCACATGCTGATGATTTTGCTGTATGAACTGGTGTCTGTTTTTGAACGGAATCAGCGGGATAAAAAAAGATCCCGTGAAGAATTTATGCTGAAGGACTTTCTGATTCTGGTCAACAGATATTGCGAAAAAGAGCATAAACTGGGTTTTTATGCTAAAAAGCTTGCTATCACTCCAAAGCACCTGTCGTTGACAATTAAAAAGTTAACAGGCAGAACCGGCGCAGAGTGGATTGATTATGTGCTTTTGTTAAAAATAAAGCGAACACTGATCAATTCGCCTTTAACCATACAGCAAATATCTGATCAGTTTAACTTTCCTGATAATTCTGCTCTGGGCAAGTTTTTCAAAACGAAAACAGGCATTACCCCCCGGCAATACAGGTTGGGATAAGCAAAAAAAACCTTATCTTTACAGATAGGAATACCATTGCCTGGTCATGAAAACACTAACCAGAAGAGAATTTTTATATACATCAGGAATATCTGCAGGCGCTTTTATATTAACCTGTTCAAAACCCTCCTGGGCTTCAACATTTAGTTTTATTGAAACTCCTGTAGAAATTTTCACGCCTAAATCCAGGGAAGATGTTTTCTCCTACATTAACAGAATAAAAGGAGGATTTGACCTCACGCTTTACAGGCAGATAGCAGGATCAGCAAATCATTTCAAAGAGGGAGATGCTGCTCAGGGTGTAGCAGCATTCGATGACAATTCGCGAAACAATGCAAGAATACTTCTGGCAAACACAGGAATAAAAGACCTGGCAGAGACTCCGCTTTATGCTGACGGTATTCTGACGCTGATCAATGATTCTACTGACAAGCAGATACAGGATACTATCGGTCATCTTACATTGGGTGAACTGAAAGCTTATATTCTGGACAAACCGGAGGCCGAAATTAAAAAGATAATGCCCGGGCTAACGAGCGATATTATAGCATTACTGGTAAGACTGATGAGCAATGAAGAATTGATATCGGTGGGTAGCAAGGTGTTTAATCCGCTGCCAGGTAGCATGCTGGGTGCTAAAGGATACATGGCAGCCCGCGTACAGCCAAATTCTCCGACAGACAATCCCGATGATATCAGAATGCAGGTGTTTAACGGATGGTCGTATGCTGTTGGTGACATGTTGCTGGGAACTAATCCTGTATCAAGCGATCCTGAATCAGTAGCTGAAATAGAATTAGTTCTTCATGACATTCTTGTAACGTTTGGTTTGGAAAAAGCTATGCCACATTCTGTACTTGCGCATGTAGATGTGCAGGCAATGGTGGAAGAAAAGCACTCCGGAAAAACAGGCATCTGGTTTCAAAGTCTGGGAGGCACTGAAAGTGCAAATGAAACCTTCGATATCACAATTGACAAAATGCTGAAACATGTGTCAGGGCGAACCTGTCAATTTGGTTTATATGTGGAAACTGGCCAGGGGGCTGATTTCACGAATGGCCACGGCGAAGGATTTGATATGGTGGTACATGAATCACGAAAGTATGGTTTTGTAAGAGCTCTAAAGAAAAGAATCGCAGAAGTACAATCAGAGGAACAGCCCGGTCCGTGGGTACATGTAAATGATGTGGCGGGTTTTATTGGGCCTGAAGTATTCAGAAACAGGGAACAACTGGTACGTTGCTGCCTGGAGGATACCGTTATGGGAAAATTGCATGGGTTGACTATTGGGCTGGATATTTGCTCCACTTTACATATGGATGTAACTCTGGATGATCTAACCTGGTGCATTGATCAGATAATGCCTGTTAACCCGGCATATTTAATGGCATTGCCCACAAAGAATGATCCAATGCTCAGCTATCTGACCACCGGTTTCTATGACCATGTGCGGGTGAGGGAGAAGTTTGGCTATAAAGTAAACGATGCCATGTGGGAATTCTTTAAAAGAATGGAGATCATTGATAAAGACGGAAATATTACAAAGCACTTTGGTGATCCGGTATGGGTTTACTATAAGTACAGGCTTGCTAAGGGAGATATAAGAAGCATAGAGGAAATATATAACGAAGGGAACAATTTAATTGCGGATATTGAGAACAGAGGAGTTCCAATTTCAAGGGGCTTTGGCAGTAATTACTGGGATCCTGAGCCGGTTTTGGATAAGAAGATTCATGCACTGTATGAGGACTCTAAAGCCTGCATATGGAGGGAGCTGACAGCATCGTTTATTGCATCCATACCGGGCTTTGTTTTGATCGAGACCACCTCGGCTGACAGAAAAGATTATATTTATCATCCTCCAACAGGCGAAGTTCTCAGTGCGAATTCTATAGAAAAATTGCATAAGATGAGAGCACGCTGGAGAAACAATATTCCGGATGTTCAGATTATCATTTCTGATGGATTGAATGTAAGTGCGCTTTCTGACGAGAATCACCTGAAGCCTTTTCTGGAGCACTTGCGTAAAGAATTGACCATGGCAGGTTTAACTGCCGGAGCCGATCATATTGTTATAAGGAATGGTCGGGTAAGGGCGGGTTACAGATGCGGTGAGTATTTGTTTGGCTACGATGCGGGCATTAAAAAGAGGCAGAATTCAGACGCTACTGCAGATAATAAGAATGCTGAAAATCTGCACAAGGGCATTATACACATAATTGGGGAGAGGCCGGGTTCTGAACATCACAATTTTTCTGCGTATCTTTCAGCACCTTTAATCAGCACATGGAAAGTGAAGGGTAAACTCGATCACAACATATCAAAGGTGGTATCGGGTATTTCGGATACAGCCTTAACACCTGAACTGGCAGCTAAAGAAGTCGTGAGGCTATTAAAGGAGATGTTCAATACAGGTAAAACCTCAAAAATCCTTTAAAAAAATGAAAAAAGTTTTCCAGTTTGGTGAAGACGTGCCGGGATATGACATTCCGGTTGTAAATGAAAGAGAAATCCGTGCAGCTGCAGGCATTTTATTTCTTGGAACTTTTCTTTCCCTGATGTTCGTTATGTTCAAAGGCAATTTTGCACCAATCAAGTATGTTATAACTCTGTTTCTGATTGATTTTCTCATAAGGGTATTTATCAATCCCAGATTTTCGCCAACACTAATCCTTGGCCGTTTAATTGTAAAAAATCAGACGCCTGAATATGTAGGAGCTGCGCAGAAAAAGTTTGCATGGTACATTGGTGTGGTGCTGGCTGCAACCATGTTTGTATTCTTTATTATTGTAAATGCTTACAGCATTATTACTGGACTGATCTGCCTTATTTGCCTGGTGTTTTTATTCTTTGAGTCGGCTTTTGGCATATGTCTTGGTTGCAAAGTATATCCCTGGTTTAATAAAGGCAAAGTGCAATACTGCCCCGGTGAAGTCTGTGATGTAAAGCAAAAGCACGATATTCAGAAAATATCAGGTGCTCAGTTGCTGATACTGGCCACTTTTGTTGCATTTGTATTTTTGCTTGTATATACCATGAATGGACATTTCAGTGCGATGCCTCATGATCTGTTTGGACATGTAGCAGAATGAGTGCATTTGGTTGAATTTATCTGCCTATCAACACTAAATTCCCCATGGATGTTCCCACGAAGGATTCCAGCCTTCAATACTGTCATTTCCCATTTCAAGCAACCGTTTTTGTGTAAATTCTATTAACATGGCATCAATTGCATCCGGGTCCATTTCCTCCAGGATGCGCTGCCGGTATGCTATCCGCCTGTCGCCGTCGTGAATGTGCTGGTACGTATTCAACTGGAGGTAAACAGCCATGGGTTGTACCGGGTCAAACTGCCGGGTGTCAAAATTAGCCTGCACACAGAGTGAGGTAGGTACATTCGGGTCCTCACTGGCAATATAAAGTACGAGGTCATCCTCAAAATGACCAACCGCTTTCAAATCTGCGACTTCAAGCGGACGCTCATCCTTTTTCATAATTCAACTGGGTTTTATATATGGCCTGAAGAAATTGACTGGTACTAATATACGAAATTCCCCGCAATTTTGCAAAAGGGATGGAAGTCTCAGGATATATTGCTGGCACACCATTGTCTTCGTCGGTTATATTTCTATAATTACGGATTTCTCTCCTGCACCCAATTCAGCCAGTAGTTTAAGTACAATTTGTATCATTGGGTCAGGGCCACAGACATAGAAATATTGATCAAAGTCATTGATATTACTTTTCAGGAATTCATTATTGATGAAACCTCTGGCATAGTTGGACCCATCATCTGTTCTGTTGGCTTCTTCTGATAATATATTAATGAAGTCATCACCCAACATTTCCTGCAACTCATCTTTAAGGATTATGTCGGCTTTGGTTTTATTGGCAAACAGGAGCTTATTGCCTTTAATCTGATCCTTTGTATTAAGATCCCTCAGTATCGAAATAAAGGGAGTAACTCCTGCTCCACCTGCAATAAAAACTCCTTTCCCTTTATAATTTATAGCACCCCATACGTCTCTGATAATCAACTCGTCACCGGTAGTAAGAGTGCCAAGTTGGTTAGTTACACCTTTCCTTGCCGGATAAATCTTTATAGTGAATTCCAGGTATGGTGCGGAGTTCAAGGCTGTAAAAGTAAATGGTCGTTTTTCGTCTTTCCATTCAGGCTTGTTTATTGATACTTCAGTTGCTTGCCCGGGAATAAAAGAATATCCCGCAGGCTTCTGCACCCTGAATCTTTTCACATCATGCGTAACGGGTGTGATGTCAAGGATTTTTACTATGTGTTCTTCCATTACTTAATGATTAATAAAGATTACTTTCATTAGTGAATGACAATCTTACCTAAGCCAACTCTCCCTTCTGATTCAATCTTATATATATAAATCCCCGAAGTTATAATTCCCGGATTCCACACAGTTGTTTTGCCTGTGATCGGAATTTGATTAATTGTTCTGCCATTCATATCTGTGATACTTATAAATCCCTTTCTGATACCATCGGTTTCAAAAGTAACATGCGATGCTGAAGGATTCGGGTACACGATTAAATTGTAGATTGGCGAATGATCAGGTAATCCGAGTATCGCCTTTGATTTGAAATAATAATGTACGCTGTCAGCCTCTTCACGTGAATCAAGTTTACTGACAAGCAGATTATTCTCGTCAAACATGGAAGAAATCCGATAAAGCACATACCAGTCCGCTGGGGGTTGTCTGTACCTTACTCTTTCATCTATCAGATTGTTATTATCATCGTATGTCCAGGTTGACCAGATTTGTTGAATCCAGATTGAATCATCTTCAGGGTAATGATGCATATTATATACCAGCCTGTTCTTTTCATCATAATCTTGAACTTCAAGACCATAATAAGTCCAATATCCCGGAAGCATCCAATAAGAAATAATCGAATCAGGGTTTGAATTTGAATCGTATCTTATGAATGTATTCACACTTATTCCCGGGCTCTTAAAATCTTCTTTCATTGTTTCCTCAAGCAGATTTTGCTGATTGTACTTGTATGTGATTCTATGAGAAGTATCCCATGTCTCAGATCCATACTTATCCATTATGACTGTTTCAATGTGATTATTCTGATCATTGTATGTATAATGTTTCAATAGCAATTCCCGGAATTCAGTTTCGTTAGACCAGATACCTTTCATTAGGTATGTTGATATATTGCCATGACTATCATACGACCAAAATTCAGCCTTAGAAGTATCAGAGCCCTGTGATTCAATTATTGAGAGAAGATTATGGTTTTCATCCCATTCATATTTTGTACCATTTCCAATGAATACCAGGTAACCTGCTTCATCGTAACTGTATGTTAAACCATTATATGCAGAGAGCAGACCCTGATCATTGTATTCAAAATTGTGCCTGATTGGGTCAAGTAAGTAGCCCAATTCATCAAAAAGATCATAAGTAGTATCACTCACCATCTTATTTTTTTCATTATAGACATAATCTTTCTGAATGACAAGTGGTAAGGGAGGATTGGTCCAATATGCAAATGTCTTGATGCTGTCGTAGACTGCTATAATACTATCAGGTTTTGGTGGTACTACATATGGTTGTGGACTGCCCGGTTCTGTGTTACCGGAATAGAACTGGGCTTTAATAATAAGAGGAATTAACAGGATGATGAGTATTGATGTTTTCATAGCTAAGGCGGTGACTATTAATTAATAACATAGTGGATAGATTATTGTTATGAATATCAAACCCATTGGCAGTCATCTGCGACCTCCCGACTAAAAGTCGGGATGCCCTGACCAACTGGAGCGGACATAAAAAGAGGCTGTCTCAAA
This sequence comes from uncultured Lentimicrobium sp., assembly GCA_964643225.1. Classification (GTDB taxonomy): domain Bacteria; phylum Bacteroidota; class Bacteroidia; order Bacteroidales; family Lentimicrobiaceae; genus Lentimicrobium. The sequence goes on along the minus strand of CAZXQT010000002.1, from coordinate 164 downwards.
AGGATAGCCTCTTTTTTATGTTTGAGACTACCTCTTTTACTTGTTAAGTCCATGATTTAAACATTGCTTAAGCATTTCTTAAACATTCTTTAAACATTTATTAAGCATTTATTAATTGTTTAAACATTGTTTAAATGATGTTTAATTTATGTTTGATTATAAAG
>CAZXQT010000001.1:175655-253302 GCA_964643225.1 uncultured Lentimicrobium sp. | reverse complement strand
TAGAGCATCAGCTTCCCAAGCTGAGGGTCGCGGGTTCGAGCCCCGTTTTCCGCTCATGAGGTTAAAATGTAAGTTTTATTAGATTAAGCGTCCTGCTTTGGGCGCTTTTTTTTATGGCAGCTGTTTGCTCAATTTCCCGTTTCCGGTTTATTCCTGCATTCTTCGTATTACATACTTATCAACTTTACCTCAAGCCTACCTCAACTCTACCTCAACTCTACGGTAGGGGGTAGACATGAGGTAGGGTTGAGGTAGAGTTGAGGTAGCTTTGATATAGAGTTAACAGGGACTCAGATCGGATTTTTAAGGTATTTGTCATGAATTAGCTAACCGTTATTGCGGAATTTGGGTAGTTGGTTCTGCAGATAGAGTGATTCTCTTTTACAGAATAACGGTACAGCCGGCACGCAGTCGGTTGATTGCTCTGATAAGGATTGTTTATTGCTTACGAACTATGAGTTGAGAGTTCTCATAACGGATTACGACCACCGACTCACCTTTTTCTATATATCCGGTCTGAGCAACTGCATCATATATATCGCCGTCAATATCTACTTTACCGGCAGGCCGTAAAATGGAGTATGCAGTTCCTGATTTCCCTATCATTGATACGTAATGTGCATCGGCCGATACATAACCCAGTTCTGCTTTTTGTTCAGAAACCAAAGCCAGATCGCCGAAAATTGTTCTTCTGCCAAACAACCGGCTGGTTACATAAAATGACCCCAGTATAGATAGAAAAGATGCAATGATCACAACTGTAAGCGCTTCCAGTAGTCTCAGCGCCGGAATGCCCTGGAATTCAAATCCTGAATTTCCAACCAGACTCAAGGTTAAACCAAGAACCGCCAGCACGATGCCTGAAATACCTGCCACCCCAAAGCCGGGAAAAACAAAAATTTCCAGCGCAATGAGCAATATCCCGATTATGAAAACCAGAATTTCCCAGTTGGCCGCAAGCCCTTCGAGATATAGCGGCGCAAAATACAAGGCAGCAGCAGTAATAGAAGCTATTATCGGGAAGCCAATACCCGGACTCTGTAATTCAAAATACAAGCCTCCGATTATGATCATAATCAGAATTCCGCTTATAACTGGTTTGGTAAGAAAACCAATGATGTGATCGAGCGCATATAGTTCCTGTTTAACAACTCTGGCATCGTTGAGGTCATATTTGCTGAGAATGTCTTTAATAGTTTCTGCTTCACCCTCACAAAATCCGTACTTTATAGCTTCAGATGATGTAAAAGTAATCACGGTTAAGCTGTCAGAAATGCCGGGGACCACCACCTTAGGATCGACCATAGCCTGGGCAATATTTGCATCCCTGCCTGTGGCTTCGGCAGTTGAGCGCATTAATCCACGCATGTACGACTGATATTTATCGGGTACAACCTGCCCGGCCTGGTCAACAACCGTTGCTGCACCTATATTGGCTCCCGGACGCATGTAAATACTGTCGCACGCTATGGAGATCAGTGCACCGGCTGATGCGGCGTTGTTGTCAATAAATACCCATACCGGAATAGGGGAGTTTAATATGGCTGTTCTTATTGAATCGGCTGATTCAAGCATGCCTCCATAGGTGTTCATATGGATGAGAATGAGGTCGGCGTTCATTTCTTTTGCCTCTTTTAAGGCTTTCTTTGTTAACCTCCATGCGGGAGGAGCAATCTCATCCATCATTTTGAACTGATAAATGAGGTCTGTTTTTTTATCTGTTGCAGTTCGGGCAGATTTATTTGAAACAAATGATGTATCAGTGCCTTCTGATGTATTCTGAGCCTGAACCGGCAACACGCTGATAAGCACGAGTAACAGTATTAACGATCGCATGGGCATGTAAACATTTTTGCGAATATAACACTAATACTGCTTAAAAAGGAGCAATTAGAAGTGCTTTTTGATAATACGCTGCATATTTTGCACGGCAACAGCATTTCCACAAACAAGTTCCTTGCCGAAGAGAGCGTTATTTCCACAGCTAAAGTCCTGCACAAGTCCACCGGCCTGTTCTACAATAACAATCCCTGCAGCAACATCCCACGGGTGCAGTCCATATTCATAGAAGCCCTCAAACCTGCCGGCTGCTACATAGGCCATATCTGCCGCGGCCGAACCTAATCTGCGCAACCCGGCAGTTTCTATGAGCATTTCTCTGAAAACCTGCAGATACGCATCCATACGGCCATAATCGTAATATGGAAAACCGGTAGCCAGTAGTGCCGAATCCCAATCATAGTTATCAGAAATGTTTATACGGTTGCCGTTTAGCCATGCACCACCATCTTTCCAGGCATAAAAGCATTCGCCCTGGTTTACCTCGTATATAACCCCGGCAACAATTTCATCGTTTTCCTTCAAAGCAATGCTCACGCAAAAGAGTGGTACATGATGAATAAAATTGGTTGTTCCGTCGAGCGGATCGATGATCCAGTTGTAAATCGACCCTTTTGTGGTATCTGTTTCTTCTTCCGTTATAAATCCTGCTTCAGGGAGCAGCTCCTTTAAGCTGTCAACGATCAATTTTTCGGCAGTTTTATCTACATAGGTAACATAATTATGCTCACCTTTCAATTCTATTTGCCTGGTTTGCAGAAGGCCTGCCTGCTCATGAATATATTTACCCGCCGTTTTGCTCACTTCAGCAACTTTAAGGGTAATTGCTTTGTAGTCCATAGAATATCCAGTCATGTCGTTAAGTATTCTTCTTTCTAAGTGCCTGGTTTTTACGAGGTTCAATCTTTATTCAATGTGCTTTTATCGATGCGTTTATGCACATCAATATGTGTAGAAATGGCGGCTGAACCATACCAGGGAATAAGTTCAACATCAAATATTCCGCTTTTAATGGTTGGATCTTCCTGAAGCCATACCCGGGCCTCGTCAGCCGAAGTTGTATTTAATAGGAACAGCCCTCTGAATTGCTTGTCGTTTTTCCCGAAAGGGCCGGCCATAACAAGTTTCCCTGCATCAGACATAACTTCCATATTCGAAAAATGACCCGCAAAAAGACTATCACTCTCTGCTTTATTTTTTGCCGTATAAGCACCGGTTTTGAGTATAACCAGCATATACGATTTCATTCCCCTTTCGTCAGCCCCAAGCGTTCTGGCAAGAGTAGAATCGTAAACAACGGTTTCTTTTTGTGCATAAACTGAAAAGGCACAAAGCATCAAAACCAAAAAAGCAACAGTGTTTTTCATAGAGTAAAATCTTTTGATTTATTGCAATACGTTCATTATTATAAATTTAACTAATTAGTTCTCTCCACCAGAAACACATCATCGTCATCTATGTCCAGCAATTTTACCCGGTCAATCCGGTTAACCAGGTCAGGATTAAATGGGGTTTTGCATCGAACATAGTTATCGGTAAAACCGAACATGAAGTTATTCTGCACATCCGACTCCCATAGCACATCGTGCGTGGTGCCTTTATTCTGCCGGTAAAAGGCCAGTTTTTTTATTTCTGAAAGGTTGTGCAAGAGCATGCTGCGATACGCTTTTTCTGTATCGGCAATGTGGCCTTCCATCTCTTTTGCTTTAGTATTTGGCCTTGATGAATAGGGAAAAACATGCAGGTATGAAATACCCAGGCTATTTATAAAGTTAAAAGTATCGTCAAATTCTTCCTTCGTTTCACCGGGGAAACCTGTAATTACATCGGCGGCAATACAGGCATCGGGCATAAGTCTCTTGATTTTCAGTACCCTCGATTCAAATACTTCACGTTTGTACTTGCGTTTCATGAGGGTTAATATTCTGTCGTTACCCGACTGCAGAGGGATATGAAAATGGGGCATGAGCTTTTCGGATGAATTAACAAGCTCAATAATCCGGTCTTCGAGCAACTCAGGTTCAATAGAAGAGATCCTTATCCGGTCAATTCCATCGAGCTGTTTAAGTTCAAGCAGCAATTCATAGAACGATTGATCATACTGCCTGCCAAAATCACCGATATTAACACCGGTAAGCACAATCTCCTTTACATCTGTCGATGCAATTTCCTGTGCAACTGTAAGGGTGTCTTGTATACTGGCGCTGCGTGAACGACCCCGGGCAAATGGAATGGCGCAGTATGTGCAGAAATAATCGCATCCGTCCTGAACCTTAAAGAACGAGCGGGTACGATCGCTAACAGAATACCCCGGCTGAAAAATGCGTGAAGTCTTAATGTCGCTGTCGCTGGCATACGAGGTACTATTGTCATGGTCCATTATATGGCCGTGGTAATCGGCCGGGTCGTCTGCGTTAGCTGCACTGTTTTCAATAACATCGTACAGTTTATACTTTTCGTTGTTACCCAACACAATTTTTACACCCGGCATGCGCAGGAGTTCATCTGGTTTCACCTGCGAATAACAACCAATAACAGCAACAGAAGCATCGGGATTTCGACGCACTGCCTGACGTATGGCAGCCTTACACTTTTTTTCGGCAGCGGCGGTAACTGTACAGGAATGAATAACGTATATGTCTGCTTTTTCTTTAAAATCAACGGTGTTATAAGCATCGGCAGTGAACTTCCTGGCTATTGCAGAAGTCTCGGCATAGTTAAGTTTACAACCAAAAGTGTGAAATGCAATTCTCTTTTTTTCCATGCTGCAAAGGTAATTCATATCTTAAAACATCAGGAATTGCTATAAATCTTGCTTCAGCACAATCTAAGAGCGATTTTTATTGTTCATAAATAGTAAATATTTGAATAACTTTGCATCAAATCTTACTTGCTCAGGAACTTTTATTTATCCACTAACCCCATGGCAGATAAATTGTTTTCTACTATCTCCGACAGCAAGAACGTCTGGAAAGGAAAGACTGTGCTGATTGTTGAAGATACTTCATCTAATTACTATTATATTGCCGCAGTATTGCGCAATACAGGTGCTAGTCTGTATTGGGCTAAAAATTCGGCCGATACTATATTAATCGTGGAGTCAGATTCGCCGATTGATCTGATTTTGATGGATATACAGCTTAGTGGCGAAGACGGCTATGAACTCACCCGGCAAATAAAGAAGATAAGACCAAAGGTGCCGGTAGTTGCACAAACAGCCTATGCCATGGTTGGTGAGAAAGAAAAAAGTCTGTTGGAAGGGTGCGACGATTACCTTTCAAAACCAGTAAGGCCTAATGAATTGCTCGAAATGATAAGCAAATATTTGTAAGGTTAGGTTATTGGACGCCTTTTCGGGATGGGATAAACTGCTGAAGTATAATTCCGCTGATGATCAGTACCAATCCCGCAAGGGTAGAGATCATTATTTTTTCTCCTACAAAAATGGAGATAAAGACGAGCGACAGGAAAGGAGAAAGGTATACCAGGTTACTCACTTTAGCAGTGCTGTCGGTATATTTAAGGGCATTAAGCCAGAGTACAAACGTTACTCCCATCTCAAACAGTCCAATATACGCTGCGCCTGTTAATCCGATTATCGGAGGCAGACTTATGTTGCCGGTTGCAATGCAGTATATGAGCGTGTAGGCAAATCCAAAAACAAAATTAATAAACAACTTAATGGTGGCATCGCGGTTATCGCGAACATTTAACAGCCAGAAAAGTGCCCAGAACAAAGCGCTGCTTAATGCCATGGCCACGCCCACAGGTTCTTTAAAATCAAATGCCAGCAAATTGCCTCGTGCGGCAATAACAATTGCACCAGTGAAACTAAGAAGCAATGCCAGCACACTGGCAGGAGAGATTTTTTGCTTTAATATAGGCACAGACAGCAATACCAGCATCATGGGCCATATATAATTAAGTACAACAGCCTCCTGAGCCTTAAGCAAGTCGTAGGCTTTAAACAGAATCAGATAATACGCAAAGGGGTTCAGAAAGCCCAGCAGCGCAGAATGCGCAGCCTCTTTAAAGGTAGTACGGGCAAGCAGTGCAGTCTGTTTTTTCACCAGAATCAGTACGCCAAGAAACAGGACAGACACAAACGATGAATAGAGCAGCATTTGTGCATAGTTGAGGTGTTCGAGGGTAAGTTTAAAGGCTGTTCCCACCGTGCTCCAGAGCAGTATGGCGGCAAAGGCGTAAACGACTGATTTACGGTTATTATTCATAATTATCGGCAAATATAGCAAGATTTACATGTTCTTGCTTTGTCCATAAATTCTCATAATTTTGCACGTTCATTTTTAAACTATAAAAATCTGTATGAGTAAACTAGCTGTTGTAGCCTTAGGAGGAAATGCCTTGCTGAGGAGTGATCAAAAGGGCACTATTGATGACCAGGAAATGAACGCCTACCTCACTGCTGAGCGTTTGTTAACGCTTATCAGAGAGAATTACAATCTTGTTGTTACACACGGCAATGGACCGCAGGTTGGCAATATCCTGCTGGCTAACACTGCCGGTAATAAAGTATATGGTTTGCCCGATATGCCCCTTGATATTGCAGTGGCATATTCTCAGGGCTTTATAGGTTATGTTATTGAGCAGCAGTTACGCAATGTAATGATGGCAAATGACCTTGACAGGGATATCATCTCCATCATTACCCAGGTGCTTGTTGATAAGAACGACCCTGCTTTCGACCATCCAACCAAGCCCGTTGGACCGTATTATAGCAAAGAAGAGTCTGAAAAAATTACCGCCGAAAATGGGTCAGTCTTTGCTGAAGACCCAAGAGGCCGCGGATACAGAAAAGTAGTTGCAAGCCCGAAGCCTCTGGTTATTCACAATCAGAAATCAATTGAAACACTTGCACGCGCAGGTCAGATTGTTATAGCAGTAGGTGGAGGCGGAATACCACAGTTTTATATTGAGCCCAACAAATTACAGGGTATAGATGCAGTGATCGATAAAGATCTTGCCAGTTCCTTGCTTGCTGTTCAGATTAGGGCCGATAAATTCTTTGTTCTTACCGATGTTCCGAAGGTCTGTATCAATTACAACACTCCACAGGAGAAGGCAATAGACCGCATGACCATTTCAGAAGCCAAAAAATATCTTGACCAGAAGCAGTTTGCCGAAGGCAGTATGGCTCCTAAAGTTAGGGCAGCAATCAGCTTTGTTGAGGGAACCGGTAAAGAAGCCGTTATTACGAATGCCGATTCACTGGGCACGGAAACTGGCGGGACAATAATTTCTATTATCTGATAATAAGGAATTTGCAGTCCGACAAATTGCAAAAAGCATTTTAGAGAAACGAGTTTTGCATCATAACTGACCAGGCGTTGCATTGCTATAGTTCTTAAATTAGTCGTTAATTAGTGTAAACATTAAATATTTCAAAACATGTCATTCAATCTCAGAAACCGTAACTTCCTGAAGCTTCTTGATTTCACCCCACAGGAAATTAAGTATTTATTACAACTATCGGCCGACCTCAAGAGGGCAAAGTATGCCGGTACTGAACAGAAGCGTTTACAAGGTAAAAACATTGTTTTGCTTTTCGAAAAAGACTCCACACGTACCCGTTGTGCATTCGAAGTTGCAGCTCTTGATCAGGGTGCACATGTTACCTATCTCGGACCTTCAGGCTCACAGATGGGTAAAAAAGAATCTATGAAAGATACAGCCAGAGTACTCGGCCGTATGTACGATGGTATTGAATATCGCGGTTATGGTCAGCATATAGTTGAAGAACTTGGTAAGTATGCAGGTGTGCCCGTATGGAACGGTTTAACCAACGAATTCCATCCAACACAAATACTGGCTGACTTCTTAACTATGATGGAACACAGCGATAAGCCACTTCACCAGATTGCCTACGCTTATTTGGGCGATGCACGCAACAATATGGGTAATTCGTTAATGGTTGGTGCTGCCAAGATGGGTATGGATTTCAGGGCAGTTGCGCCTAAAGCATGCTGGCCAAATGAAGAACTCGTTGAGAAGTGCCGCGAAATTGCAAAACAAACCGGTGCAAAGATCACACTTACCGAAAGCGTTGAAGAAGGTGTTAAAGGCGTTGACTTCCTTTATACCGATGTATGGGTATCAATGGGTGAACCAGCTGAGGTTTGGCAGGAAAGAATTAAACTGCTGAGTCCTTACCAGGTTAATATGGACGTTGTAAAGAAAACCGGCAACCCGAATGTTAAATTCCTGCACTGTTTGCCGGCATTCCACAACAGAGAAACCGCCGTTGGTGAAGATATTTTCCAGAAATATGGCCTTGAGTCAATGGAAGTAACAGAGGATGTTTTCGAATCGCCTATGTCGGTTGTATTTGATGAGGCTGAAAACAGGTTGCATACCATTAAAGCCGTTATGGTTGCTACTCTGGGAAGTTAAGCAGTATAACATTCCCGGTAGAATAGATTAATCAATTCAAAAAAGGGCAGAGAAATCACCGTGTTTCTCTGCCCTTTTTGTGCAACACCGAATCCCTAAAAGGGTTTCTCAAACCGGGCCATTCGTTTATTGGGTTTTCTGCCCATAAAATACTCTATTTTACCACCTTTCATTATATCTTCGTGGCTGATATACGTCCTGGTATACGGCTTGCCGTTTAAAGCGATTTCCTGAATGTAAATATTTTCAGCACCGGTATTGTGGGTAACTACCGTAAAATCTTTCCCGTTTTCCAGATGAATAGTAGCCTGTGGTACCTGCGGTGAACCAATAACATATATGCCATTTGCCGGGTTAACCGGGTAAAAGCCCAAAGAGCTGAAGATGTACCAGGCCGACATTTGACCGCAATCTTCGTTGCCCGAATATCCCGAAGGGGAATCAGTAAACTGCTCTTTCATGACTTTTGCGGTATAATACTGTGTTTTCCAGGGTTCACCTGCATAGTTATACAGATAGGCTATATGGTGGCTTGGCTCGTTCCCGTGGGCGTACTGACCAATAAACCCGGAAGCATTACCGTTAACGTCGTCAGGTTTCGCATAAAGGGTGAAAAACTGATCAAGCTTAGCTATAAACTGTTGGTTTCCACCAAAAAGACCGATAAGTCCGTTAACATCCTGGGGCACATACCATAAGTACTGCCAGCCGTTTCCCTCGGTGAAAGGATATCCTCCATTGCCACCATACTTTAACGGTGAGAAGGGTTTTATCCAGTTGCCTTTATCGTCTTTTGCCCTGAAAAAGCCAATAGAACTATCGAAATGGTTCTTGTAGTAGTTTGCTCTGTTGCTAAAGAACTCCTTGTCGGCTGTAAGCTCCATTTTATCAGCCATTTGCGCAGCACACCAGTCGTTAAAAGCTACTTCGAGTGCAATGCTGACAGATTGTGATTGTTTGTTTTCAGGAAAATACCGGTACTTGTCGAGGATATTAAAAGCAGCGTGCTGATGGGGTATACGTGAGGAAGCGTTTACTGCCTGCCATGCCTTTTTGTAGTCGATACCCGCTAAATCCTTATTAAAGGCATCAACAATAACAGGTATGGCGTGATTGCCTATCATGCAATACGTCTCTTTTCCCCAGAGCTGCCAGATGGGCAGGTATCCGTAATCATCATACTGGCGCAGCATAGAGTTTATAAATCCTTCAGCCCGCTTCGGCTGAATAATAGTATACAGCGGGTGCGCAGCGCGATAGGTATCCCACAGCGAGAATGTTGAGTAGTGCTTCTTATCGGGTGAATTTCTCAGTTCTGATGTGCTGTTCAGATAATCGCCATTCGCATCGGCAATATTATTTGGCTGAATAAGCGTATGATATAAAGCGGTGTAGAAGATGGTTTTCATTACACGGTCGCCTTCCATATCAATAACTGCCAGTTCTTTATTCCAGGCCGCTTTTGTTTCGCGGTATACTTTGTCGAAATCAAAGTCCTTAACTTCACTTTTCAGGTTCTGGCGGGCTCCTTCATAACTAACAGACGATATTCCGACCCTGATTATGAGTGGTTCTTTTGTATTGTTTGCGAAAGAGGCAATCATTTTAAGGTTTGTATGATTGGCAACAGGTTGGTTTTCATACACTCTGCCACCTGCTTTCATCCACTGTTGTGAGAAAGGTTTTGAGAACTCTGCCCTGAAGTATACCCGACGCTGATTGGCCCATCCGGTAATTGTGCGGTATCCTTCAATTGTATGATCATCAACAACGCGTATTTGCGCATCAATTATCCGGCATACCCAGTAAGGACGCGACTTGTCGAGTGAGTGATCAAGGTCAATCATCAGATTAAACGGTTCTCCGTTTACCGAAGTGTACCTGTGCACGCCTGCATGTTCTGTAGCGGTTAACTCGGCAAGCATTGCTGCGTCGTCGAGTAGTACACTGTAATACCCCGGCGATGCTTTTTCGTTGCTATGGCTGAACCGCGATGTATACCCCTTCTTTGCTTTCGCTGAAGGCAGGGCATCCCAGGTTAATTCGCCTTTGAACGGCATAAACAGAAAGTCGAACAGATCGGCTACCCCTGTTCCGCTAAGGTGTGTATGACTGAATCCCACTATTGTGTCGTCAGCATAGTCGTAACCACTGCAGGGATCTTCCGGATTGTCGTCTGTGTCGGGACTCAGTTGCACAAGTCCGAAAGGGAAGGTGGCACCCGGAAAATTACTGCCCGATAAGCTTAAGCTATCAATTGATCCGGTACCGATAAAAGGATTAACAAAGGCAGTGTAGTCTTTGGGTTCTGCAGTTTGTGCAAGAGCATCCGGGCAATTACACAACAGCAGAACAAACAGTAGTAATGCAGAAAGTTTCATGAGTTATTGGTTGATTATCTTAGTCCCATTGCATCGATCATTCCTTCGAGGCTGGCGCGCATGGCTTTGTTTACTTCGTCAAATTGCGACTTATCGGCCAGTACTCCTTTAACCCCGAAATAGAACTTTATTTTAGGTTCGGTGCCCGAAGGCCTCACAGTTATTTTGCTTCCTCCTTCAAGGAAAAACTGAATTACATCACTCTTAGGTAAGTCTATGGCATACTCCTTACCGGTATGCATATTCACCTCCAGCTGTTTCTTGTAATCCTTTACAGCCAGAACGCTGAGCCCGTTTATTTCTTTAGGTGGATTGGCGCGGTAATCGGCCATCATCTGCTGAATCTCTTCTGCACCCGATTTCCCTTTCCTTGTCACAGAAACCAGATCTTCGAGATAGAAACCGAATTTTACATAAATATCAATGAGCAACTCGTACATGCTCATGCCCTGATCTTTTGCCCAAGCAGCTGTTTCGGCAAGCATGCAGCAGGCGCTTACAGCATCTTTATCGCGCACAAAGTCGCCTACCAGGTAGCCATAGCTTTCTTCGCCTCCGCCGATGAACTTTTTAACTCCTTCATTCTCACGAATAATTTCAGCAATATACTTGAAACCTGTGAGCACATCAAACGATTCAATATTCTTACTGCGGGCAATGTCTTTTAGGAGCTCTGATGTTACAATGGTCTTGGCAATAAATTCATTACCCGTGAGTTTGCCTTTTTGCTCCCACTGGTTAACCAGATAATAGATAAGCAGGGAGGCCGACTGATTGCCATTGAGCAAAATATATTCTCCCTTATCGTTTTTAACACCCACACCAACACGGTCAGCATCAGGATCGGTTGCCAGGATCAGATCTGCATTAACTTTTTTAGCAAGTTCGAGTGCCATAGCCATCGCTGCTTTCTCTTCGGGGTTGGGCGAAACAACCGTTGGGAAATTACCATCGGGTATCATTTGCTCTTCTACAAAAGAAACGTTGGTAAAGCCAAATTCTTTGAGAGCAGGGGGCACCATTACGGCACCTGTGCCATGTATACCGGTATATACAATCTTCATGGCATGTTGCCGGTTAATGACATCGGGGTTGAGGGAGAGTGATTTAAGTGCCCTGAGGTAGGCTTCATCAACCTCCTTGCCAATGATGATCAAATTTGATTCACCACCGGTAAACTTAATATCGGCTGCACCTGAAATCTTCTGCACTTCGGCGATTACATTATTGTCGTGGGGCGGAACCAACTGACCTCCATCATTCCAGTATACTTTATACCCATTATATTCTTTCGGGTTATGCGATGCGGTAATTACGATACCAGACTGGCATCCGAGATGGCGAACTGCAAAGGAAAGTTCGGGAGTTGGCCTCAGGTTTTCGAACAGGTACACTTTTATGCCGTTTGAACCAAGAATATCAGCTGCTACCCTTGCAAAATACTGGGAATTGTTTCTCGAATCGTGTGCAATCGCAACTTTGATTTCGGCCAAATCAGTAAAACTTTTTTTAAGATAGTTGGCCAGTCCCTGAGTAGCGGCTCCCACGGTATACCTGTTCATCCTGTTGGTGCCGACTCCCATAATACCACGTAGTCCACCAGTGCCAAATTCCAGGTCGCGATAAAACGACTCAACCAGTTCATTTTCTTCAAATTGTATCATGTGCTGAACAGCCAGCCTTGTTTCTTCGTCGTAACTTTTCTCAAGCCATGTTTTTGCTTTGTCAAGTATTGCCTGATCTACCGTCTTTGTACTCATAATTAATTATATTAAATGTTTAATGGTTAACTGCATTAATAACATCATAGCGGGGTTGTAGTTCATTGTATATTTTCAGTTTCCTGAAAGCGGCATGCTCTCGTATTGCTTGAGGCATTCCTTCAAACTGTTGCGCCAGTGCGGAATTGATACTCCGGTGGCTGCCTTGTAGCGTGATTTATCAAGCACACTATAATAGGGCCGGGGTGCGGGCAGCGGGAATTCATTGGTTGAAATGGGGTAAACAGCACAATCGATGTTCATGATATCAATTATTGCTTTCGCAAAGTCATACCAGCTGCAAATGCCTTCATTTGAGAAATGATAAATTCCGGCAGGAAGATTTTTTTGTACAATTTTAATCAGCGCGAACGCAAGATCACCCGCCCATGTTGGGGTGCCTGTCTGATCACTGACAATACGCATATTTCCCTGATGGCGCGCCAGACGTATAACCGTTTTCATAAAGTTACTGCCAAAACCGGAGTAGAGCCATGAGGTACGTATAATGATCGCTTCGGTATTGTTTTCCATTACCAGATCTTCGCCAAGCGATTTACTTCTGCCATAGGCGCTCAGGGGATTCTTGGGGTGGTCTTCTTTGTAGGGCTTATAATGACGACCGTCGAACACATAGTCCGTGCTGATGTGAATCATTCGTACGTTATGTTCTGCGGCAATGCGGGCAAGCAGTCCAGGAGCCTGCGCGTTAATCAGGTCAGCCGTTTCTGTATCTGATTCTGCCTTATCAACAGCTGTATAGGCAGCGCAGTTGATCAGCCAGTCCGGCTCATATTCAGCGAAAGCTCTTTGAATATCCGGCTCTGAAGTAATGTTCACTTCCGGCAGATCAGTAAAATAAAATTGATCATCGGGATACAGGGGAATTAGCTGTTTCAACTGATTCCCAAGTTGTCCCATTCCGCCGGTTATTAGGACTTTGTGCATGATATAGGGTTTTATACAATGTTCCTGAAATACTGAATAGTATGTATAAGTCCTTCTTCAAGCTTAACTTTAGGTTCCCAGTTTAGCACCCTGCGTGCAAGGTCAATATTGGGTTGCCGTTGAGAAGGGTCGTCTGAAGGCAAAGGTTTGTGCACAATCCTTGATCGGGAGTTTGTGAGAGCAATAACCTGCTCAGCCAGCTCAAGAATGGTAAATTCGTCGGGATTACCAACGTTAACCGGACCTGTGAAGTCTTCACCGGTGTTCATTAACCGTACCATACCGTCAATGAGGTCGGAGTAATAACAGAAACTTCTTGACTGGCTGCCGTCGCCGTAGATCGTAATATCTTCCCCTTTAAGGGCCTGAACAATGAAATTTGATACCACGCGCCCGTCGTTGGGATGCATTCGGGGCCCATAGGTATTGAAAATGCGCATTATTTTAATGCGCACGTTATTTTGCTTATGATAATTAACAAAGAGTGTTTCGGCAGCCCTTTTGCCTTCATCGTAACAGGCCCGTTCACCTATAGGGTTAACGTGGCCCCAGTACGATTCAACCTGCGGGTGAATCTGCGGGTCGCCGTATACTTCACTGGTGCTGGCCTGCAGTATTTTTGCCCTGATGCGCTTGGCCAGACCAAGCATATTTATGGCACCCATGACCGAAGTTTTAACCGTTTTGATGGGATTGTACTGGTAGTGGATGGGTGATGCCGGACATGCCAGGTTGTATATTTCGTCTACCTCAATAAAAAAAGGCATGGTAACATCATGCCTTATAAGCTCAAAATACGGGTTGTTAAGCAGGTGTACTATATTACTTTTCTGGCCGGTGAAGTAGTTGTCGAGACAAACAACTTCATTGCCATCGTTAAGAAGCCGTTCACACAGGTGCGAACCAAGAAATCCGGCACCGCCTGTTACAAGGATCTTCTTTTTCATACGTTAACCGTGTTTACTGTTTTTACCCCTATGTTATAATGTGTGAAACCGAGGTTGTTAAGTTCTGTTCTGTCGTAGATGTTACGGCCATCAAACAACACATGATTTTTCATCAGTTTTTTGATGATTGCCCAGTTAGGGAATCTGAATTCGGTCCATTCTGTTACCAGCAGCAGGGCATCGGCATCCATAGCGGCTTCGTAAGGATCTTTGCAATATTCTATAACATCTCCAATACGCCTCTGAGCCTCGTGCATGGCTACAGGATCGTACGCTTTTATTTTGCAACCCTGTTCAAGCAGTTTTTCTATAATTACGAGCGAAGGAGCTTCACGCATATCGTCTGTTTGTGGCTTGAACGATAGTCCCCAAATGGCAACAGTAAGTCCGTTCAATTCCCCGTTAAAATGCTGCATTAGTTTGTTGAAAAGCAGGGTTTTCTGCTTATCGTTCACATCTTCTACCGCTTTCAGCACACGCATTTCGTAGCCGAGATTATCGGCCGTTTTTATCAGTGCTTTGACATCTTTTGGGAAACAGGAGCCACCGTAACCGATGCCTGGATAAATGAACTTGTTGCCGATGCGGGAATCGCTGCCTATTCCTTTACGCACCATGTTGACATCAGCACCCACAATTTCGCACAGGTTTGCGATGTCGTTCATGAAGCTTATTTTGGTTGCCAGCATAGAGTTGGCGGCGTATTTGGTCATTTCGGCAGAAGGGACATCCATAAAGATAACCGGATGACCATTGAGCGTAAACGGTTTATATAGTCTGCTCATGATTTCTTCGGCCTTTGGCGATTCGATACCCACAACTATACGATCGGGTTTCATAAAGTCGTTAATGGCGTCGCCCTCTTTAAGGAATTCGGGGTTTGAGGCCACATCAAATTCAATGTCCAGACCGCGAAGATCAAGTTCCTGCTGAATGGCCTGTCGCACTTTACTGGCAGTGCCAACAGGTACAGTACTCTTGGTAACGATAAGAATATGCCTGTCCATATGCTGACCGACCGTTTTGGCTACGGCTATAACGTGTTTAAGATCAGCGCTTCCGTCTTCATCGGGAGGAGTGCCAACCGCTATGAAAATGACATCGGTATCGTTTACACACGATGCAAGATCGGTAGTAAACAACAATCTGCCTTTTTCAACATTCCGGGTAATCATGGTGTCAAGCCCGGGTTCATATATAGGCGAAATGCCCTTCTTAAGGTTATCAATTTTCTTTTGGTCGATGTCAACGCAAACCACGTTGATGCCTACTTCAGCAAAACAAGTTCCTGTAACCAGTCCAACATAACCGGTGCCAACGATAGTAACTTTCATATAGCTTTAAGTTGTCTTATTAAGTATAATGAGCAAATATATTAAAAATTTCAGGCAATACCCAATTGCCATATCTCAACAATTGAAAGTAAATTTTGATAATGATCAGTCAAATCGTTACTGGTTTTGAATTATTCCCTGGTTATGCCTGAATATATCTTCCTGAATCGTGCCCGATCAGTTTGCATTAAAATTAATCAAACGAAGTGGAAATAATTTAAACAAATGTTTAAATATGGTACGATAACCGACAAATATTTATTATCTTTGTAGAGTTCAAATGGGTAATATTATGTCACGAAAGTCGAAAAAGCAGTTAGATACATCAACAGAAGAGAAGATTAAGGAAGCAGCACGTAAAGTTTTTTCCCAAAAAGGATATGCTGCTACGCGCACCAGGGATATTGCTGAAGAAGCGCAAATAAACCTGGCGCTCGTTAATTATTACTTCCGCAGTAAAGAGCAGCTTTTTCAGGAAGTAATGTCTGAAAAAGTTTATCAGCTTTTTGGAACTATCGTTCCTATTCTGGTAAATCCTGGCCTTTCCCTTGAAACCAAGATTGAAATACTTGCCGACAGTTATATTGATATGTTGCTGGAAAATCCTGACCTACCGTTACTGGTTTTTCATGAGCTAAAACATAATCCTGAAGGATTTGGTATTAAGATTCAGATCTCGCCTTTGCTTAAAGAATCAAGCTTTTACACACAAATAAAGCAACGAAATCCGGAGGTTGATCCTCTTCAGATAATATTATCCGTTTTCGGCATGCTGGTTTTCCCATTTATTGCACGACCAATATTTGTGGGTATGAGCGGGCTGGACAGTAAAGACTACATTGAAATACTTCGCAACAGAAAGACACTTATTCCGGTATGGGTTAATGCAATAATTAACGCAAAATAATCACAGTAAAATAATCACAAATTCAACATAAATTGAGGTATTTAATTTTACACTGAGACTTATTTACCGTAAATAAATTAAACAAATGATTAAAAAAGCACGTAATGTATAAACTTGTAAAGATTATCAGACGAATCATTCCGGTGCTGTTAATTCTGATATTTCATTCCGCTGGTGCACAGCAGGTCAGGTTGACTTTAAAAGAATTACAATCTCTGGCTTTAAAGAACTATCCATTAACACGATCATCCTCCCTGGTTAATGAAAGTGGCGCTGCAGCAGTAAAAAATGCCGGTACTGCATGGTTGCCTTCTGTGAATATTAACGGGCAATACACCTATCAGAGCGATGTTACAAGCATTCCTGTCAACATCCCGAATCTGAGCATTCCTGTTATTGACCAGAATCAGTACAAGGTGTATGCTGATGTTAATCAGGTTCTTTACGATGGTGGTGCTATCAGGAACCAGAAGCATCTTGCAGAATCGATTAGCCGGGTTGAATCAGAGACCGTTGAAGTGGAGCTCTATAAGATAACGGAGAGAGTGAATCAGTTATATTTTGGCGTTCTGCTTTCAGATGGTCTGATCAGGCAAACATCGTTATTCAGCGAGGATATAAAAGCCGGGCTTTCAAAAATGGAAGCGGCCTACCGAAATGGGGCGGTACTCAAAAGTTCGGTTGATGCACTTAAAGTAGAAATGCTTAAAGCAGATCAGCGAATTACCGAACTGGAGGCAAACAGAAAGGCGCAGATTAAAATACTGAGCGCATTTACCGGGATGGAAATACCCGACGACGCGTTGTTTGAAATGCCTGCAACTATAACCCCCACTGACAGCATTAAGAGACCTGAGCTCGGGTTGTTCGATGCACGGATCAATAGCTTACTGGTTCAGGATAAAGCCCTGACTTCACGCAACTTGCCACGTTTACAGGCTTTCCTGCAGGGAGGTTACGGTAAACCGGGATTAAACATGCTAAACCCTGATGCCGATACCTACTATATAACAGGGTTACGAATGACGCTTCCGGTATCAGGCTTTTATACTTTGAAGAGAGAGCGGTCAATCAACAGGCTGAACAGGCAGACTATGGATATTCAGAAGGAGACCTTCCTTTTTAACACTAATCTTCAGTTAACACAATATAGAATTGAAGTAGACAAATGGCGTACTTTGCTATCATCCGATAAGGAAATCACTGCACTCAGAGAGCTGGTAAAACAGTCGGCACTGTCTCAGCTGGAAAATGGTGTCATTACAGCGGCTGATTATGTTCGGGATGTTAATGCTGCAAATAATGCACGGCAAACCGAATATATTCATTCCATTCAGTTGCTGATGGCACTCTATTCATATAATCAGGTATCAGGAAATCAATAACATAAATCAGGCTAAAAATGAAATATACTATTTTGGGTTGCCTACTTTGCATATTTATGATCTCGTGTAATAATGAAGAAATAACAGTAGATGCTTCGGGAGCATTTGAAGCAGAAGAAACTATTATTTCGGCCGAGGTAAACGGAGTTATAAAGTCGTTGCAACTGGAAGAAGGGCAGATCTTAAAAAAGGGTGATACTATTGGTTATGTTGATAGTACACAGCTTGTTTTGAAAAGGAAACAGTTACAAAGTCAAATCGCTGCAGTTTTAAGCAGAAACCCTGACAGAAAGGCGCAGCTGGCTGCTCTGGATCAGCAAATAATTCAGGCAAAGCGTGAAAAGCAGCGCATAGAAAACATGGCAAAAGACGGGGCTGCAACAGTCAAACAACTCGATGATGCTGTATCTCAGCTCTCTATTCTTGAATCTCAGGCCAATGCTTTAAAATCTTCGCTCGACATCACTTCACGCGGGCTTTCGGCGGAATCTACGCCTTTGGAATATCAAACGGAGCAGATCAAGGATCAGATTGCTAAATGCACACTCATCAATCCAGTTGATGGAACCGTGCTTACACAATACATCCGTGAAAACGAAATGGCTATAACCGGTAAACCTTTGTATAAAATTGCCGATCTGACCAACATTATTCTGCGGGTTTATATTACAGGAGATCAGTTGCCCGACATCAGGATAGGACAGGAGGTCAAGGTGTTGACTGATGATGGGAGAGGAGGATTTAAGGAATATCCGGGAACTATAAACTGGATTAGTCAAAAGGCAGAGTTTACACCGAAAACAATTCAAACAAAAGAAGAACGAGCCAATCTGGTATATGCTATAAAAATTATCGTGCCTAACGATGGATCGTTAAAGATTGGAATGTATGGCGAAGTAAAGTTCAGCAAATGAAAGCAATAGAGGTAAATGACCTTTCTAAGTCTTATGGGAAAAATAGCATTCCAGCTGTTGACAATGCGAATTTTAAGGTGAACAGGGGCGAGGTTTTCGGACTCATTGGTCCTGATGGGGCTGGGAAAACTTCGTTATTCAGAATGCTTACCACGCTGTTGTTGCCTGACAGCGGCAATGCATTAGTTGATGGACTTGACATTGTGAAGGATTATAAGGCTATTAGGAAAACCATTGGATATATGCCCGGGAAGTTTTCACTGTATCAGGATATGACGGTGGAAGAGAATCTTAACTTTTTTGCGACAGTTTTCAATACGAGCATCCAGGAAAACTACCACCTTATTAAAAGTATTTATGTACAATTAGAACCCTTTAAAGACCGCCGGGCCGGAAAACTGTCAGGAGGCATGAAGCAGAAGCTTGCCCTTTGCTGTGCGCTGATACACAAGCCGACTGTGTTATTTCTTGATGAACCTACAACAGGAGTAGATCCGGTGTCGAGAAAAGAATTCTGGGAAATGCTTGCTAATTTGAAACAGGAAGGGATATCAATACTTGTTTCTACCCCTTATATGGATGAGGCTTTACGGTGCGACAGGATTGCTCTCATGCAGAATGGCCGCCTGATGGCTATTGATACTCCGCAGAAGTTAACCGCACAGTATCCGCTTGCATTGTACAAAGCAAAAGCAGAAAAGACGGCCGGATTATTATCCGATATACGAAACTTCTCTTCCGATCTTTACGCATACCCATCAGGGGAATACATTCATATAGCGCTTAACAGTTCGCAGGAATCTGTCATAATGCAGCTTCGGGAGTTTTTAGTGGTGAATAACCACAGTAATCTGGAATTGGCACCGGTTGCACCAACCATTGAAGATTATTTTATCTATCTGCTTAAATCATGGTAAAATACAGGTAACATGAACGATACAGTCATTTCTGCCGAAAAGTTAACCAAGAAATTCGATGCTTTTATAGCTGTAAACGAAATAAGTTTCAGCGTTAAAAGAGGCGAGATATTTGGCTTTTTAGGCGCCAATGGTGCAGGCAAAACAACGGCAATGCGTATGCTGTGCGGACTGTCTGTTCCCTCGGGAGGCAAGGCAACGGTAGCTGGATTTGATGTTTATAAACAGTCAGAAAGAATTAAAGAGCGGATTGGATATATGAGTCAGAAATTCTCCCTGTATGAGGATTTGACCGTACTGGAGAACATCCGGTTTTTTGGTGGCATTTATAAACTATCATCCAGTGAATTAAAAAATAAAAGTGAACAGTTAATTCAAAAACTTGGACTGGAAAATCAGGCTAAACAAATGGTAAAAGCCCTCCCTGTAGGATGGAAGCAGAAGCTGGCATTCTCAGTTGCTATTCTGCATAATCCTCAGATTGTTTTCCTCGATGAACCGACAGGTGGGGTAGACCCTATAGCCCGAAGGCAGTTCTGGGATCTTATTTATGATTCCGTAACCAGCGGGATCACTGTGTTTGTGACAACTCACTATATGGATGAAGCGGAGTATTGTGACTGCATCTCTATGATGGTAGATGGTAAAATTGCCGCCCTTGATTCTCCCGCAGCCCTCAAAACCAAATACAATGCAGTAAATATGGATGAAGTGTTTTACAAACTGGCAAGAGGTTCGGAGCGAAAAGAATAGAAGGTATGAAACAGTTTACAGCATTTATCAGAAAAGAATTCCTGCACGTATTGCGCGACAGGCGCACTTTGCTCATATTGATTGCATTGCCCATTATTCAGATACTCGTTTTCGGATTCGCACTTTCCAATGAAATTAAGAACTCAAAAATAGTAGTGGTTGATAAGGCTAAAGATGCCGCTTCAGCCAAATTAATTAACCGAATTAACGAAAGCGCTTATTTTGATATAACAGAAGTTCTGAACGATGACCGTGCAATTGATGCGTACTTCAAAAAAGGTGGAATAAAACTCGCACTAATCATTCCGGCAGCATATAATTATGAGCTGCATCATACGGGCCAGGCCCCTTTGCAGATCATTGCCGATGCTTCCGATCCGAACACAGCCAATCTAACTACTACATACTTGTCAGCCATTGTGCGCGATATGACTCCCATGACAATGCAAATCGACACACAAATCAGGATGCTCTATAATCCACAACTTAAGAGTGCACATAACTTTGTGCCCGGTGTAATGGCGCTGGTACTGATGCTAGTATGTGTTATGATGACTGCCATTACAATTGTGCGCGAAAAAGAAACCGGTACCATGGAAATTCTGCTGGTTTCTCCTTTTAAACCGTGGCTGGTAATGACTGCAAAAGCGGTTCCATACCTGGTTCTTTCGTGGATAAATGTTACAACAATAGTGCTACTCAGTGTTTTTGTGCTTAAGCTTCCGGTCAATGGCAATTTGTTTCTGCTTTTTGCCGAAAGCACTTTATTCATAATAACCTGCCTGACCATCGGAATCTTTATTTCCATTAAAACCAATTCGCAGCAGGTTGCAATGCTTATATCCCTTATGGGGATGCTGTTGCCAACGGTACTCTTCAGCGGCTTTATGTTCCCCATCGAGAACATGCCATCTGTACTGCAATGGATTTCGAATATCATTCCGGCACGCTGGTTTTATGTAATTGTAAAAAATATTATGATCAAAGGCCTGGGTTTCAGTTACATCTTTAAGGAAACACTCGCACTTCTTACGATCACGGTATTTTTCTTTATCCTTAGTGTAAAAAGTTTTAAAGAAAGGCTGGCATGAGAACATTGTTGTTTCTTCTGGAGAAAGAGTTTAAGCAGATATTCAGAACAAAAGCCATCGTTGCGCTTATAATGGTAATGCCTGTAATGCAACTCATTATACTGCCCTTTGCTGCCGATTATGAGATTAAAAATATAAATCTGGTTGTTGTTGATAACGACCACTCCACCGTATCCCAAAAACTGGTATCTGCAGTTGTGGCTTCGGGCTACTTTAAGCTGGTTGATTATAACCAGTCGTACCGAAAATCCTTAGAGTATATTGAATCTGACCGTGCTGACCTGATCCTGGAAATACCTGCCGGATTTGAAAAAACACTGATGCGTGAAAGCAGGCAGAATTTATTTATAGCAGTGAATGCGATTAACGGAACCAAAGCGAACCTTGGAGCTAACTATCTTACTTCTATTATCAGAAATTATAATCAGGATATACAATCGCAGATCACTTTTTACCCTTCAGAGTCCGGTAGCATTACTACGCCCGCAAGATCAGAGATTATTTCCTCTAACTGGTACAACCCACGCATGAATTATAAGGCGTTTATGGTGCCAGGCATTCTGGCAATACTGGTAACTATGGTTGGTGCGTTTCTCTCCGCATTAAATATTGTTCGCGAAAAAGAAATGGGAACCATTGAACAGATAAACGTAACACCTATCAAAAAACACCATTTTATTCTCGGTAAGCTGATACCTTTCTGGATTCTCGGGAAAGTAGTATTTACGATAGGATTATTTATTGCATGGCTCATATACGGAATTACATCACAGGGAAACCTTCTTGTTTTGTATACGTTTATCTGGGTTTACCTTCTTGCTGTTCTCGGTTTCGGACTTCTGATTTCAACATACAGCAATACACAGCAGCAGGCAATGTTCGTGATGTTTTTCTTTATGATCATTTTTATAATGTTGAGCGGACTCTTTACAAGTATTGACAGCATGCCCGCCTGGGCAAAATTTGTTGCAGCAGTTAACCCTGTTACCTACATTGTAGATGTCTTTAGAATGGTAATACTCAAAGGCAGTGGATTAAAAGATATCATTAATCACATTGCCATTGTAGGGGTATTTGCTTTAGTACTGAATATCTGGGCAATTATTAATTACCGCAAAACATCCTGAAAGATTAAATTTTTAATATCTTCACCTACTGAATTATATTTTTCTCCTGGAAAGCTTTGTAAGCTTTTTAGTAATTTAGCATTTTGGTAAGAGTGTCGTTTCAAGAAATTATATTAACCTTAAACAATCCAGCCATGAAATGCTTAGGAATAAAAAAATGCCTGGGGGGGGCCGGCGTTACCCTGATACTGATCTTACTAACGCTATCGTGTAGTAACAAACAGGATAAGTCAGTTGTCAATGCTGACGGAACAATTAAGGGAACTATTTCAATTTCCGGAGCTTTTGCTTTGTATCCGATGACCGTTCTTTGGGCAGAAGAGTTCAAAAAGCTACATCCGGAAGTCCGTATTGACATATCAGCAGGCGGTGCAGGAAAAGGAATGACCGATGCGCTTTCGCAGATGGTAGACCTGGGTATGTTTTCACGCGAAGTAACTCCCGAAGAGATTGCCAAAGGTGCATGGTTTATCGCGGTCGCCAAAGATGCCGTGGTAGCCACCTATAATCCTCAGAATGCTTCTGCAAATCTCATTCGCGAAAAAGGCATCAGTAAGGATATGTTTAAGAAAATTTATCTCGAAGAGTCTGTAAAAACATGGGGCGAATTATACAATAACTCCGACAAAACAAGACTGAATGCATATACCAGGTCTGATGCCTGTGGTGCTGCTGAAATGTGGGGCAAGTATCTTGACAGTAATCAGGAATCGCTTAAAGGTATTGGTGTATTTGGTGACCCCGGAATTGCCGATGCAGTTAAAAATGATAAAACAGGAATGGGCTACAATAACGTAAATTACGCATTTGATATGAATTCCCGTAAACCATATGACGGACTGGCTGTTATTCCAATCGATCTCAATAACGACGGGGTAATTACGAAGGAAGAAAATTTTTACGGTACACTGGATAAGATGATGGATGCTATTGCACAAGGTGTCTATCCTTCTCCGCCTGCCAGAGATCTGTATTTTGTTTCGAAAGGCAAACCTAAAAACCTGGCTGTAATGGCGTTCCTTGAATGGATTGTAACCGATGGCCAAAAATTTGTTCATAATGCAGGATATGTCAACCTTACCGAGGAGAAAGTCAAAAAGCAATTACAAAAGCTTTCAGAGTAAGGATGTTCTTAAATTCTTTAAGGTAAAGAGGCACCTTCGAAGTCGCTTGCATACTACATGGATGATCATTGGTCTCATTGTAGTGATCTTGTTACCCTTCGTTCTGGGCATTGGTTTGTATATTAAATCGGCAATGCTTCGCGAAAACCAGTCACTGTTTGAGCTGCTGTTTTCAGAGGACTGGCGTCCACTGAGTGGTAAGTTTGGATTTCTTCCTTTTATAATCAGTTCTGTCTGGGTTACCATAATTTCTCTGCTGATCGCAGGTCCGATTTGCTTGTTAACTTCTATACACCTTACGCAGTATGCACGATCATGGGTGCTGAAAATAATGCATCCTGTAATCGATATTCTGGCTGGCATCCCTTCTGTAATCTTCGGAGTATGGGGCATCTTAATAATAGTACCTTTCATTTCTGATTACCTTGCACCTCTTCTAGGCAAGCAATCATCAGGTTACAGCATTCTTGCTGGTGCCATTGTGCTCGCTGTTATGATCATTCCATTCATTCTGAATATCCTGATAGAAGTATTCAAGACTTTGCCTGATGAGCTGAAAGAAGCATCCTTATCCCTTGGGGCCACCAAATGGCAGACCATTAAACTGGTCTTGCTCAAAAAGGCATTCCCTGGTGTAATTTCTGCTTTCGGTCTGGGGGTATCAAGAGCCTTTGGCGAAACAATCGCCGTACTCATGGTAGTCGGTAACGTAACCAGCATCCCGAAAGGATTATTTCAACCCGGCTATCCACTGCCAGCTTTGATTGCCAATAATTATGGTGAAATGCTCTCCATACCAATGTACGATTCAGCTTTGATGCTGGCAGCGCTTGTGTTGTTCGTGGTAGTAATGCTGTTTAACATGGGATCGCGGCTTGCCATAGCCCGACTGGAACAGAAAGGATAATTATGAGGAAGCTCAGGCATTTAGAGGAAATGTTTTTCAGGGTGCTGATGTTCTTGTCAACAAACATCATTGTAATAGCACTTACCGTGATCATTGTTAGTATTCTGTATAAAGGCTTGCCATCTCTTTCATGGGAAATGATAAGCCAAACGCCCAAAGGAGGCTTCTATTTCGGTAAGGAAGGTGGTATTCTGAATGCAATTATCGGTTCACTGTACCTTGCACTGGCTTCCACTTTCCTTGCACTTGTCATTGGCTTACCGGTTGCCCTGATGATGAACGTTCATCTCATTAATCATACCAAACTGGTGAATGGAATCCGGTTTATTCTTGATCTGTTGTGGGGTGTGCCGTCTATTGTTTATGGAGCATTTGGTTTTACGGTTATGATATATTTCGGATTGAAGACAAGTCTTCTTGCCGGTATCTTAACAGTGACTTTGTTCATTATACCTATCATGGTGAGGGCAATGGATGAAGTACTTAAAACTATACCCCGTGGACTTCTTGAAACTGCAATGTCGCTAGGATCTACAACCTCCGAAATTAGTTACCGTATTTATCTTCGGCAGGTATTTTCAGGCTTAATAACTGCAGTACTGCTTTCTTTTGGCAGGGCAATAGGAGATGCTGCATCCGTGCTGTTTACTACAGGATACACTGATTATATTCCAACTGCGCTGAACCAGCCAACTGCTACACTTCCGCTGGCTATATTTTTTCAGTTAAGTTCGCCTATACTCGAAGTGCAGGACAGAGCATATGCATCGGCGGTAGTGCTGACTGTCATCATATTAACTGTGAGTATTCTTTCGAGGTTTTTTTCGAAAAAGTATTTAAAGAACCGCATTAAACAATAGTTCATGGAAGAGAAGACTAAAATTAAGATATCAAATCTCAATCTTTGCATTGGTAAGCAGAAGATTTTGAAGAACATAAATCTGGAAATCCCTGAACGTAAGATCACTGTCATTCTTGGTCCGTCAGGATGTGGTAAAACTACACTGCTTAAAAGTCTCAATCGCCTTACCGACTTATATCCCGAAATGCAGGTTTCGGGCAATATCTTTATTGATAACGAAGATATTCTGCACACCCACGAAGACATTACGCTTTTGAGGCAAAAGATGGGGCTGCTTTCACAAAGGCCATATCCTCTGCCGATGAATATTTATAATAATGTCGCTTTTGGATTACGCATTAGCGGAAGAAAGAAAAAACGCATACTCGACAAGAGGGTAGAACACTACCTTAAAATGGCTAACCTGTGGGATGAAGTAAAGGACAGACTCAAGGACCCCGCATCGGCCTTGTCCATCGGACAGCAGCAACGTCTCTGTCTAGCCAGAGGATTAGCAGTAGACCCTGAAATTATACTCGCCGATGAGCCTACATCCGCACTCGATCCGATATCCAGTGAAGCCATCGAGAAGAAATTCGTTGAACTGAAACAGCAATACACCATCGTAATGGTTACTCATGTGCTGCGTCAGGCTCGCCGCATCGCCGACCATGTTATATTTATGTATCTTGGCGAAATCATAGAACAGGGTTCTGCAGCAGAAGTATTCGAGAATCCAAAAATGGAAATGACAAAACAATACCTTAAAGGAGCGTTTAACTAATCACTATTTCGTAAACAGCAGTTCACGGTATTTGGGCAAGGGCCACATTTCATCATCTATAAGTAACTCCAGCCTGTCTATATGCTGTTTAATGGAATCGAAAAAAGGCAGCACTCTGTCGCGGTATTCCAGCGCCATTTGCTCAAGCGAAGAATATTTATTTACCACTTTACGCGTTTCAACCATTTCCTGAGTCAAGTTCTTTATGCGATAGATATGCTCAGAAATTTCTTTAATGGTATCCGTTTGAGTCTTAGATAACGACTGGAATGTTTTATTATCAATAACTTCTTTTAATCCCTTCACATTTTCTATAAGCTGGTTCTGATACCTGATAGCTGTCGGTATAATGTGATTAACAGCCAGGTCACCAATAACACGTGACTCTATCTGTATCTTTCGAACATAATTTTCCAGGAAAATGTCGTATCGTGCTTCTATTTCGCGTTGGGTGAGCACGTTATTCTCCTCAAATAGTGATATGGATGATTTTGAGAGCAATGTTTTAACTGCCCGTGGTGTATCGGCAATATTCGAAAGTCCGCGTGCGGCAGCTTCTGCAATCCACTCCTGGCTGTAACTGTTGCCTTCAAAGAGTACGCTTTTCGATTCCTTAACATATCGCACAATAATCTGATACATAGCTTCTTCGGTAGGAATATTCTGGGCTGTCAGGCGGTCGAGTTCAATACGGAAGAGCTTTAGCTGATTCGCTATGATGGTATTCAGGGCAATCATTGGTACTGCGCAGTTTGCTGAGGAGCCGACTGCTCTGAACTCGAACTTGTTTCCTGTAAAAGCAAACGGAGAAGTGCGGTTTCTATCGGTATTATCAGGAAGTATCTCCGGTATTTTTGGAATGTTGTATCCCTTGAGCGTTGAAGGGTTCCCATTATGCCGGTTTTCTGATTCCAGCTGATCCAGAACCTGCGACAAACGTGCTCCGATAAACACCGACATAATAGCAGGTGGAGCTTCGTGTCCGCCAAGGCGCAGATCATTTCCTGCCGAAGCAATGTACGCTCTCAGCACATCTGCATGGTTATGCACTGCCTTAACTGTACTGACAAGGAAGATCAAAAACTGCAGGTTTTCTTCGGGTGTTTTCCCGGGCGATAGCAGATTCTCACCGGTGTTGGTCATCATTGACCAGTTGTTATGTTTACCAGAACCGTTGATATTAGCATACGGTTTTTCATGCAGCAGCACCGTAAAGCCATGCCGCTTTGAAATTTTCTCCAGTAACAGCATCAGCAGCATATTGTGGTCGATGGCCACATTAACTTCCTCAAACATAGGTGCGCATTCAAACTGACCGGGGGCAACCTCATTGTGCCGTGTGCGCACGGGTATGCCCAAACGCAGTGCTTCGAATTCAAATTCCCGCATAAAGTCAATAACCCTTTCGGGGATGGCACCGAAGTAATGATCTGCCAACTGCTGGTCTTTTGCACTTGCATGACCGAAAAGCGTTCTGCCGGTTAAGGCCAGGTCAGGTCTTGCTGTGTATAAAGCAGAGTCAACCAGAAAATATTCCTGCTCCCAGCCAAGGGTCGCAAATACCCTGTTCACATTACTGTCGAAGTACTTGCAAATTTGTGTTGCTTCGCGATCCAGTGCAGTGAGCGCTCTTATCAAAGGTAGTTTATAGTCGAGCGATTCGCCGGTATATGAAATAAAAATGGTTGGTATACAAAGAGTTCCATCAAGAATAAAGGCAGGGGATGTAGGGTCCCAGGCTGTGTACCCCCTGGCTTCAAAGGTGTTTCTGATGCCTCCATGGGGGAAACTTGATGCGTCGGGTTCCTGCTGCACCAGCTCATTCCCGCTAAAATTCTCTATTGCACGGCCGTCTTCCGTAAGGGTAATGAATGCATCGTGCTTTTCAGCTGTTGCACCGGTAAGCGGGTGAAACCAATGGGTAAAGTGCGTGGCCCCTTTAGATATAGCCCATGATTTCATTCCTGAAGCTATCTGATCAGCTATGCGACGATCAATCTTAATGCCCTGATTAATTGCTGATTGTACTGCCTTGAATGCCTCCCGCGAAAGGAAGTCACTCATTTCGGCCGAATTGAACGTAAGTTCACCAAAGTAAGCAGATGGACGTGAGGGTATTGCAGGAAGCTGACGCCTGGTTCTTTGCATCGAAATCTCCAGCGCTCTGAATCGGATGTTTGTCATCGTTAGGGGGTTATTAAAAATAAAGAATCTTTAACAAAGAAAGCGCAAACAATGTTCTTTAACCAGATATTAAAATGACTCTGCAAAAGAGAGTAAATCAGTGTAGCAATAGTCAGCCAGCAATGTGTTGTGCTTTAAGTCGGTGATGTTGCCGATATATACTGTTTTCATACCGAGCCGTTTACCGAAAAGAAGGTCACTGACTGAATCGCCAACCATAATAGATTTCCTGAAACTAATGTCTTTGAACTCTTTTTTAGCCTGAATAGCCATGCCTACTCCGGGTTTCCGGGTAAAGTGCCTGTCGGCTTTCAGATAAGGGGAGTGGTAAATGCGATCAATTCTGCCTCCTGCTGAACTTACAACAGAATGTAAATGCTGATGTATTTTTTCCAGATCAGCATCGGTCATCAGTCCTTTACCAATGCCCTGCTGGTTGGTTACCACTATTATCCGACCAAATAACCCTGAAAGCAGGGACATGGCTTTCAACGTGTTCTCCTCCACTATAAGCTCCTCTGGAATTTTAACGTAATCATCCGGAATCCTGACATTAATGACTCCATCCCTGTCAAGGAACAACGTCCAGCTTTTATCGGTTTTAAAGGCCATCAATTTCTTTTTGTGCTTTTAAATAGTCTTCGGGGATGCCAATGTCGAGAAAGTAATCACTGTAAACCTGGCCCATGATCTCGTTGGTTGCATAACATTTCTGAAGCCAGTCAGTTTCGAAGGAGAACTTATCGGGCAACGACAGTTTCCTGAACATTTTCGTGTTTATGATATAAACACCACCATTAATAAGACCAGGCTGCTGATCGGTAGATTTCTCCCTGAAACGGGTAATAAGACTCTGGTTGTTAATTTCTACCTGGCCGTAGCGCGATGCGTTTTCCACATACCGCAGGGCAATACTGGCGTCTGGAAGATTTTCAATATGCTTCTGAAAGAATTTCTGCAGATTAATTTTAAAGAACGTATCGCCGTTCATCACTATAAAGTGTGGGGTTTCTACTTTACTAACTGCCAGTTTAATAGCCCCTCCGGTTCCTAAAGGCTCAGTTTCAACAGAGTAGGATAGGCGTATTGATCTGTACTCCTGCCGGAAATACTGCTCAATAGTCTGCGACATGTACCCGGTTGAGAGGATAACATGCTGAAATCCATGACTGTCAATGTAGTTTAGCAGGTATTCCAGAAATGGCTTATTGCTTATGGGGGCCATTACCTTTGGCAAGTCTGATACAGCTTCTCTAAGGCGGGTACCAAGGCCACCGGCAAGAATAATGATATCAGGGTAATGCATAAACATTATGAACGTGGAAAAATAGAACTCTCAACAATTTCGCACACTATGTGACCGATTGTAATGTGCGATTCCTGTATACGCGGTGTGTCAGCAGAGGGCACATTAATAAGAATATCGCATGAGTGTGCCATTTCACCCCCGGTAGCACCGGTGAAACCAACGATAAGCATACCCATAATGCGTGCCTGCTGAATTGCTTTAAGGATGTTTTTCGAGTTGCCCGATGTAGAAAGAGCCACCAGTACATCCCCCTTCATCCCTTTACCTTTCACAAGACGGGCATATATTTCTTCAAACGAATAGTCGTTCCCGACGGCAGTAAGGTAGCTGGTATTCACATGCAATGCTTCGGAGTCGAGAGGTGGACGGTCGTAATAGAATCTTCCTGAGAATTCTGCTGCAAGGTGTTGTGCATCTGCAGCGCTGCCACCGTTACCACAAAAATACACTTTATTGCCTCTTAGAAAAGCTTCTGTCAACTCGTGGGCTGTAGTCTCAATTTTCTCTAACAGCGTTTGATCAGCCAGTATTTCATTCTTAACCGAAATAGATGATCTCAGTATGTTCTTTATCCTCTCTTGCATTATATACACAGTTTAACTGCAAAGTTACGAAACAATCAATAACTCTGTTGATACTATATGCAGGGTTATCAATAACTCCAGGTGGTTAGTCCCTGGGTGGTAAATTCATACCTCTTTGCTTCGCCGCCAAACTTCCGGAGTGATTCGATCACTTTGGCGCGTGTATTTCCGGGGCAATAGAAAACCATGAAACCTCCACCACCGGCACCGCTTATCTTGCCTCCGGTAGCGCCATTTGCTATAGCAGTTTTATACAACTCGTCCAAATGTGGGTTAGTAATCTGATCGGCCATTTGTTTTTTGAATTCCCAGCCAAAGTCAAGAATTTCACCAATCTTATCCAGGTTACCGGTAAGCAGCGCTTCCTTCATCATAACCGACTGTTTCTTAAGCTGGTGCATTGCTTCTATGGACCGGGTATTGTTGCTTCGCACATTTGCTGACTGAAGTTCAATGATCTTAGACGAGAGCCTGCTGGTCTGGGTGTAAAAGAGTACCAGGTTATGCGACAGCTCATTCAGGTACATTTCCTTTATGCGAAGAGGGTTTACAATAACCTTATTGTCGGATGAGAACTCCATAAAGTTGACACCACCAAAAGTGGCAGCATACTGATCTTGTTTCCCTCCGGCCATATTAAGATCAACTCTTTCAATATCGAATGCCAGCTTAGCGAGATCGTATTCGCCCAGGGGGAGTTTCAGCCATTCTGCAAATGCACCCAGGATTGCTACCACCAGTGTCGAGGATGTACCCAGACCGGACCCGGCGGGAGCATCTACTCTGGTAGACAATGTGAAGGAGAGGGGCTTACCGGTAAATTGCTGAACTACTCTGTTGTAAATTCCCTTGTGCAGGTTCAGTTTTCCATCGATGGGTAACTGGTCCGTGACATCGAACGTTTCAGAAACATTGTTATCCAGGAGGTTGAACACTATCTTCCCGTCTTCTCGCGGAACGATGGTTGCATATGCATACAAACTAATCGTAGCATTTAAAATAGCACCTCCGTATAAATCAGAATATGGCGCAACATCAGTACCACCCCCTGCAAGTCCTAGTCTCAGAGGTGCTTTACTTCGAATGATCATTCATTATCTTTTTAGACAATCAAGAGTCGTTTTACGATAACTCCCTTATCAGTGTACACTCTGATAAAGTACATACCTGACCTGATTCCCTGCAAAGATAACTGATATTTATTTGTTGATGATGTAACCTTTAAGTCTTTTACCAGAACACCCATCTGGTTTATTACTTGTATGGTACTTACCGATAAATCACTAAATCCGAGGTTAACAAATTCCTGTGCCGGATTGGGTGAAACAGTGACTTTATTCTCTAACTGCGATTTATCTTCCAGTGCAAGGGCGCCCCCTTCCGTACCTGTTGAATCGTTTAGGGTTACAACCTCACAATAGCCTTCCTGAGTACAGAGGTTGGAAACGGTCAGACATACTTCATAATCACCAGGTCCCTGATAGGTGAATTCAGGGTTTTCAAGAGTAGAATAAAATCCGTTGCCCAGGTCCCATTGAAACTCTGTAGCTCCTACCGACTGGTTAAAGAAGTCAACATGAAGCCCATCAATTTCGTACGTAAACATAGGAATTAATGGAAGGCAAACCGCAATTTCCTGACAAATCTCAATGGTATCGCAGTCATTTCCTACCATCAGGCAAACATTGTATATACCCGGCTCATTAAAGGTATATAACGGATCTTCTAGATAGCAGCCGTAACCATTACCAAAGTTCCAGTCTATAAAGTTAACGGAAGGATCGTCATAATTAAACAGAACCTTTAATCCATCAGATGAATAGGTAAATTCATTAACCGGTCCTACACAAGTGTCGAGTTCATACATTACAAGCAGTTCAGGCCACAATTCAGGACTTTCGTGGTCACTGCTTGAAAGGACCATACTTCTGTATAATTCCTCTGTTACCAGGCTTAGCATAAAACCAAAGCTGCTGTCGGGCTTGGCATACATATCGAGTACCAGTTGTGTAACATCGACTGTATAGTTCTGGTCTTCAGAAGTTGACATTGGGAGGATCACCGCGTGTTCGCTTGTTACCTGGGGCTGATTATACCAGTTGACTTCATTCTCATCCCATGGATTGATAATTCTTTCCAGTTTACAGGCGTTTTCACCGAAGTGCCCATCGTGATGAGCAACCGGATCATGATATAAACTTATAAAAGCTTTGAGGTTGTAATACGTCTCTGGCAATTGCGGTAATTTCAATTCTATCAGACTTCTTCCTATACGAAACACCCCATCATAGGTCCATGCAGATGCAATAAAACTGTGCCTGTCACCTGGTCTGTCATCGTAAAAGCTATTAATATAAGCATCTTTGCCAAGGTCGGGACCCGGTTTAATAATCACCATTTCTCTTTGTGCAAAAGAAGAGCCAATGATAAGCATCAGGCTAGTGATTAATACAGAGCGCATTACAAAATTTTTCATTGCTAGGGATGTTTGGTTTACATATGATGAATCAGTCTTACTAGAAAATGTAAAGGTATGGAAGTATATTCCAAAAAGCAATAGCTGATATAAAAAAATATGTAGATTGTGAATTTTTTTTCGCCCTGCTAAATAATACGGAAATAATTTTTAGTCTGAATCTTTCTAAACCTACTGCAGGCCAAACAGAGACTTTAGGTTAGACAGGAAATATTTCCATGAATACTTCTGTTTCAGCACTTTAATATTGCCGATAAATTCAGATTCTTTATTCTCGTCGTAAAAACGCATTATAGCCTGTGCAATGCTCTGGCTATCGGGTGGAACAACATAACCCGCTTCACCATCGGGAACGAACTCTCCAAGCCCCCCTACATTGGTGATTATCATCGGTTTATCAAAATGATAGGCTATTTGTGTGACACCACTTTGTGTAGCATTCTTATAGGGCTGCACAATAATGTCGGCTGCACAAAAGTATTTGTAAACTTCGCTGTCGGGAATAAAATCGTTTGAAAGAATTACTCTGTCGTCAATGCCTTTGCGGGAAATGAGGTCGTAATAGGGCTGGGCATCCGTGTAAAACTCGCCGGCCACAATAAGCTTAATATTGCTATTGCGCAATGCGTCGCTAGCCATTGCTTCCAGAAGAATATCGAGGCCCTTATAGTCACGTATAAACCCAAAAAACACTATATACCGGAATGTATCGGACAGACCAAGCTGTTGCAGGGCTTCCTTTTTGGAGACAGATTTGCCAAAGTTGTCATAAATAGGGTGGGGGCTGAATATCCGCGGTTTCACTGTATCAAACAACGAAACATCATCCATTACCTTTCGCGACATAGTGACAAATCCATCGATGCTGTTGCTGAAATACTGCGCCAGCGCTTTATCGCCGATGCGCTTTTCGTGCGGTATGATATTGTCGATGATGGTTACAACCTTCGTTAACCTGTTTGATCTTGCGATCCGGGCAATGGTACCAAAGCAAGGTGCCATAAACGGCAGCCAGAACTTAATAACAACCAGATCGGCCTTCTTTCTTTTCAGCTCACGACCGACCCTAATCCAGTTAAAGGGATTAATCGAATTAATGGCTACTTTAATAGGAACGTTTCCACGATAAGGTTCAGTAGAATATTGTGTCTTTCCCGGAAACAGAAACGAAGGGTACTGAAGTGAGAAAGTGTATATTTCAACCTGCCATCCATCGGTTAGAAATTCTTCGGCAAGGCGTTCATTAAAGTTAGATAACCCTCCTCTAAGCGGGTGAGCCGACCCAATAATAACTACTTTGCGCGACATTAAAACTCTTCCTCCACAAGGTATTGGTTGCGGTCGCTGGCATTTCTGCTGATCATTTCGCCCAGGAAACCTGTCATGAAAAACTGTGTTCCCAGAATCATTGCCAGTAATCCGAAATAAAAGAGCGGCCTGTCGGTCATCTTATATTCTGCAAGAAACAGTTTGGCATACACCAGATAACCGGCTATCACAAAGCCCAGTGCAAAAAGGAAACTCCCTATAGTACCGAAGAGATGCATTGGCTTCCTGCCAAAGCGGCTCACAAACATTATAGAGATGAGATCAAGGAACCCATTGATAAAGCGTTCCCAACCAAACTTAGTAACCCCGTATTGTCTTTTCCTGTGCACGACCACCTTTTCACCAATCTTTCTAAAGCCTGCCCATTTGGCAATAACCGGAATGTACCGGTGCATTTCGCCGTAAACCTCAATGGCTTTAACCACTTCGCGCCGGTAGGCCTTAAGTCCGCAATTCATATCGTGCAGCTTGACTCCCGACATTTTTCCGGTTACAGAATTATAGATTTTTGAAGGCAGGTTTTTGGTAAGTTTAGCGTCGTAGCGCTTCTTTTTCCAACCTGAAACGAGATCATACCGGTCATCTGTGACCATTCTGTACAGTTCAGGAATTTCGTCTGGACTATCCTGCAGATCCGCATCCATGGTGATCACCACATTACCTGCAGCTTTCTCAAAGCCTTTGTTGAGCGCTGCCGACTTGCCGTAATTTCTGCGAAACTTTATTCCTTTAATGCAAGGGTTTTCGAGCGAAAGTTTTTTTACTACCTGCCACGAGTCGTCGTAGCTTCCATCGTCAACAAGAATCACTTCATAGGTGAACTTGTTTTCGTCCATCACACGTTTAATCCATGCGCATAACTCAGGCAGTGATTCTTCTTCGTTGAAAAGAGGAACCACTACCGATATATTTAATTCTTGTGCAGCTTCAATCATTATTGGTTGAATGTAGCCTTAAAACTATCGTCGTTCTTTTTCAGGATTGCTGATGTTATGAGTGAAATGATAACGCCCCAGGTAACAGTACCAACGAGTGCCATTATGTTCATAATCGGCATTTCCATAAACTTGCTGCTCATTGCCATTTGTTTATCGATCATTTCGTCCGACATACCCATATCGAGCATCTGCTGCTCCGACATGGCAGCTATTTCGTCCAGTCCGTTAACATCAATAAATCCATAATGCACATAAATATAAAGTGCGGAGATAACCCCAACTACAACACTCACAATCAGACCTGTAAGGAATGCTTTGCCGTAGGTAACCAGGCCGCCGTTTATCTTATCCCGGTAATGCATCGTAGCCATTACAATACCGGCTATCAGCACTAATGTGGATAAATAATTGATCCAGCTGGTTTTACTTACGTCGAAAGCAAAGAACAGCAGTGAGAGAATAATGGAAGCAATTCCCGTATAGATGCCGTACATCAGGGCATTA
This sequence comes from uncultured Lentimicrobium sp., assembly GCA_964643225.1. Lineage (GTDB taxonomy): Bacteria > Bacteroidota > Bacteroidia > Bacteroidales > Lentimicrobiaceae > Lentimicrobium. The sequence goes on along the minus strand of CAZXQT010000001.1, from coordinate 217,608 downwards.
TTAAACCATGAAGGTTTACTGCCTGCAGCAGTGTTTGTTTCGAAGGTTGTGTTTTCCATAGAGTGAAGAGTTTGGTTACTGCAAATATATTAAATAATATTAATGCTTAAAAAAGTATACAACGGGCTTGGAGGCGTAAGGTTTTTTTGTATCTTTGCAGCGGGTAAGTCTTATACGACCAGCTCCTATCGAACTCCCCCAGGTCAGGAATGAAGCAAGGGTAGATGGTTGTAGCGGTGCGATATGAGTAGCTTACCCTTTTTTTATTGAACAAAGTGTAGTAAATTGCGTAGTTAATAGTAAAACAGAACAATCCTATGCTGTTAAAGATTTATCCCGAAAACCCCAATGCGCGGCATATCCGCATGGTAGTTGAATGTCTTATGGATGGCGGCATTATTATTTATCCAACCGATACTGTTTACGGATTAGGTTGCGATATTTTTCAACCAAAAGCTATTGAACGCATTGCGTTACTTAAAGGAATTAAAGCCGAAAAGGCGAACTTTTCTTTTATCTGTCACGATCTCAGTCAGTTATCAGATTTTTCGAAACCCATTCCCAACAATGTATTTAAGTTGATGCGCAACAACCTTCCAGGTCCGTTTACCTTTATCTTAAATGCCAGCAACAGCGTTCCCAAGTTAATACAAAGCAAAAAGAAAACGGTTGGTATTCGTATCCCCGATAACAACATACCCCGTGTAATAGTGCAGGAGCTTGGTCACCCGATCATGTCAACGTCTATTCACGACGAAGATGAAATTCTCGAATACACTACCGACCCGGAGCTTATTTATGAGAAATATAGTAAGCTGGTTGATATTGTAATTGATGGGGGGTATGGGGATAATGAACCTTCCACTGTTGTGGATTGTACTGAGGATGAACCTGTTATTGTACGTGAAGGTAAAGGAGAACTGAAATGATAAAGCTTAGAAATCTTTTTGAACTACCCACAGCACTTCCCGAAGCGGAGGTTGCTGAAAAAATAGCAGATGGCGATTTCATGATGGAACGCATTCTGTCGTCCGGACAAACTACCCCTGTAAATGAGTGGTATGACCAGGAGAAGGATGAATGGGTGGCCATACTCCAGGGCGAAGCCCGAATCCTGTTTGAGAACGAAGAAGAAATTGCTCTTAAAGCCGGAGATTACATACTTATCAAAGCGCATGAAAAGCATCGTGTAACCTATACCAGCGCTACTCCGGTATGTATCTGGCTGGCTATTCACGGAAAAATTCAACTCACTACATAATTTCTTAAAAATCTGAAAATAAGATATTTAACGAACTAAGAGATGTAAAATGATAAGATTATGCAAAAAAACTGCTCAAAATATTTGGATATATTGGAAAAAGCAGTACTTTTGCAGTCCCAATAACGATTCCGTAGCTCAGCAGGTAGAGCACATCCCTTTTAAGGATGGGGTCCTGGGTTCGAATCCCAGCGGGATCACTGAAAGCCTTGTAAACCAACCGTTTATGAGGCTTTTTTAATTTCATACAATGCATATCAGACCGCTTACATAATCATGACTCCTGAAATTTTACAGCAAGTTCGCGGGCAGTTGGTTGCACTTTCGGATGAAAATTCGAAACTGGCTGCCCAAAAGTTCTTTAAAGAACAGATCACCGCTTATGGTGTGAAAAACCCGCAGGTTAACAGTATCGCTAATAAATACCGCCCGGAAATCCGCAAAATGAGTAAATCTGAAGTTTTTGATCTGTGCGAACAGCTATGGGCGTCGGGTATGCATGAGGAATCGCTGGTTGCCTGCATCTGGTCAGAGACCGTGCATAAAAAATATGAGCCCGACGATATTTCCGTATTTGAGCGGTGGGTTTCGAACTACGTAACCAACTGGGCCACGTGCGATACCCTGTGCAATCACACCGTGGGCGATTTAATCATGATGTACCCGGAGCACCTCGCACGGCTTAAGCAATGGGCAAGATCAGATAATCGCTGGATGCGGAGGGCTGCAGCTGTGTCGCTTATTGTGCCCGCCAAAAAAGGACTTTTCCTGCCCGATGTTCTTGAAATAGCCGAAATAATGCTGACAGACCCCGATGACATGGTTCAGAAGGGATACGGCTGGATGCTGAAGAGCGCGGCTGAATACCACCAGAAAGAAGTATTCGAATTTGTCGTAAAGAACAAATCTGTAATGCCAAGAACCGCATTACGCTACGCTATCGAGAAAATGTCGGCCCATTTAAAGGCCGAAGCAATGAAGAAAGATTAAAATACCTTAATTTTGCTTGTGAGGTGACACATAATCCGGCATCTTTTAATGCATACTGAGTTTTTCAGCATATCCGTCAATTTAAACAAACACTATGAAAGTCGGTCGTTTTAGGCAAGTTATGTTTGCTGTCGCACTGCTTTGCGCAGGATTTCAGGGTTCTGGTCAGATCATAAGCTACCCCCTTAATTCAGAAAAGATTGATTATACCGTTGATGGCTTTATCTATGCTTTGCCCGCCACGACGATCCGTTTAGACATAACGGTAAGTAAAACAGAGAAATTCAAGGGCAAATTCAGCGACTATGCCGTTAAGCTGCTGGGAATAACAGAAATGATCGCAAAAGATGCCGTAACCTACGACATATCGGATGTTAAGATCAGCACCATCACTGACGTGGATACTGCGCAGCTGTATTTCGCACAATTCCCGAAAAAGGCTGATGCTGACCGGGAATTTTTTGTAGAGCTGAGCGAGAAAGGCTTCATTTCTGCTTTTAAGCAGGTTGACAAAGAAGCATACAAGAGAGATAATAAAAGTGTAGTTGTTACTCCTTTCAGAGACCTGCTCAAACCCGTGCTTATCGAAAGAGTAGATACCATAATACGGAGGGTTAGCATAGACACCACCATTATAGAAGAGAAAGTGCTCAAGCGCAGCATATCAGAGAAATCGAACGAGCAGCAGGCCCGCGAAATTGCTGATCTTATTTACCGTATTGAGGATAACAAATTCAGTTTAATAACAGGCTATCAGGAGGTTAACTATTCAAAAGAAAGCCTCCAGTTCATGCTCGATAATCTCAACAGGATGGAGCAGGAGTACCTGGCTTATTTTAAAGGAACCACGGTTAAATCGCAGGAGACCTACACATTCTATTATAAGCCTATGGCAAAGCCCGCTGAATCCTTCAACACCTTCTTCCGGTTTTCGCCCGGCGATGGCATCTACGACAAAAATGCACGTTCCGGCGAGGCAGTGAGCATCACCGTAACACCATCCAATACCTATAAAACTGCCCGTGCCTTCGAAAGCGAGCGCATGCAGATAAAGCGTAAAAATAAAGGCTTGTATTACCGCATAGCAGAGCCGGTAGTTGTAAAGGTTAAAATGGGCAACACCGTGCTGGCTTCCGAAAATACCTATGTCGGCCAGATGGGCATACTCACGTTCCTGCCATCTGCCACGGTGTCGTCGGTTGAGTTCAATGCCGGCGGATCCCTTAAATCGCTTAAACTGTAGCTCAGCTAACCATGGCAAATTTTGTCACCGACCGAATACGAAGCATCATTTTCTACCCGGCATACGAGTGGAAGATCATTGCTGCTGAAAAACGAAGCCTTTACAGTGATTTCTCCGGTTACGCCATTCCACTCATCTTTTATGGTGCACTGGCAAAGGGTGTCGGCAGTTTTTTCTTTGTGCGCAACGTGCTCGATATCGATGCGTACCGGTTCTCGTTTCCGCTGGTGCAAATGCTGATCTTTCTGTTCATGCAGATAATCATTGTCATCACCATGACGTACTTTGTTTACGGCCTTGCCGGGAAACTGAAATCAGAGAAAGACTTTCAAAAATCGGGCAAGCTTATCATTTATGCACTTACGCCTTACTTCTTGTCGTACATCGTTGCCAACCTTAACCGGCACATGTCTCTGGCCCTGATACCGGCCGTCTACGCCATCATACTTCTTGCAAAAGGACTTAACCCGGTGCTCAAAACCGACAAACAAAAAATACCCTCCTTTATTTTTATCCTGTTGCTGTGTTTTTTCGGAATCAGCTATTTGCTTGAGTTTGGTTTTTCATTCCTCACCACCTGGCTGTTCCCTGACATAGTTCTACAGGGTGGCTAAATATGCTTTTCGGATGATAACCAGATCGTTAAGCAGTTTTTCGAGACGATCGAGCTGAAGCATATTGGCTGCATCGGACTTTGCAACGGAAAGGTCAGGATGCGTTTCGAGGAAGATACCATCTGCACCTGCTGCAATACCGGCTTTCGCTATCGTCGAAATCATGTGAGGCTGTCCACCTGCTACACCCGTCGACTGGTTTGGCTGCTGCAACGAATGCGTAACATCCAGTACCACCGGAACCCCGGTTTGCTGCATCACCGGTATTGAACGCATATCTACAATAAGATCATGATAACCAAACATGGTACCCCTGTCGGTAAGCATTACATTTTTATTGCCTGTTTCATAGATCTTCTCTACGGCAAACTTCATCGAGTCAGCTGATAAAAACTGCCCTTTTTTAATGTTAACCCACTTGCCGGTTTCTCCGGCCGCTTCCAGCAAATCGGTCTGCCTGCAAAGAAACGCGGGTATCTGCAGAACATCAGTATATCCGGCAGCCATACGGGCTTCTTGCGCAGTATGAATATCGGTCACTACCGGAATATTCAGTTCTCTGCGTACCTCATCAAGACACTCCAGCGCCAGCTGGTCGCCTATGCCTGTAAATGAAGATGCTTTTGACCGGTTGGCCTTCCGGTACGATGCTTTAAACACGAAAGGAATACCCAGTTTTGTCGTTATACCAAGTATATGCCGGGCAATTTCCATAGGCATTTGTGTGTTTTCAACCACACAGGGTCCGGCCAGCAGAAAGAAATTATCCGAAGCAAACAGGTTCGGTATGGAAGGTGTTGATGTTATTGTCATTGACTGCGCTATTTTACGGCAAATATTCTATAATTTTTTTGAATTTCTTAATACTGATATTTCGAACCCCATAAATTCCTTAACCGCTGTCTGAACTCCTCTTCGCGCGGATTCCTTCCCGGCTCATACAATTTAAGGCCTTTAATGCGGTTGGGCAGGAACTCCATGTTCACAAAATTACCTTCAAAACTGTGGGCATATTTGTAATCGGTGCCATACCCAATGTTCTTCATCAGACTGGTGAGCGCATTCCTTATAGCAAGCGGTACAGGCAAATCGCCCGTTTTACGAACCATGGCCGATGCTTCTTCAATTGCCATATACGAAGCATTGCTCTTTGCAGAGCAGGCAAGATAAATGGCGCATTGCGACAGCGTGATCCTGCACTCCGGATAGCCTACCTTATGCACCGTATCAAAGCACGCGCTGGCAAGCAACAGGGCATTAGGGTTTGCATTCCCGATATCTTCCGAGGCAAGTATAAGCATGCGGCGTGCTATAAACAACGGGTCTTCGCCCGATTCAATCATACGTGCCAGGTAATAGACCGTTGCATTCGGATCGCTTCCGCGCATGGATTTAATGAAAGCAGAAATAATATCGTAGTGCATTTCTCCTTTCTTGTCGTACATGGAGAGGTTCTGCTGAATTACCGACACCGCAGATTTATTGGTCACCTCCACCGGCTGATTCTTTTTGGCAGTAGAGGTGGCAATTATCTCGAGGGCGTTTATCAGCTTGCGGGCATCGCCACCCGAAATGCGCATCAAGGCATCCATTTCTTTAATTTCCATCCGGATGTCGTACACTTCGGCAAGCTTTTTTACTGATTTTTCGATGATGTGCAGTAGTTCCTCCTCGTTTAGCGACTTTAGAATATACACCTGACATCGTGACAGCAGGGGAGAGATGACCTCGAAGGACGGGTTCTCTGTAGTGGCACCTATTAAAGTAACAATGCCTTTCTCCACGGCTCCCAGCAGGGAATCCTGCTGCGATTTACTGAAGCGGTGTATTTCATCAATAAATAAGATAGCATTTGAACCGTGATTACGGGCGCTCTCAATTACCTCCCGTATGTCTTTAACCCCTGAGTTAATGGCGCTTAATGTATAAAACGGGCGATCGAGTGTTTTCGAAATCAGAAAAGCAAGCGTTGTTTTACCCACCCCGGGCGGGCCCCAGAAAATCATGCTTGGTATGTTGCCACTCTGCAACGACCGCCATAGCACAGCGTTCTGACCAATAAGATGGGTCTGACCTACATAGTCTTCAAAGTTTTCAGGTCGCATTAATTCTGCCAGAGGTGGTAATGTGGTCATGTGCCGGTAGTTTTTAAACAAAGATAAACCTATTTTAAGGGCAGCTTTCAAACTTTTGACCTTTTTGAGCAAAAATCTGACGTTTTTTTTAAGCAGTTTTTAAGGTCTTCTTTAAAAAAAATGCAACTTATTTTCTAACTGCTTGATATACAATGTTCAGGGGCTATTAAAAAATTATTAAAAAAACTTGCTTTTGCCTTAAAAATATATTTACCTTTGTCGTGTTTTAAAACTAAACACATCAAAACATGAAAACATTAGCTCAGATTTTAGTTGTTGCAGGTTTAGCATCTTTCGTAGCATGTGGACCAAGCGCAGAACAGAAAGCAGAACAAGCTCGTTTAGATTCTATCAGAATTGCTGATTCAATCGCTATGGTTGAACAGGCTGAACAAGCTCGTGAGGATTCTATCAATGCTGCTATGGCTGCTGATACTACTCAAGCTCCAGCTGAAACTCCTGCTCAGTAAGACTAATCTACTGTCAGTTCAAACATAAAAAAGAGGTGCCTGCACCTCTTTTTTTTTGCCATTTGTATTATTACTGTGAATAAGATCAGCAAACTGTGCCCCATAGTTGTTGATTCGAGTAAAAAAAACATACCCTACATTTACTATGAGTGACATTCCATCACAATTCAGTGTTGACTCTTTTAGAGCATTTGCTTTAGATGAAGCAATCATTGAAGGAATTGAATCGGTTGGTTTTCATCAGCCAACACCCATTCAGCAACAAATCATCCCACATATTCTGGAAGGTAATGATGTAATTGGCTGTGCACAAACCGGCACCGGTAAAACAGCCGCATATCTGCTGCCTGTACTTCATCACATTAGGCACAATCCGGTTGAAGGAGTAAATGCTCTCATAATAGCACCCACCAGAGAACTGGCTCTTCAAATTGAGCGACAAATAGAAGGTTTCGGATATTTCCTGAATATCAGTTCGCTTGCCCTGTATGGCGGCACCAGCGGAATGGAATGGGAACAACAAAAAAAGGCCCTGCAGCAAGGGGTCGACATAGTAGTAGCCACTCCCGGAAAGCTCATTTCGTTCTTAAATATGGATCTGGCACCTGTGAGCAATCTGCGGCATCTGATTCTGGATGAAGCCGACCGCATGCTCGACATGGGTTTCTTTGAAGATATCCAGAAAATAATCAGTTACCTGCCTCAGAACCGCAATACCTATTTATTCTCAGCTACCATGCCGCCCAAAATCAGAGAAATGGGCCGCAAATTTCTGAGAAATGCCGTTGAAATAAACATAGCGCTTTCGCGACCGGCCGAAGGCATCCTGCAGGTTGCCTACCTCGTATACAACAATCAGAAGAATCAGCTTATCGAATCGCTTATAAAAGGCCGCGACTTATCGCGCATTCTCATCTTCACCTCTACAAAGACCAAGGCAAAGATCATTGCGCGTGAATTGAAACAGGAAGGCTTTTCGGTTTCCGATATCCATTCCGATCTTGAGCAAAGTGAACGGGAAAAAGTGCTGCTGAAATTTGTCAACAAACAACTTCAGATTCTGGTTGCAACCGACGTGCTCTCGCGCGGTATCGATATAGAAAATATCGACCTCGTTCTTAATTACGACGTGCCAAATGAAGCAGAAGAATATGTGCACAGGGTAGGAAGAACCGCCAGAGCTGAAAAAACCGGGGTTGCTATTACGTTTATCAACGAAGAAGAGCAGTCAAAATTTGACCGCATTGAACAGCTTATCGGCATGGAGATCCGTAAACTGCCACCACCCACCTACATTGGCGAAGGGCCGGCCTATAATCCCAAATCTGACAGACCTGAACGGAAAAAGTTTTTCAGAAGAAGAGCAAGAAAGTAACCGTTAAGATAAAGGGTAATCAAACTGTGCCCGGTTTTACCGGCTTAAATATTTCATACTTCCAGCGTAGGGTCAATATCCAGCATATACTGGTATATGCCGCCTTCGAGGATATACAGGTCCTTTATCTTCAGTTTGTCTTTCAGATAAATATAAACCAGCTCGCTTTTAACGCCGTAAATACAGTAAATTACCACCATTTTATCCTTTTCTATCTGGTTAAGCATACCGGGCAACTCCAGCTGCGGCATGGAAACGGCTCCTGGTATATGCGAAGCATCGTACTTTTCACGTTCCCTGGTGTCAATGATCTGCATGGCGTCGTTGGCGTCGATCTTTTTCTTAAGGTCTTTAGGTGCAATGAATTTCATAAATTCTTTAATTAATCTTTACAGAGGCAATTTCTTCCAGTTTATCCGATTCTACTATGTTAACACCTTTCGGTTTATTGGCCAGGGCTATCATGGCCTTAGCAACAGTTGAAGCGTGCACCGGCCGGTATTTGCGCATGCTGCCTACCATTAACGGAGCAAATAGTTTGCCAAAAATCTTGCCAATTTCTTCCAGACCGCGGCGTTCGTGCCTTATACCCAGGAGCATGCTGGGCCGTACTATACTCAGGTTATTAAACGGAAAAGTTTTTATAGACTCTTCCATTTTGCCTTTTGTATTAAGATAGAAATTGCGCGATTCATGATCTGCACCAATAGAGGAAACCACTACAAACGACGCTACTTTATTAGCCGAAGCATACTTTGCAATCCGCTCAACCAGATCGTGGTCTATTTTATAAAACGTGTCGCGGCTGCCGGCTTTCTTTATCGTGGAGCCAATACAACAGAACAAATGGTCGCCTTTGATCTCCTGTGCTACACTCTCCATATCGTCCTGGCGGTAAAGAATCTGTTTGATCTTGCCCGAAGTCACTTTGAGCTCTTTTCTTACGAATAGTTTAATTTCTGCATACCGGTTGTCGTATAACAGGTGTTCCAGCACAAATTTCCCGGTTAAACCGCTGGCTCCAAAAATAATAGCTGTAAGTTTATTTTCATTCATACATTAAATGTCTTGTTTTTCCAAATATGAAGGTATAAGTTTTCCTCTTTTCAGGGAAAGAAAAATACCAATAAAGCAAAGTATAGCAAATACCAGAAACGATTGATGGATACTGGTCATAAGCCCGTCAACGTTCGAGAGGTCGCGCTCACCCTTTCCCATTACAATGGCAAACACCATAAGCGTGATGCCCATACTCATAGTTTGTCCAACAAGCCGCATGGTACCCAGGGTTGCCGAGGCCATACCATACTCTTTCGGTTTCACCGAACTCATAACGGCATTGGTGTTGGGTGAGGAGAAGAGGGCAAAGCCCAATCCAAGCAGCATCAGTATACCAACAATTGTCGCAATGCCGGTTTCCTCATGCAGGAATATAAAGTATGCCAGTCCTGCGGCTGATAATGCCATACCGATAGATGCCACTATTGCCGGCTCAATACGGTCGCTCAGCTTTCCTGCCAAAGGAGAAAACACGGTCATTATAACCGGCTGGGCCATGATTATAAGTCCCGACTCGCGGGGCGAAAGATGTTTAACCTGCTGCAGATAGAAACTCAGCAGGAAAACCAGTGCGAACGTTGCACTGTAATTGATGAAGGCAGCAATGTTCGAAAAGATGAACACCTTGTTGTTTCTGAATTGCCCCACATTGAGCAGTGGGTCGGCAACTCTGCCTTCTACGTAAGTAAAGAAGTACAATCCGGCAAGACCCGCAATTACCAGTGTAAACCCTGAAACCGAAGGAATAAGCGGAAATCCCAGAATTATGAGTGCCAGGCTTATGCCATAAACGAGGCTGCCCTGAATATCGAAAGGTTTTGTCTGTACCACTGTTTTATCGGCCGGCAGTTTCGAGGTTGCGATCGGTATGATAATAACGGCAAGTAACGCATTGAGAAAGAAAATGCTTCGCCACCCAAGGTACATGGTCATAAAGCCACCAATGGTAGGACCAAGGCTGAGACCCAGGTATACAGCAGCAACATTAATGCCCAGCACTCTTCCTCTGATGCTGCGATCGTAGCTCGATGTGAGTATTGCAATGGCAGTTGAGTAGAGCAGTGCCCCTCCAATGCCGTTGATAAAGCGGGAGGCGATCAGCATCCACGGATTTTGAGCAACCCCGGTTATAAGAGATGCAAAAGTAAATAACCAGATGCCTGCAAGGAAAAACTTCTTTCGTCCCTTGCGGTCGGCAAGGCTGCCAAACGGAAGCAGGAACAAAGATGCAGCCAGCAAATACGAAGTGGCCACCCATCCCAGCGATATAGTGTTCATTGACAGGTCTTTACCAATTGAAGGGAGGGCTACATTTATAGCCGAGCCCATAAATGGAGTTAAGAAGGAAGCAAGCGTAGTAACGAATAGTATGGATTTGTTTTTCAGCATAAAAGTTCGACTGAATTGTCGCCAATAGTAGTAAAAAGCTGTTTAGTTACAAAGGTACATATTTTCATGTTTACCGGGTTAGGCTTGTGCTTTTCAGTAAAAATGATTATATTTGTGTAAGGAATGGAATAGTGCAAAGAATAAGTTAATTGTACAATTAAAACGTGCGACATTTATGAGTTATTACTTTGAGACCGTAGTTGATTACGATATCGACAAGGCAGTGGCAAAAATTGCGGATTATCTGAAACCCTTCGGATTTGGGTTGCTCACCAATATAGATGTTAAAAAGACATTGCATGAAAAGATCGGGGCCGATATAAGACCCTACCGTATACTTGGTGCATGCAACCCCAATTTCGCAAGAGAAGTCATAAGCAAGGAAAGTAATATTGGCCTGATGCTACCCTGCAACATTGTTGTGCAGGAAACAGAGGACGGCAAAGTAAAGATCTCTGCTATAAATCCTGAAAACACCATTAAAATGGTGGGTAATTCACATCTCAACGAAATAGCATCCAGAGTAAGAGACGTGATGCAATCGCTCATTGCCAACATCGGCGACCCCGAGTAGCATTAAAAGTTCACTTTAAGCGAGAAATTAAATGTGCGACCGGGCGACCAGAAGCCGGTAAAGCTATTAATGTCGTGTGTGGGGCCGTCTTCTCCGCGCATAATAGCTTCCGTATTCAGAAGGTTGAAAGCACTGATGCCGGCTGTAGCCTTAAGATCTGCAAGCATAAAGTCATAGAAAACGTGCATATCGATCATATGGTACGATGGTATGCGGTAGGGTTGTGCGCGGTCTTCGGCTGTATTGCGCAGAGCAGGGTCGAAGTTGGCGTAGATGCGATCGTAATATATCCATGCCGCATTTAATGTAATATTCCCGGGCAATTTAAGATCTCCGGTCAAGCCCACCTGTAGTTGTGGCGCATCGCCTACCCATAGTCCCTTCGAGTACACTTTCGTAGAATCAATCAGCACCTGATTATTGTCGTACAGCTCGGCATTCACGTCGTTGGTCCACTTCCAGTCGCCATACGAAAAGGTCATACCCAGACCGAAATTGTGCGAAAGAGCAGTTGTTGCTTCGAGTTCCAAGCCTTTGTGCAGCGCATCAAGACCCCTTATCAGTGCCCTTGTCTGCTGATTGTTTTCGAGCTGAATGTTTTCGCGCGAAAGCAGCGATTTGTCGCTCCAGAGCGTATAATAGAGATTGAAGTTTACCGAAGTGGCCTTTTTTGTGTACCCGTATCCGAGTTCAACGGCCGAAATTTTCTCGCTGGCCAGGTTGGTCACCACATCGTTCGCAAAATTGGCAAAAACAAACTTAAAATACGGAGCCTTAGAGTAATAGCCTGTGTTAAAGTACAAGTTATTGTGCTCGTCAATGTTATAGTTACCGCCGGCCTTCACATCGAATCCGCTCTTTTGCACCAGTTCGCTCGCAGTATTGCCCACGTAGTTAATACGGTCGAACCGGCGATACCAGTGGTGCGACAGGGTAGAGGCCGCAAACAGTGATAGCCTGCCCGGGTTGTACTCCAGTTGCAGAAAATAGCTGCCTATATCCACCCTTGAATCGTTGTCAACATTTATTATGTCGCCAACGCGCTTGATCTGGTTCCTGCCGGCTATACCGGCCCTTGACCAGTAATAGTTGTCGAGCCAGAAATCGCCCCCAAGCAGATCACTGATCTCTTCGCGGAGGTTCGATTTAAAATACCTGAAATGCAGTCCTGAGATCACGTGCAGTTTATCTGTCAGGTCGTAGTTGAGATTGGTCAGTGCCCCATACCATACATGATCGGCCAGGTATTCCGTGATCACTATTTTTGAGAAATCACCAACCATTTCCCCATTAGCCAGTGGCGCCACATCGGTGTGGTTCTGATTCTGGCGGTAAACCGAGTCCCAGTCAATCTGGTTGTTTTTTCGTATTTCGAGTGCCGGTGCACTCATAAAAGCTTCAGAGAAGTTGCCTCCGCCCTGACCAAACGATGCATAGGCAGAAGTAGAGAGCATCCCTTTATTAAACGAAAGATAATGATTAAGAGCCAGTTGCGGTTTGTGGTAGAAGTTTTCGTTAATGCTCAGTGTTTGTCCGTTATACATGCCCCAGGCCTGATTATACCGGTTGCCGTATTTTTCATACTGTTCTTTGGTAAGGCCATAGGCACGCTGTCCGTGGCGCTCGGGTGCTCCCAGGGCAGTAAATACAAGCGACTGGCTTTCGCCGATGCTTTTGCTTATGGTAAGAAAGTATGCCCATGCATTAACATGCGTTGCATCTGTGTATCCGGGCCCTTTTGTGTGCGAACCGAGAAAAGTAACCGCATAGCCGTTGTCCATCTTTCCGGTGGAAAGCATAACCGAAGTTTTATGGTTACCATAATCGCTCATTGCATATCTGATAGTGCCGCCTTTTTCTGCTTCGGTCGATTTGGTAATGATGTTGATCGTTCCGCCTACGGAATTCAGGGCAACTCTTGATGCACCCAATCCTCTTTGCACCTGGATGGTTTGTGTTGCATCGCCCAGTCCCGCCCAGTTCGACCAGTAAACGAGGCCATTTTCGACACTGCTCACCGGTACCCCATTAAGGAGCAAGGCAATGTTTTCCTGCTGAAACCCCCTGATACTTATGCGGGCATCGCCTGTTCCGCCCCCAAGTTTGGTTGCATAAACACCGGGCACCATCTTCATAAGTTCGGGGTAATCCTGGTTTCCCATCTGCTGCTCTATAACCGCGGGTTTCAGATTACTGATGGCAACCGGGGTTTTTCGTTCGCGTGCATAGTTTGAAAGTATGGTCACTTCTTCAAGTCCGGTTACTGATGGCACCAGCTCTATTTTAATAAAGTTGGCCACATTGGCTACCCTTACATTGGTTGTATAGGTTTCGTAACCGACAAAACTGGCTTTCAGAGCATGGCTGCCACGTGAAAGAGAAAGAGTAAAGTTGCCTGCTTCATCACTTATGGTGCCGCTCATCAGGCTGTCAACCATGATATTAACACCGGGTAAACTATAGCCGGTTTCGGCATCGGTTACCTGTCCTCTGAAGGTGACCTGTCCAAAAGTGCATAAGGTAAAAAGTTGCAGAATAGCAAGGAGTGGGGTAATTCTCGTGTTCATAGCTTCTAAAGTTATATTTTCAACAGCAATTATGAAACTTCAGAGCCTGAATACACCATACTACCCATTGGCCTGAGTACCACCGTTAAATAATAAAAACGGCAGCCCAAAAGGCCCAAAGGCAATGTTTGCGAATGTCTTCTTCCATCCAGACTATACTGTCGGTACCGGACTTACACCGGTTCAGTCTAAAGTATCTTTTAGAGTCGCGGACTATACCGCCGATCGGGAATTTCACCCTGCCCTGAAGAATTCGGTACAAAAGTATTTTATTTTTTTAACATGGAACGTAACCCGTAACAATTTTTTTCGTATGTTTATTACTAAATTTGCTTGCAAATTATAAAAGCTAAACCGGTTTATTATGGATGAGGGTGATATGCATAGCGTACGACGAAAATCTGAGCACATCAGTAACGCAGAAAATCTGATGTCTTCATTTTTTCACAGTGCCATTGACCGCATGCCCGTCTCCCTGATGATCACCGATACCAACTTAAAGCTGCTTTTCTATAACCGGCACAGCCGCGCCGTGTCGTTATTGCCTGACGGCCTGGAGAATAAAACCCTTTTCGAAGTATTTGATCTGGAGGGTATTAGCGATCTGGCTTCCTTCAACGTGCATGTTTCAAAGAACAACGAACTTTTCGCTACAGCCAGAACTCCTGACGGCCGGAAGTTTGCAATGAGTATTGTTGATCTGCAGCAAGACGGCTACATGTTTCAGCTTCACAAACAAATCTCCGATACCGAGCATCTTAACAACTTCATCAAACTTACGTTTGGCATAAACCGCGAACTGCTGCTCTCCATTCTCAACACTTCTACCAATCCCTTCTGTGTTTACGATCCCGAAGCAAAACTCCCGGTAATAAGTAACGAGGCATACGATCAGCTCCTGAGCTCGCTTGTACAGAACGAAAGTCTTGAAAACAATCCGTTTCTGGTCGACCAGACCCTGCCATACGGCATTTACATCCAGACCGGTGAGCATTTGCAAATTCCGTTTGTTGAAGAGCATCAATATGTTACCAAAGATGGCAGAAAACTAATCTATGAAGTTTCAGGGTACCCCGTGTACTATCAGGAAGCCAGGCGCAACTATGTGATTGCCCGGTTTAACGATATTACCAGGCTCCGTAGCACCGAACAGTCGCTCCAGGACCTCAACAGGACATTCACAGAGTTTTTTGCCTTGTTGCCGGGAATGGTATTCCGGTGTTTGAACGAAACCAACTTCACGTTCGAGTTTGCCAGTGCCGGATGCAAAGCCATAACCGGTTACAGCGCAAGCGACCTCGTAAACAACAATAAGATTCACTTTGGCGACCTGATACATCCCGACGACAAGCAGTCTGTGTGGGATAACGTTCAAACTGCCCTAAAACGGTTCCGGCCCTACGACTTAAAGTACCGTATTATTACACGCAACGGCAAAACTAAATGGATATCTGAGCGTGGCCGGGCTCAATACGATAACAAGCGAAATGTAGTAAAACTGGAAGGGTACCTTACCGATATTACCGGATGGAAGACCAGCGAAATACATCTTAAGCATGAACTTGCTGTTAATCAGGCTATTGCTGATATCAGCCTCAAACTTTTGCAGGATTCGGCAACGCCCATCGACATATCCATGTACATTCAGCAAAAGGTGAATGAAATTGCTGCAAGTGCATTTACCCTGATCTACGCGCCCGACGAAAACGGCAAAAGCTATACGCTCTTTGATCATAGTACAGATGAAATAACCATAACGGTTACACCCGATGATTACAAGGAGGATCAGTTTGATTTTCTGAAGCAACTCATTGGGTCAGACGATGCCTTTGTTGCAGATAAACCGTCCATGGTCATGCTTCCCGGTTACAGTGAATCGCCGGTGTTGCTTGATCACCTCATCAGCATTCCTGCATTTACCAACAACAAGCTTTCGGGCTTATTGGTAATTGTAAATGCCGATGCTGCGCGCACTGACGAAATAATCTCAGCCGGCAAGAAATTCATCAACATGTTTGCTTTGGGACTGTACCGGCTTAAAGCCGAAGAAACACTGCAGGAAGCCAAATTCAAAGCCGAAGAGTCTGACCGGTTGAAAAGCCTCTTCCTTTCCAACATGTCGCACGAGATCAGGACCCCAATGAACGCCATCGTGGGATTTGCTGAGCTGTTAAAGGAGGGCGACCTTAGCCGCGAACAACAGAACCGGTTTCTTGAAGTGATCATAAAGAGCGGTGACAATCTGCTGCGGCTCATAAACGATATTATCGATATTTCGAAGATTGAAGCAGGTCAGTTAAAGCTTGATTACTCCGACTCGCTTGTAAATGAAATGATTACCGATCTTCAAACTTTCTTTAAGCATGAGTTGGTTCGGCTTAAGAAAGGTCATCTAACCCTTTACACGCAACTTGGCCATCCGGACAGTGATTTCACCCTGCATACCGATGGCATGCGGCTCAAACAGATACTTAACAACCTGATAGGCAACGCAATAAAGTTTACTGACGAAGGTTTTATTGAGTTCGGCTACCATATTAAATCAGGCAACATCGAGTTTTTTGTCAGAGACTCAGGCATTGGTATTCCACCTGAGAAGCAGAAAATTATATTCGAACGCTTTGGTCAGGTGCAGGAAACCATATCGCGCAACCAGACCGGCACCGGGTTAGGGCTTACCATATCAAAAAATCTGGTCGAGATGCTGGGCGGCGATATGCGGGTTGAGTCCTTTCCCGGCGAGGGCTCTACGTTCTATTTCACCTTACCGCTTCACTTGGGCAGCCGTACCAAAGCCGCCGCTGTGGCAGCTGTGACAGAAGCTAAGAAAGGGGCGCTTGATTTGTCGGGCAAAACCATTCTCGTGGTAGAGGATGTTGACACCAACTACATGTATATGAGCTCCTTGCTCAGCAAAATGAACTGCGCCATACTGCGTGCTGCCAACGGCAAAAAAGCGGTGGAGCTATGCCGCAGCAACAGCAATATTGACCTCGTGCTAATGGATATAGAGCTTCCGCTGATGAACGGGTACGAAGCAACCACGGCAATTAAAGAATTCCGTCCGGAGTTGCCCATCATTGCCCAGACTGCCTTTGCCATGATGGGTGAAAGAGAACGAAGCATCGAAGCAGGCTGCGACGATTATCTGGCCAAACCCATCCGCAAGGAGGAGTTGTTGCCGGTATTGAGGCGGTATCTGGGGTAAAAACTCATCACAGATACCTTGGATCATTTTTGGGTGGCATCTTTGCCATACGTGCCACTTCAACCGAAGGATAACCGAAGTCATCTACCACTTTCCCCAGCAGCAGGTAAACGCCACGACCACGCGGGGGATTATTCTTAAGCACATCAGGAAACAGCACCGCATCAAAGAACTCGCCCTCATTATCCACGAAAGTGACAAACTGCATGATGTCTTTCTTTATGGTGCGCACATATTTTATGGTGACCAGGGCACCCATCATGCGAACTGTTTTGCCGGTCATGTTTTTTAGCACCGAAGCCGGCACTTCGCTCCGGAAACCGGTTTTGAGCATGTCGAAATAACTCAGCGATACCGGGAAATCAAGCAGTTCTATCTCGTCGTATGCGTCTTCGAGCGGTTCGTGTACCAGCACAGGCAGCTCAAAGCTGCGCGCCATCTGCTTAAACAGCACAGGTGCAGGCTCTTTCTGCACCTTGCCCATCAGCATGTGCGCATGCCATAGCAGTTGCTGCTTGGAGAACCCGGTAAACCGGAGCGCCCCCGTTCGTATAAGCAGTATTACCTGTTCCAGTCCGGCACCCGAGCGCTGAATAAAGTCCTCGAGGCTTGTGTATAGGCCATTTTCATTTCGTTCGCTGATTATGCGGTGGGCAAATTCCGATTCAAGTCCTGAAATGTGCACCAATCCGATGGTGATCACCCTTTCTTTTACCGAGTTGAGATATAAACCGGTGTTTACGCAGGGCAGCTGCAGTTGTGCTCCCCAGCGTTTAGCCTCGTTAAAGTACACCCAGCTCTGGTAAAAACCACCGAAGTTGTTGGCAACGGCTACCATAAACTCGATAGGGTAGTAGGCTTTGAGGTACAAACTCTGGTAGCTCTCCACGGCAAACGATGCCGAATGCGCTTTAGAGAAGGAGTATCCGGCAAACGATTCTATCTGCCGCCATACTTCTTTGGTTACCTCATCGGGCCTTCCGAGCGCCTTGCTGCTGTCGAAGAACTTGTCAACAATTTTCTGAAACTCCACCCTGGAGCGGTATTTACCGCTCATGGCACGCCGCAGTACATCGGCATCGGCCAGGTCGAGCCCGGCGTAGTGGTGACAGATCTTCAGCACATCTTCCTGGTACACCATCACCCCATACGTTTCACTCAGCTGCTCTTTCATTACCGGGTGAATGTATTCAAAACCATTAGGATTATGAAAGCGCAGAATAAACTCGCGCATCATGCCCGACCGCGCCACACCGGGCCGTATAATGGAGCTGGCCGCCACCAGCGTAATGTAATCGTCGCACCGCAGCTTGGTAATAAGTCCCCGCATGGCAGGGCTTTCAATGTAAAAGCACCCTATGGTTTCGCCGCTTTGCAGCAGCTTACGCACTCGCGCATCTTTCTTGAATTCGGGCACTTTATGTATGTCAATGCTTACCCCGTGGTTTTCCTTAATAATGTCAACGCCTTCGCGGATGTGGCCGATGCCGCGCTGACTCAGTATGTCGAGCTTCTCGAAACCAACGTCCTCGGCAACGTACATATCCCATTGTGTTACCGGCATGGATTTAGGCGGCAGATCGAGTGCCGTGTAGCAGGTAATGGGCTCTTCCGAGATAAGCACGCCCCCGGCATGGATGGTCCTCAGGTTCGGGAAATCGGTCATCCGCACGCCAATCTCCATAATTTTACGGGCAATGTGGTCCATTTCTGACTGCGGTGGCGGGTTCTCCACCAGCGCATCCAGTTCGGCTTTTGGCAGCCCTACTACCTTGCCCAGTTCGCGGATGATGGATTTGCCTTTAAAGGTCGACATGGCCCCGAGCAGGGCAGTGTGCTCGCGCCCGTAGCGCTTAAAGATGTAATCGAGCACCTCGTCTCTTTCTTTCCACGAGTAATCTATATCGAAGTCGGGCGGACTGCTGCGTTTGGGATTCAGGAAACGTTCAAAATAGAGGTTAAGCTCTATGGGGTCCACATCGGTAATGCGCAGGCAATAGGCCACTATGCTGTTGGCCCCGCTGCCACGGCCTACATGGTAGAAGCCGCGCGACATAGAATACCGTATTATATCCCATGTTATCAGAAAATAGGCGCAAAAGCCGAGC
This sequence comes from uncultured Lentimicrobium sp., assembly GCA_964643225.1. Classification (GTDB taxonomy): domain Bacteria; phylum Bacteroidota; class Bacteroidia; order Bacteroidales; family Lentimicrobiaceae; genus Lentimicrobium. The sequence goes on along the minus strand of CAZXQT010000001.1, from coordinate 198,615 downwards.
CTGTCAATAATGTCGAGCTCATGCCGCACCCTCCGTGCGGCTTCTTTGTTGCCCGGTCCGTAACGGTACACCAGTCCGTCCATCGCAAGCTTCTCCAGCAGCAGCCTGTCGTCGTAAGCGCTTCCTGTAAAAGTCTTCCTGTTTTTGATGGTTTTGTAATCAAACGCTATCGTGCAGCGGCCGGTAATGCGTTCGGTGTTTCTGATCAATTCCGGAAAACGGCCAAACACCTCCTTCAGCTGCGCGTGGGTCTGCATCATGTGGTGTGTGCCGGCAACCATTTCGGCGGTAAGCCTTGTTAACAGAATATTGTTGTCTATGGCGCGCAGGTACCTGTGCAGTTCGTAGTTGTTCTCGTCGGTAAAGGTGGCCGGCGAATGTATTATGTATTTATGCGGCAGCCGGTCGTATTCTGACAGCGGCAGCTTGTTTGCATCGGCCGGTGTAACCCCTATAAACTCGTTTTCGGCAAGCTCACCGGGCCTGCGCCGGCCAAAGGGATATACCACCAGCACATTTTTAAAGGGCGGGGCAACCGCGGGCAAAGCGGTATGCTGCAGGTTGCTGCGCGACATTAATTCATTGAGTTCCCTGAATCCGTGGTTGTTCTCGGCAATGCCGGTATAGAGCAGATTGTTGCTTTCGCGGAATTCCATGCCCGCCATGGGCTTGATACCGTGTTTATTGCAGGCTTTTACAAAGTCGATTACGCCTGTACTGTTGTTGATGTCGGTAAGCAACGCAGCTTCAGCACCCGCCTCCAATGCAAGTTGCGGAATGCTGTCGACGGGGATTGTTCCGTAACGCAGACTGTAGTAGGAGTGGAAAGTGAGATGCATAGTACAGGGTGTTCTTTAATGCGTTGCGCAAGGATGTGTATACGGATTAAGCCTTCGACATGTTTTCGTGCTCCTCGTCTTCGTTTCGGCCAAGCGTTGAAGCATGCGTAATGGCCTTAACCCCGAATCGGTTGCGTATGCGGTCAAGCGCCTGATACAGGCTTACCGTTTCAGGCTCATCATCGAACATGTTTATCTGCTGTACCCCGCTAACCAGGTAGCTGAACTTAATGCCGATAAGCCGGATGAGCATGCGGCGCTGGTACAGCCTGTTGAACAGCGTACGCACCACCGGCAGCAGCATATGGTCGAAAGCGGTATACGGAATGCGGTGCTGCAGGGTGTGGGTGTCGAAATTTGCATACCGTATCTTTACGGTAATACAGGAGGTAAGCTTCTTTTTGCTTCGAAGCTGAAAAGCAAGCTTTTCAACCATCTTTAGCAGCAGGTCGTTAATCATGGCAACGTTGATGGTGTCTTCAACAAAGGTGGTTTCGGTGCTGATGGATTTTCTTTCGGAGTAGGCTTCAACCGCCGTATGATCTATGCCGTTGGCCTTTTTCCAGATGATGATGCCGTTTTTGCCGAGCACTCTTTCCACCATTTCAGGGGGCATCAGGCGCAGGGTATTGATATACGATACCCCCATAGAGCGCAGTAAACGGTAAGTTTTATCGCCTATGCCGGGTATTTTGCTTATCGACAGCGGGTCGAGGAACTCGTGTATGCGCGGGGCCTCTACCTGCAGTTCCCCGTTGGGCTTGGCCTGCCCCGTGGCTATTTTTGAAACGGTTTTGTTCACCGATAGGCCAAACGAGATCGGAAGCCCCGATTCTTTTATGATCCGTTCGCGCAACTGGTGCGACCACTTGAGTGAACCATAAAACCGGTCCATTCCCGTTATGTCTATATAGTGCTCATCAATCGAGGCTTTTTCATAAATGGGTGATTCTTCGGCAATTATATCGGTAACCAGGTTCGAGTACCGGCTGTACTGCTCCATATCGCCCCGTATAACTATGGCATCGGGACACATGGCACGGGCCATTTTCATCGACATGGCCGAGTGTACTCCGTAAGTGCGCGCTTCGTAGCTGCACCCTGCAACTACGCCACGATCAGACATGCCCCCGACAATTACCGGCTTCCCGATCAGGCTGCTGTTATTCAGACGCTCAACGGCAACGAAGAATGTGTCGAGATCTAAATGCACTATGGTTCTGTTCTCTATATTGGGCAGCATAATTTTTTTTCTTGTATTTTGTCGAACTTGTCTTTTCTTGCCGTACCTTTGATTAGTTGTTAATCAAATTTGCGATTACAATATAATCATTATTGTTAAATTGTGCAACAAATGAGCAATATTTTTAGTTCGAACATTAAGCTACTGCGTAAAAGAAGAAAGCGCACACAGGATGAAGTGGCCTCTGCCCTTAACATGAAACGTTCAACCTTAAGTGGTTATGAGAACGAAGTGGCGCAACCTGCTATCGAAGCTCTGATTGCCCTGTCTAAGTATTATAAGGTGTCCATTGACACCCTCGTTAAGGTCAATCTTTCGGCCATGAGCGAGAGCCAGCTCTTTCAGCTGGAGCGCGGGCACGATATTTTTATTACCGGCAGCAAGCTCAGAGTGCTTTCAACCACCGTTGACAGTGAAAACAACGAGAACATAGAAGTGGTAAATCAGAAGGCTTCGGCAGGATACCGCACCGGTTTTGCCGATCCTGAATATATTAAGGTATTGCCGACGTTCCACATGCCTTTCCTTTCGAAGGAAAAAAAGTACCGCACTTTCCAGATAAGCGGTGATTCGATGCTGCCTATTCCTGACGGCTCCTGGGTAACCGGCGAATTTGTTCAGAACTGGAACCTGATGCGCGACAACCAGCCCTATATTATTCTTACCCTCGACGACGGCATTCTCTTTAAGGTGGTGCATAACGACATAAAGCGAAAGGGTAAGATTAAGCTTATAAGCCTCAACCCGGCTTACGAACCTTACGAAATTGACGTGAAAGACGTACGCGAAGTGTGGAAGTTTGTGCATTACATTACCAACGAAATGCCCGAGCCCAACGTGCGCAACGACGAACTCGCAGTAACCGTGAATACCCTTAAAAAGGACATGGAGAAGCTTAAAAAGCAGGTGCAGCCTCCACAGCAGTCTCTGCTGCTGTTCGACGATATGTGATCCCTGTTTGGCTCTTGCTAAGCCCCCGCCTGGTTTCTACCTTGTTCCTGTTTGGCTCCTGGTTGGTTCCTATTTGGCTCCTGTTATGCCCTAGTAAAATCCAATGCTTAAGCATTTCTTAAACATTTCTTAAACATTCCTTAAACAATTATTAAGCATTTATTAATTGCTTAAACACTGTTTAAATGGTGCTTAACTGTTGCTTAATCCTACGACCAGCTTCGGAGATTTGATGTCCCTGGTATGCTCCGGGTTACCTGTTTGATTAGCTTTTTAGCGGTCCTGCACAAATGCCTGTCGAGGCTGAACTTCATTAATAAGCTGATTGTTAGTAGATTATACATGATAAGTGTAAATACTGAAGTTTAATCTAAAGACAAGCCTGATGAAGGAACCCAGGGACAGCAAATTTATTCCTATGACCTCTGTTGACAGCGGAAAACTGCGCGAAATAGCAGCCGATGTCGCCTATTATACAAACCAGATCGTAAACATTGTAATGATTGGAATACCCGGCAGCACCTGGGTGCTGGTAGATGCCGGAATGCCCCGCTCGGCCAGAGAAATTCTGGACATTACCTCAGAGCGGTTTGGCAACAACAATCCACCATCGGCTATAGTGCTAACACATGGCCATTTTGATCACATTGGCAGCATCGTGGATTTGCTCACCCAGTGGAAATGCCCGGTTTACGCGCATCCGCTGGAGTTTCCATACCTTACCGGCATGCAGGCTTATCCCGAGCCCGACACTTCTGTAGAGGGCGGACTACTGGCAAAAATTTCCTCCTTTTATCCCATAGAACCTGTGGATATTAAGGAGTTCCTGAATCCGGTGTCGCCCGATGGCTCCATAACCGTGCTTCCGGAATGGAAGTGGATTCATGTTCCCGGGCATTCACCAGGGCAGATCGCCCTGTACAGAAAATCTGACAGGCTGCTGATCTCTGCCGATGCCTTTATTACCGTACGGCAGGATTCTATGTACAGAGTGCTGACGCAGAAAATGGAAGTATGTGGTCCGCCCGTTTATCTGACCACTGACTGGGATGCTGCGTACAATTCCGTGAAAACGCTGGCAGATCTTGATCCGGTAACCGTAATTCCCGGACACGGCACTGCCATGCTGGGACTGGAACTGTACGATGGACTGTTTAACCTGATCAAAAACTGGCGGGATGTGGCGTTACCAGCCCACGGTAAGTGGGTAAAGAGAGAAAACGAATAGCAGATCAGTCGGTATAGGCAATGCTTAAAACCTCGTAAACGACTTCGTCCTTTGCAAGTCTGAGCATTACCTTGTCGCCGGCTTTCTTATTGGTAAGTGCCCGTGCAAGGGGCGATAGAAACGATATTTTACCCTTCGAGGCGGCGGCTTCATCCACACCCGTAAGCTGTAACTTCTGTATTTGCGATGTTCGCAGATTTTTCAGCTCTACCGTAGCACCAAACCGCACCTCCTGCTGGGGCTGATCGGCCGGGTGAATAACCCTTGCCGATAAGATTCTCTCTTCGAGCAGTTTAAGCTTTGCATTGATGTGATTAACGGCAACCCTTCGCTCATTTTCGTTGTGCCCTTGCAACTGCTCTTTTTCCTCTATCAGTTTCTGCTTTTCGTCCAGTAATGCCGCCAATCCGGCAGGGGTGACATAATTGGCAGCTCCGGGTGGCAAATATGCCCTGGGCGCTACAAACGGGGTTTCTTCCTGGTCATCTTCTTTTACAAATCCTCTGCTCATGATCTTTGTGTTTAACGTTGCACTGTTGCCCGGCTTTAGTAATACTGCCTGTTGGAAAACCGGCCCCCGAAACTAACACCCAGCGTTACATTATGTATGGTACCGCTCATGTCTTTCTGCTGCCGGGTGAAGTCGGTTGCATGGAATGAATACCGCAACCGCACAAAGCCGTTGCCACGTGGGTTATATGCTTTACTGAGATTGAAATCAAAAACTATTCCGGTAACAAATGCGGCATTCATCTTCAGGTCGCAGTCATCAATTTCGGGCAGCTTTTCTTTGTCGTCAGAATTGGCATCGATGCTAACACCTCCAAATCCTGCAAAGGGTGATATTTTCCAGCGGCCTTTATTTATAACACCATACCCAAGACTCAGGTCAATACAAGCTACCCCTGCCTGCGATCTTTTAGGCCATTTCGCTGTCGGGGAAGTGGAAATATCTCTCAGTGTCCGCGAAAAACCAACCAGCACCCGGCCGTATAACGTTATATTATTGTAGATACCATTGAAAGCAAAACCCAGGGAACCGTAATCGTTGAAAGCTTGTGCCAGCTGCTGATTGAATGCACCATAACCCAGAGAAAACTCATACTCCATCCCCCATGGTGAAACCTCAAATCTTTGGGTAACGTTTCGGCGGACAAAATCATGGTACGGACTTTCGGGGTACTTTTTCAGGAAGGCAGTTGCCAGGAGGTTGATTTCCTGTTGATTAAGTTCGGTTAAGGAAAAGTCAGAAGTTTCGAGTATGGTTCGCAGAGCCAGTACCAGGAAGTCTTTCTTTATGCTTTCCATCATAGATGCCTGAATTTCCTGCTCCAGCAGCATGTGCTGTGCGCGCGCAATGGAGCCAAGCCGTATGCCCATCATGTCGTGCATGGGCTGTACCTTCCATGCTTCGCCCGTGTTATACGAATAATTCAGCAGCGACTGCGACAATTCATCCCATTCATGGGTATAATAAAGAATGATCCAGAACTCCTGCTGCGATAAGGAATTGTGGTATTCATCATTTAAGCTGCCAACCATGTAGTCTTTGATCTGCTTTACCTTTTCCAGGTCACCGGCCAGCAAATTATCAAGCAACAGAGCCCGGGCCTTTGCCATGGTGATAACTTTCGGTTCGACAGCCTGGTCAATTTCTCTGGCTATGCTGTCGTTTTGTCCGCTAACGCGCTCTGCAGAGCAAAATACAACTAAAAATGCAGTGGCATGAAGAAGTAGTCTTTTTAAAGTTCTCATGGTTGTTGGTTTAGTGATTCAAAGGTATGACATAGATCTTAATTCTGAAAATCTCTTTGTATTTTATGGTGCGGGCAGGTTCAGTTTTCGGGGTATTTTTTAACTTTACGCTCCCTAAGTTAACCCTAACAACACCTGCAGTGAAAAAACACCAACCCGTAATAGTACTGATATTAGCCTTCTTTCTTAGCTTCGATCTTGCAAACGGACAATCGGATGCCGTGGTTAAACGCATTATTGAGATCGGCAAGACCGACAACCGCACCATGCAACACCTTGATATACTTACAAACAGGATAGGGGGCAGGCTATCGGGTTCTGATGCTTATGCAAATGCAGTGCAGTGGGCTGCAGCCGAAATGCGCAGCTGGGGGATGACGGTGACCATGGAAGAAGCGGGTACGGTGCCTGTCGGGTTTAACCGTGGTCCGTGGTTTGGACGGCTGCTGGGCGAAAACGGCATGACCCTGCACTTTGCCACACCATCCTATACTTCAGGAACAAAAGGCCTGCAGACAGGGCATGTGGTGTTGGAGCCCAAAACCGAAGAGGAGTTTAACCGCATGAAAGGTCTGCTGAAGGGTGCCTGGGTGCTTATTACCGGTACCAGCAATGGGTACCCGATCGATATTTCGGCTGAAGCCGATGTAAAACGCGACACCGTTATTGAGCAGAACAAGCGCATTGCACGGCAAAACAAAGAAATTGAAGCGGCCAACCGTAAAGGAGAGGAAAAAAAGGAACTTATACCGCTAAAAGAAGAGCCGGCACTTTTTTACCGCAAAATGGTCGAGGCCGGAATTCTGGGTATCATTCAGTCGTCAAAAGTCCCCATCCAGGCACTGTACGACAGGAAAAACATGATGTCGTTTACCTGGGATAACCTGCCCACGGTGCCCGATATTAAGCTTGACGAGCATCAGTATACCGTTATAGAGCAGATGGCCCGTGAGCGCCGCAATTTCTTTCTGGAATTCGATATAAGGAACCACTTTAAACCCGGTTCCGTGGTTTACCATAACGTAATTGGCGAAATAAAGGGTAAAAAGTATCCTGACGAGTATGTGATCATCGGCGCTCATCTCGATGCCTACGATGTAGCTACCGGGGGTGTAGATGACGGATCGGGTGTATCACCCACCATGGAAGCGGCCCGGCTCATACTGCAGGCCGGGGGCAAACCCAAACGCAGCATACTCGTGTGCCTGTTTGCAGCGGAAGAGTTCGGACTGGTAGGTTCCAAAAAATGGGTTTACGACCATAAAGAGAAGCTTCCGCGCATATCGGCGATGTTTAACCGCGACTCTGGTCCGCTTGCCCCGACCAGTCTTGGGGTTACCGGTGCAATGCTCGACGACATGACAAAGATCTGTGAACCCCTGAGCAGCATGGATCCTTCTTTACCGTTTGTTGTAAGCAAGCGCGAACCCAGGCCGCGCCCAAAAGATGCCGGTGGTTCTGACCATGCATGGTTTGCATACGAGGGGGTGCCAACGCTGTACTTCGGCCTCGAAGATGTGAAGGGGTACAACTTCTCGTATGGAGAAATCTGGCACACCGAACGCGACCTGTATAATAAAAGCATTCGGGAATACCAGGAGCATGCCGCGGTTGTTATAGCTGTTACGGCTTATGGAGTGGCAAATCTTGATCACCTGCTCTCGCGCGAGGGCTTATTTGCCCCCGACAAAGCCGTTCAGTAAACGGAAATGTCTGTTGTTATGGATCAGAACGAGCTTAAACAACTGCTGGAGCAGAAGGCAGCCTTCTACAACTGTGCTGCGTTTATTGAGAACGACCCTATTAGTGTTCCTCACCGCTATACGCGCAAAGAAGACATTGAAATTGCAGGCTTTTTATCGGCTACCATTGCATGGGGCAACAGGCTCAGCATAGTGCGTAACGGACATAAGCTGATGCAGATGATGGACGACCGTCCGTATGAATTTGTTACCACTGCCGGCGGAGATGACCTTAAACCTTTCGGCAATTTTGTTCATCGTACATTTAATCCCGGCGACACGCTGTTCTTTATAGAGGCGCTGCGCAACCTGTATCTCCATCACGGGGGACTGGAAGCGGCTTTTACCCGCGGGCTTTCGGCAAGGGATACCAATATACTGCCGGCTATCATGCATTTCAGGAGGCTGTTTCTTGGGACACCGCACCTGCAAAGGTCGGAGAAGCACCTTGCCAATCCCGAAAAGGGGAGCACAGCCAAGCGCATCAATATGTTTCTGCGCTGGATGGTACGCAGAGATGCATCAGGGGTTGACTTTGGCCTGTGGAAAGGCATCAGCCCTGCTCAACTGTGCTGTCCGCTTGATATACATTCGGGTCGTGTGGCCCGCAGCTGGGGTTTGCTCACCCGTAAGCAGAACGACTGGAAAGCGGTGGTTGAACTCACCGAAGTGCTTAAAGTTTTTGATCCCGGTGACCCGGTAAAGTACGATTTTGCCTTATTTGGCAGTGGCGTGAACGAATAACTGTAAACAACGCGTTATTTGGCACGGAGATACTGATCAGGCCAGGTTACATCTTCGCCCAGTTCCCTGGCTGCGTTTAGCGCAAAATAGGGATTACGCAATAATTCCCTGCCCAGCAGAATGAGGTCAGCCTGTTTTTTTTCAAGAATTTCTTCGGCCTGATGTGCTGTGGTAATTAATCCGACAGCGCCGGTGAGGATACCTGTTTTGCGCAAAGCTTCGGCAAACGGAACCTGATAACCCGGTCCGATCTGAATTTTCTGCTGAGGCAGGTTGCCCCCGGAAGAAGTATCGATCAGGTCAACACCGAGGTCTTTTAACAAACCGGCAAGTTGTATGCTTTCGTCAAGACTCCAGGCACGGTCAACCCAGTCGGTAGCTGATAACCGCACAAACAGCGGAAGATTTGCAGGCCATACCGACTGCACCGCTTCCACAACCTGTAAAAGCAGGCGTGAACGGTTTTCAAAGCTTCCACCATACAGGTCGGTCCTGTGGTTCGTGGCAGGCGATAAGAACTGGTGCAGCAGATATCCGTGCGCTGCATGGATCTCCAACACCCTGAAACCCACCTTACGTGCCCTATCTGCGGCCTGGGTAAAATCGGTTATTACTTTCTGTATACCCTGTTCATTGAGCTGCTGCGGCATGGCATCGCCCGCATGGTAGCTAAGCGGAGACGGAGCCACAGTTTGCCAGCCTCCCTGATCTGCCGGTAGTTGTCTGCCTCCCAGCCAGGCTGCACTACAGGAAGCCTTACGACCTGCGTGCGCGATCTGTATACCGGCATGGCAACCGTGGGCATGTACAAAATCGGTTATCCGCTTTAGCGGTTCTATGTGACTGTCATCCCATATTCCAAGGTCGCCCGGACTAATACGTCCTTCGGGCGAAAGCGAAGTAGCTTCTACTATGGTGAGTGCAGCGCCACCTACCGCCCGACTGCCCAAATGTACTAAGTGCCAGTCGTTTGCATATCCGTCGGTAGCCGAGTACTGGCACATGGGCGACATGACAATGCGGTTTTTAAAGGTTATGTCTTTTATAGTTAAAGGTTCAAATAATTTGCTCATGAGGATTAGGTTTGGTAATTGATCATGCGTATTTATTCCGGCATTTTTCATTACAAAGATAATAAAGTCGGCAATGCAATATATGTGCTTCTGCATGGGTGCTAAGGTGATGCTATCACCAAATTCTAATAGTATTTTAATATTGATATTGCATTATCAGTTTCTATCGTGATTAACTTTACGGCAACTTTACATTGCTTTCATTGTACTAACCCCAAATTGGAGCTGATGAATTATAAAGAAGCTTTTCTATTTACTCCCAGAAATTACAAAGACATCGCGTTATTTAAAGATGTTACCGACGAAGAATGGAATGATCCGGCATGGCAAAAACGCAATGCAATTAGAACAATCGACCAGCTGAGTCAGGTAATCAGGCTGACGGATCATCAGCGATCGGAAATAAGCCGGACGATTGATGTGCTCAGGAGTCAGGGCAAAGAGCCTTTACGCATTACCCCGTACTATGCCTCGCTTATGCAGGAATATCCGTTTAATCCCGTTTTTGCTGAGGGTGAAAAAGACAGCATGCGGCTCGATCCCATTTTCTGGCAGAGTGTTCCCACACCGGCGAACCTTTTGTTTCAGGATACCGGTAAAGAAGGGCTGATGGAAGAAGGATCGCGCAGCTACGGCGCCGCTTATCAGCGGTATCCGAACAGGGTGGCCTTGTTCGTGGCCGAAAACACCAGCTGCGCTTCTTACTGCATTCATTGTCAAAGGGCGAAGTCGCTCGATTCTACGGTTTCCGTCACAACCAGGGAAATAGATAAAGGGCTGTTTTATATTTCGGCAAACGGGAACATTGATGAGGTGCTTGTAACAGGTGGTGATGCACTCATGGTGAGTACTAAACAGCTGCAATATGTTCTGGAAGAGCTGAGCCGCATTAAGCACCTACGGGTGATCAGGATAGCCACCCGGGTGCCGGTGGTGCTCCCAATGGCTGTTACAGACAGTCTGCTCCGGTTGATTAAAAGATCGTCAAACAAATACAATCCCGGGCTCGAAAAATATGTGTATTTCATGACACATGTTAATCAGTATCAGGAAATTACTGCCGAATTTGCAGCGGCGGTAAAGCGAATCCGTGACAACGGTTTTACCATACGTAACCAGACGGTACTGCTTAATCATGTGAACGATAATTTTAAAACGCTGGGCGAAACCTTCCGGCGGATGTTCTGGGTAGGGGTACATCCGTATTATCTGCTGCAATGCCACAAAGAAAAAGGCATAGTGCATTTCATTTCGCCTGTGCAAATTGGTAAGATATACATGAAAGCCCTGCAGGGATGGATCTCGGGCATTACAAAACCGGTGTATGCAGCCAATGTGGAAGGAGGCGGGGGCAAGGTGATGCTTATGCCATCGGGTCACGACACCCTGAATACCGCAGTGGGCATTGATGACCGTATTTCGGCAAGCTATGCTACCGTGAGCACATGGGATGACAGAAAAATACCCTATTATGAAGCTTTGGGAAGGGCATCGCGTGAAGAATACGATGCAGCAGTGGAAATTATGGACAGGTTTATTGGCAGAAGCGGCGTGTTTTTACCCAAGATCATTATAACCGATAAAGATGGCAGGCATATTGAAACCACCAATCGTACCAAGCTGCCCCACATTAAAAAACAAAAGAAAGCAATGCTGCTCGGTTACGAGGTTGGCTCTGACAATATGCCTATAACGAATCCGGCCGAAAAAGAAGAAGTGCTGGATAAATACTTCGAGCGCTCACGATTCAGCCGAAGGACAAAACGACCGATGACCTGATCATGGAAAGAGCTCGGTCAGGTACCAGAAAGGTTCCGATAAGGAAAATGCCTGAGCGAGATCCCTGCGTATAAGGGCCGAAATCCCCGCACTTTGTTAGTTTTCTTCTTCAAAATACACTTTGTAGAAGTGCATATTGCGCTCCTGATCAAATCCGCGTTCTATGTTATCGCGGTTGCCATGAATGTATATGTGGAAGTTCTTATCAAGCTTGATAATGCTCTTGAAGATCTTTGACTGCTTTTTTACAGCCTGCCCTGAAATATCGAAATCGTCTTTGATGCTGGTCTGGCGATCGCTTTCAAAGTCTCTGCGATATTCGTTAAAGGTTTCAATTACCTGTTTATCGGCAAATACTTCGCTCACAAATTCCTCCATTACAAAGTTGTCGTTCTCTTTAAAGAACTTCATCGATTTGTTGAGCAGTTCGGCCTGGGCAGGCTTGTCTACCTCGAAGCTTTCAGGCAGCTTATTCACAACAAAATCCTTACAAAGCGTGAGTGCCTCGCGGGTATGGAAATAGTCGTCATTACGCTCCTTCAGTTGCAGAAATTCATCGAACCAGTATCGGGTATCGCTGTTCTTTCCGCTGTTATCCACTACTGCGCAAATGTATCCCTGATCTTCGTCAGTGTTGAAGATAAGGCAGCCTTTCTCGAGTTTATTGACGTTGATGCCTTCTTCTTTGTTTACCAGGTAGTTATCGCTGGTGGGGAAAACCTTAAGAAATGTTTCGCGTGATTCTGACTTGAACAGTCCGACAGCATCAACTTCTTCGCCGTCGACGATCAATCCTGTAAAGTAGGCAACATAAAATTCGCCGGGTTTGATCATCGGGTGAACCGACCGGGCGTACAAATGACGGGCAAAGTTTTCTGAGTTCTCAAAAAACGCTGATTCATCAGCAAATATAGCCTGCGCATAGCTGTAAACTTCGTTGAGCTGCAGGTTGCTTTCATGGGTGAGGTTATAATACTGGTTCTTCGAAAACGGGGCCAAAAAGTATCGCGAAAGCAAAGCATTTACTTCCTCATTAACGTAAAGTTCAGATTTTGAGAGTCGTACGCCTTCATCGCGGCCGGCGTTCCCTGTTTTATGCACGGCAATGCGCTGCAGTTGTGCATCGGTTGTTATGATCATTGTAAGCGTTTTTATTTGCGGGATGCAATGTTACTGCTATTTACAGTTCTTTCCAAGAAAGGATGAAAAAGTTGTATTTTAGCCTTTTGATACGGATCACTATCTGAAATTAACATAACACTATACAGAATGCGATTGAAAATCAACCTCTTAATGCTAACTGTGGCCCTGCTGGCAACCAACGCGGCATGGGCCTGTACCAATTATCTTGTTACCAAGGGTGCTTCGGGCGATGGCAGTACCATGATCAGCTATGCAGCCGATTCGCACATACGCTATGGCGAGCTATACTGGAGGCCGGCAGCAGACTGGCCTGCCGGCAGTATGGTTACCCTGTACGACCGCGGGACGGCAAAACCACTGGGGCAGATACCCCAGGTGCCGCACACGTATCAGGTTACCGGATTTATGAACGAAAACCAGGTGGCCATTGGCGAAACCACGTTCGATGGCAGGAGTGAACTTGTTGATACCACGGGGATTGTTGATTATGGCAGCCTGATGTTCCTTGCCCTGCAGCGCTCGGCTACGGCTCGTGAAGCCATTCAGGTTATTGCCGGATTGGTGGAAAAATACGGTTACGCAAGCTCGGGGGAGTCGTTCTCTATTGGCGACCCAAATGAAGTCTGGATCATGGAGATCATCGGAAAAGGCAATACGCCTGTTGTTGACAAGAAGACCGGTGAGCGGTACAATGCCAGTAAAGGAGCGGTTTGGGTAGCTGTGAGGATTCCTGACGGTTACATTTCAGCCCATGCCAACCAGGCACGCGTTAATTTCTTTAAACCGGAAGATAAGAAGACTTCCATAAGCAGTAAGAATTTTAAGCTCCTTAACAGTCCCGATATCGACTACATTTACGCACACGACATGATCAGTGTTGCCAGGGCAAAGGGCTATTTTACCGGCAAAGACGAAGAATTCAGCTTTAGCGATGTGTATTCGCCCCTTACATTCGACAATGTGCGTTTTTGTGAGATCAGGGTCTGGTCGGCTTTCAAGGAAGTGAATAAAGACATGGCGAGGTACTACGATTATGCAAAGGGTGATGTTACCAAAGAGCGTATGCCGCTATTCATAAAGCCCGACCGCAAGCTGACGCCCCGCGATCTGATGGCTTTCAAGCGCGATTACCTGCAGGGTACCGATCTGGATATGTCGGCTGATCCCGGTGCAGGACCATTTGGACTGCCTTACCGCTGGCGCCCGCTCACATGGAAATACCAGAATACAGAGTACTTTAATGAGCGCGTAACGGTAACACAGCAGACCGGTTTCTCCTTCATTGCACAGATGCGAAGCTGGCTGCCAAATCATATTGGCGGTATAAACTGGTTTGGTGTTGACGATGCCGGCTCTACGGTATATGTGCCGTTCTATTGTGGTATAACCCGCGTGCCTCATTCGTTTGCCGAAGGTAACGGCGACATGTTGACCTATTCTGACGATGCCGCATTCTGGGTATTTAACCGCGTGGCACATTTTAAATACCTGTTCTTTAACAGGGTAATGCCTGATCTGGTTAAGGTTCAGAATGAGCTGGAATCGGGCTTTGAGCGCGAAGTGAAAAAGACCGATCAGGAAGCGCTCGCTATATACAACCTCGACAAGGCTAAAGGACGCGATTATCTGACCACCTATTCTGAAAACACGGCTAATTATACCATTAAGCGCTGGAAAGAACTGGATAATTTTCTGCTGGTTAAGTTCCTTGACGGAAATGTAAAGCAGGAGAAGGACGGACAGTTTCTGCGTAATCCATGGGGGTACCCGCAGTCGCCTAAATTCCCGGGATATTCTGAGGACTGGAAAGAGCAGGTTATAAAGGAAACCGGCGACAAGCTGAAGTATAAAGAGTAGAAAGGGGTTGATGAATTTAGATAAAAAAAGCCGGTGGGAAACCGGCTTTTTTTATACTCTTTTATTTTTCTATACGTATTCGGGCATCTACGGCAGTTACCCCCTTGCTGTTACCGAGCAACGGATTGATGTCCATCTCTGCAATTTCGGGAGCCACAACGCAAAGCGCCGACAACCTGACGATGGCATCAACAAATGCATCCATGTTAACGCCTTCCTGACCACGGATCCCTTCAATGATCTTAAACGATTTAAGAGAACGGATCATAGAGGAAGCTTCTTCCCTGGAAACAGGAACAAGGGTTGACCGCACATCTTTAAGCACCTCAATGAATATGCCTCCGAGTCCGCACAGTATCATGTGGCCAAAGTTACCTTCGCGTTTTGCACCGGCAAAGATCTGGGTACCTGAAAGCATAGGCTGCAGCAGGATCGCGGTGGTATCTTTTATGGTTATCATCCTGTTGAATTCTGCAGTAACGGTGGCATCGTCGGTAACGTTTAACCGAACGCCACCCACATCCGATTTGTGCACAGGTCCGACCACCTTCATAACAACGGGGTATCCGAGGCGGTTAGCTTCTGCGACAGCATCGGCAGCACTGGTAACCACTGCTTCACCTGCCCTTGGTATGCCGGCTGCATCGAGCAGCTGCTGCACTTTATCGGGTGCAAGGTATTCATCAGGAGCCTCATTGATGATTGCTCTGATGCGTTTTTCGTCAACGGCAGGCATTTCGGTCTGAACAGCGGGTGCAGGTGTGTTGTACACGCGCGTTAGTGCCTGACCGAATGTTACTTCGTCGGGGAAATTGATACGTCCCAGGCTGATGAAGTATTCTATTTCTTTTTTAACGTTGATGATAGAGGGCAGAATAGGGAAAATTGGTTTGTTGCAGGTATTCATTTTTTCATGCAAAACCTTGTACACATCGTAATTATCGAACAAACCGGGGCTGCCGAAAATCACCGCCATGCCATCGATGTTGTCGAATTTCTTATCGCAGTGCTCAATAATTTCACCGAGCTGTTCGGCGGTACCGGTTGCAAGAAAGTCGATGGGATTGGCAACGGATGACCCGGGGAATAGCTTTGCAAGCAGTTCAGGGCTTTCAAGATGGGGCACTTCAAAGCCGTTATGGCTTAGCGCATCGGTTAGCATAACTGCCGGTCCTCCCGCATGGGTAATGATGGCAATTCGGTTTCCCTGCAGCTTCTTGTGCATGAAGACAGCCGCAATGGTTACCAGTTCTTTACGGCCATAGCAGCGCACGATGCCGGCCTTTCTGAACAAGGCGTCAACGGCGGTATCGCTTGAAGCGAGGGCGCCTGTATGCGATGACGCAGCGCGACTGCCTGCAGAGGAGCTGCCTGATTTAATTGCCGCAATGCTGCACCCTTTGTTTATGAGTGATGAAGCGTGTTTGAGCAGCTTTTCGGGTTTGGTAATGCTTTCTATATACAGCAGTTTAACTTTGGAACTGCTCTCCGGATCAAAGCTTTCATCAAGATATTCCAGAACATCCTCAATACCCAGCTGGGCACTGTTGCCAACCGAATAGACGCTGCTGAACGGCAACCCGTTCGACATGCCCGACTCCATGATAAACACTGCGGTGGCTCCGGAACCCGAGATGAAATCAACACCATTGGGCACCATGCGGGGTATGGGTTGGCTGAATACCGAGGTATGGTTGTGGTTCATCATACCAATGCAGTTGGGCCCGATGAGGCATCCGCCAACTTCATTTATGGTATCAACTATTCTTTGTTCCAGACGGGCGCCTTCTTCACTTTCTTCATGAAAACCTGCAGAGAAGATGATAAATGCCCGGGTATTTTTTGTGTGGGCAAGTAAATCGACCGTGTCAGGGCAGTATTTGGCAGCTATAGCAAGAATGGCAAGGTCTGCATCGGGTAGATCGGCCGGATTCTGATAGCACTTGATGCCCTGTATTTCGGTTTCTTTGGGGTTTGTTACATACAGTTGTCCCTTGAAATTATTGTCGAGCAGATTCTTTAATACTTTTCCGCCGGGCTTGGTCACATCATTTGAACCACCTATCACAACAATACTTTTCGGGTTGATGAGCTGCTGATTGATCATGAGAATGAATGAGTTAGATTTTAAAAACGGTAATTTATTTCTTCGGCTAAGGTATGAAAAATTAGGTGCATAGAAAGGGCACCTTATTATCAATAAGCCGATGAAAGTGGTAAAAATTACCTCTCAAACATTACGGAGATGGCCACTACACCCGGACCTACGTTTACACCAAGAACAGGGGAGGCGTCGTTGATAAACAAGGGCTCGAGTGCTGTGAGTTCAACCATTCTGTCGCGATACCACTGGGCGGTGTCCATATTCTTTGCGTGCGAAATGGAATAGCCCCAGATTTTGTTTTTGGATGCAAGCTTTTTAATGCTGTCGAAAACCAGCTTACGGCTGCTGCCCTCGGTAAATGGTTTGCCAAAGGTTTCGGTGCGGCCTTCACTATTAACGGTAACCACCGGCTTCAGGTTTAAAAGGGAGCCTATGAGTCCTTTAGTGTAACTTACTCTGCCGCTCTTAACCATGTATTTAATGGTCTTTGACGACACAAACATTTTAGTTTGGTTTGACCATTCGGGTATGCGTTCGGCAAGTTCTTCGTGTGTGGCACCGTTTTCGAGTGCCTGTGCAGCCCGCAGAACAACAAGTCCCAGTCCGCTCGATAACCGTTTGGAATTGATAACCTGTATATGTTTGCCGGAATGCTCAGCAACGGTATGAGCCGCTTTACTGCTGTTTGAAAAGGTACCACTCATTGCACCACTGATGTGAATGCTGATGATGGATTTGTAATGGCTTGATAAGAAGGAGTACCGGTTGAAAAATTCCTTATAGGCAGGTTGTGCTGTGCTCGGATAAACCGGGGCGGTGTCGAGCAGCTTGAAAAACTGATCGGGCATGATGGTCAGGCGATCAAGAAAATAGCTCTCGCCAAAATGCACACTTAACGGTACAACATGTATATTATATTTCTCAATCAATTCCTGAGGTATGTCGCAGGTAGAGTCGGTAAGCAGTGCAACAGGCAATTGCTTTTCAGAGGCAATTTTATTCTGAATAACCATGTCGTCGACCTTTTGAAAAGTAATGCTCCCGAATTTATTAAGGCTGCTCATTACTGCTGCAGGGTGATCGGTATGGATATGAACGCGCATTTTTTTCTGCGAACCTGCAACGACCATGGAATCGCCCATATGGGCAATAGCCTGCCTGACATGGGAAAGGTCGGTCTGTTTCTTTTCGTTAAGGCTGAGCATTGCCTCGGTGCAGTATCTGAAAGTGATCACATCGTGGGAAACAATTTCAGAATCGGCAAGCACAATGGCGTCGCGACCGGTGAGCATTTTGCGAAGTTCGCCGGTTTTGACAAATTCGAGAATGCCCTGCAGAAACACCACAAATCCTTTGGCTCCTGCATCAACCACCTTCGACTTGGCGAGTACTTCAAGTCGTTTGGTAGTAGAGTTGAGCGACTCAACTGCTTTTATGTAAGCCTGGGCAAGGAGTTCAATAAAATCGTTTATGCTGTCTTTCAGGATATACACAAATTCTGCCCATTCTCTGATCACCGTGATCATGGTGCCTTCGACCGGGTTGGCTATGGCTTCGTATGCATAGGTAACGGCCTTGCGTATTGCTTCAGCGAAAGCTTCAATACTCACGGTTTCATGGTTTTGAATCTCATTACTGAAACCGTAGATGAATTGGGCGAAAATTATGCCCGAGTTACCCCTGGCACCGGTGAGTGCTGCATCAGCCAATGCTGCAGCGGTTACCTTAAAGTTTGATGTTGGTATTGGCGTGTCGACTATTGACCGCATGGTGGAAGCAAGATTGGTTCCGGTGTCGGCATCTGCGACAGGGAAAACGTTAATCTTGTTTAACTGAACCTGATTTTCAAAGATCTTATGCGCTCCTGCAAGAAAACTGTAATACAGGGTTTTTCCGTTAAGTTCGGTCATTAACTTTGATTGTGCACTCAAGATATTTAGCTATTAAATAGTTAAACTATACATAAAACATATAACTGTTCAGATAGTTGGGGTATTAAAGCTTTCTGGAAACAGATTACAAGTGTGCAAAGATATTGCGAAGCAAATTAAAACAACCTTAAAATTAACATACTCAGGAACCTGAATATTTACTTTAGCTTTTTATATTTTTTAAAATCTCCTTTGCGGATTATTTTATTAAGATCTTCTTCAAGGTCCTTATAATCACTGCGTTTGCCCATGTCGTATATTTCGGTAAACGGATCTGTTTCCAGCATCATATTCATGATCTCTTGCTGTGTGGGCGTTTTGGGCAGCCGGCTGTATTCGTAATAAGTCCATTTTGTGAAGGCGGAGTTGGTATCTATGCCGCGCTTATCGAGGAAAAAATCACCTTCAAGCTGAACAGGGTAGGCCAGGTCGCCGTTATAATACACATCGGATGGCGCCGGGTACGACGAAACCGACTTTTTGTCGGGGGTTAGGGTAACCGGTACATGCATTATATAGTTGGCTTTGGTTTTGTATATAATTACCGGTGCAACTGCCAGTATGGGTTTTCCTTTCACGGCTGAAATTTGTTCTTTTGGTTTACAGGCAGGGATGAGGGCAATAATGAAAAACAGGACGGCAATGTGTTGTAAAGACTTTTTCATTGTATTGGATTAGGTGAAGCAAGGTATTACAAGCAAAGATAGGAAAATAGTTATCAAAAAGATTGTTAAAAGGTATGCAGTTAATGAATTTGGTATTAATTTTGTTTTGTGGTTCACAAGCAACTTCACTAAAAATTTAAAAGACAAAGAAAATGAAAAAGTCAGCTTTATTTCTTGCTACACTAATGTTTTCAATAACGTACAGTTTTGCTCAGGAAGTAAAAACCCCGCAGCCAGCTGCACAGTCTGCTGTTAAAACTGCCCAGCCGGTAGTTAACGCTGCAGCTAATAATCCGAATGCTCCTGATATTTCATTTACAAAAACAGTGCATGATTACGGGACTATTTTTGTTGGTGGCGATGGTAACAGTGAGTTTGAATTCACAAACACCGGCAAGGAGCCTCTTATTCTGAAGAATGTTAAGTCATCGTGTGGATGTACTGTTCCGGCATGGCCCAGAGAGCCTATCATGCCCGGTAAAAAAGCCAGTATTAAGGTAAAGTACGATACAGGTCGTATGGGCCCTATCAATAAAAGCATAACCGTGGAATCAAACGCAAAGACAACTCCAATTGTATTAAGGATTTCAGGTAACGTGGTTAAGAAAGCAGAAGATAATACCATTCCCGAAAAGAATCTGAGTTCGGGTGCTGCTCCAACCGCAAAATAAGCATTGCATGATTTTGTTACGTTTTAACTGCCCGCTACGGTGGGCAGTTTTTATTTTTCGACCGGAGCACCATTATTTTGCGACCTGAACACCCTTATTTTGCGACCTGAGCACCCAAGCATTTCTGGCCGAAACATTCGTTTTTTTAATGTTCTTTTTGTTTTATTAAGCCGGCAATTAATTATAACTTTGCCGCACGTTTAAAACCAATAGTAATGCTACAAATCTCAGAAAGAGGCTCTAAAATGCCTGCATCACCTATCCGCAAACTGGTTCCTTTTGCGGAAGCAGCCAAGAAAAAAGGTATTAAAGTTTATCACCTGAACATTGGTCAGCCCGACATTCATACGCCCGAAGTTGCGTTAAAGGCAATTAAGGAATATGATCATAAAGTTATTGAGTACAGCCATTCGGCAGGTAACGAAACCTATCGCCGCAAGCTTGCACAGTACTATCAGAAGCTTGGTATTAAAATTGACCACAACGATATTATTATCACAACCGGTGGTTCGGAGGCAATTTCATTTGCCCTGAAAGTATGTCTTAACCCTGGCGATGAGGTTATTATTCCTGAACCTTTCTATACAAACTATAACGGATTTGCTCTCGATGCCGGTGTAACTGTAGTGCCGATCACATCTGACATTAAATCGGGATTTGCATTGCCTGCGATTTCGGAGTTTGAAAAATCGATTACCCCGCGCACCAAAGCCATTATGGTCTGCAATCCAAATAACCCTACCGGTTATTTATACAGCAGGGAAGAACTGGAACAGCTTAAAGAACTGGTGCTTAAACATAATCTATTTCTCTTTGCCGATGAAGTATACCGTGAGTTCTGTTACGGAGAAAAGCATTTCAGTGTTATGCAGCTGGAAGGACTTGAAGAGCATGCAGTGCTGATGGACTCTGTTTCGAAAAGATACAGTGAATGCGGTGTTCGTATAGGTGCCCTGATTTCACGTAACAAGACGGTTATGGCTGCAGCGCTGAAATTTGCTCAGGCCCGCCTTAGTCCTCCCTCTCTGGGTCAGGTTATTGGCGAAGCGTCACTCGATACACCAGCCGAATACTTTAAGGAAGTGTATGACGAGTATATAATGCGCAGAAACGTTGTAATTGATGCACTGAATAAGATACCGGGCGTTTATGCACCCATGCCCAAAGGCGCTTTTTACTCTGTGATCAGCTTGCCGGTAGAGGATGCCGACCATTTCTGCCAGTGGTTGCTTGAAGATTTTAACTATAACATGCAAACGGTTATGCTTGCACCTGCCTCCGGATTTTATGCAACTCCCGGTTTAGGCAAGAATGAAGCCCGTATTGCGTACGTGCTGAAAGTGGATGATCTGCGTAATGCCGTTCGTTGCCTCGAAGAAGCATTAAAAGTATATCCGCATAAGGTTGCCCCGAAGCTGGAAGCTACCGAAGCAAAATAAGCGGCAGGCTGTAAGCAGCCAAAGATAGTTTTTCATGAGAGCGGCACCCGTGTAATGTTCCATCATTTACGGGTGCCTGTTTTTTTATGCTACAGGTAAAAGGGTAACGGACTGTAAAATCAAAGCCACCCGGCCTGTGGTCTGCCTATTCGAAATCTCTGTAAATAAGGTATTTGGAACGCATGTGAAGAAAGTCATCGAGATCTTTCTGCCAGGTAGCTTTTATTTGCTGCTCTGTCATGCCTGCTTCTATTTGGCGGCGAAGCTCAGGAGTGCCTGCAAGGTTGACGAAGAAATTATTGAAGAAGTCGGTCTTAACGGTATCCTGTTGATAGAGATCGATGATCCATTGCAACCGCAGTCCCGGTTTAGACAGGAGTGCATCAACGGAATCGCTCATTACTCTGCCGTAACAAACCTGGTTTTTGTAGGGTGGATTAACTGATTCTTCGCGGCTTACCGGGGTGAAGCGGAAGCTGGTATCGCTGTATCCGGGATAACCGATTATGCTGAACGGGTAATCGGTACCGCGCCCCACGCTTACTTTAGTTCCCTCAAAAAGGCATAAGGTGGGGTAGAGGATTACCGAGTTCATATCGGGCAGGTTGGGTGACGGTTTTACAGGAAGCTTGTAAAATGTGGAGTGGTTGTACCCGGAACACGAAACCCAGCGCAGTTTACACTTCAGTTCACCGGTTAACCAGCGCTCGTTGTTTACCATACGGGCATACTCGGCCATGGTCATACCGTGCACAATGGGAACCGCATGCATGCCGACAAACGACTTATGCGCATCGAGCAGGATGGGGCCATCAACATAGAACCCGTTGGGATTGGGCCGGTCGAGAACCAGTAAAGGTATATCGAGTTCTGCGCATGCTTCCATTACCAGTGTAAGGGTGGAGATATAGGTGTAAAACCTGACTCCAACATCCTGCAAATCAAACACTACCATATCAACTCCTGCGAGGTCGTCAGGTGTTGGTTTCTTATGCTTCCCGTAAAGGGAAATAATGGGAAGTCCTGTACGGGCATCGGTTTCGTTATCTATTAGTCCACCGGCCTCCACCGAGCCCCGGAAGCCGTGCTCCGGTGTGAATACTTTTACCACGTTTATTCCTGCATTTAAGAGGCTGTCAACCAGATGCACATCCCCGATAAGGGAAGTCTGATTGGCAACTACGGCTATTTTACGGTCGTGCCGGAGGCTGCTGAAATAATGCCGGGTTCTTTCTGCACCTGTGTGCAGGTGGGCTTTTCGGGCGGGCAGGGGAGGATCGGCCTGTTTTTCGGGCATGCGGGCAGTATTAACCGGTGCTTGCCGTGTGCTGAAACAGGATGTGAGAGTTATGGTAAGTATACAGAAGAGGATTATTCTGTTGATCATTGCTTTTCAGGTTTTTGGTTGGCCGGCGACCGGCAGTAGTAAAGTGCGTTATGCAATCACAAATCTAGTTGTATTTATTAACTTTGCCAAAAAAGCAGGCAGGTTGAATTTTGAATATTTTATAAGTAAGCGCATAAGAACGAAGAGCGGGGCATCCTTTTCGCGCCCGATCATCAGGGTGGCAATAGCAGGCATTGCACTTGGACTGGCCGTGATGGTAATTTCGGTTGCTGTATTGAAGGGTTTCCAGAATGAGATACGCCAAAAAGTGGTGGGCTTCGGGTCGCACATTCAGGTTTCACACTTTGATTCGAACAATTCGTATGAGCCTACTCCCATAAGGCTTTCTGAAAAGGATACTGAAAAAGTAAAGGCAATAAAAGGTGTTGTGCACGTAAGTTCGTATGGC
>CAZXQT010000001.1:149646-175555 GCA_964643225.1 uncultured Lentimicrobium sp. | reverse complement strand
CGAAGGCTCACAATATCAGGTATTTACGAAACAGGACTGGTTGAATTTGATGAGATGTATATTTTGGGCGATATTCGGCATATTCGCCGGTTAAACAACTGGACGGAAGGGGAGGCTTCGGGGTACGAAATTTTGATTGCCGACTTTAAGGATCTGAATGAAATTTCGGACAAGGTATACTCCTCGATAGGTTTTGACCTGAACACAACCACAATAAAGCAGCTGTATCCGCAGATCTTTGACTGGATTGAAATTCAGGATTTAAATGTGGTGATAATTCTCATTCTCATGTCACTGGTTTCAGGCATTACCATTATCTCCACACTGCTAATACTGATATTGGAACGGACGAAGGACATTGGTGTGCTGAAAGCACTTGGTGCCAGCAATTTTAGCATTCGCAAGATCTTTATGTATGCTTCGTTATATATTACGGCATATGGTCTGGTGTTTGGCAATATGTTAGCGCTGCTGCTGATATGGGTGCAAAAAACATTCGGCATTTTCCCGTTACCGGCCGATTCGTACTTCCTTTCGCAGGTGCCCGTTTCGATTGGTTTAACCGAAATTCTGATTATTAACGTGGCGACTATGGTGGTCTGTTACCTTATGATGCTTATACCTTCGATGGTAATAAAATATATAAGCCCTGTCAAAGCCATTCGGTTTGAATAACAGGTTTTTCGTATAGCGTTGGCTGGTACTTCCGGTTACAATATTCTGCTGCGCATATATTCGTGCTTAGCCCTGTTTGTGCAGTCCGCATTCGCGGGTATCGGGGTTTTCCCACCACCAGCGACCGGCTCTGATGTCTTCACCTTCCGCGACAGCGCGCGTACATGGCTGGCATCCGATGCTCGGAAATCCTTTTTTATGCAGGCTGTTATAGGGCACATTGTTCTCATGGATGTAATCCCACACCTGCTGCTCGGTCCAGTCTATGAGCGGATTTACCTTAACCAGGCCGTTCCGGGCATCCCATTCAATGGCTTTCATATCGTGTCTGGTACTTGACTGACCTTTACGGATGCCGGATACCCATGCCTGCAATCCCGAAAAGGCTCTGCCCAAAGGCTCCAGTTTGCGCACATTGCAGCAGAGCTTGCGGTTTTCGATGCTGTCGTAGAACAGGTTGATGCCCTTGCTGTTAACCATCTCCTGCACCTTTGCGGCATCAGGGAAAAATACCTTTATACTGACGTTGTATTTCTTGTTTGTAATATCTATAAGGTCGTATGTTTCAGGGAATAACCTTCCGGTATCTAACGTAAATATGTATGCTGATTTATTAATGGCAGCCAGCATATGGGTTATTACCTGATCTTCTATGCTGAGGCTGCTTGAGAAGCCTGTTTTCCCTTCAAAGGAATTGAACATGTAATCGAGAACCACCTCGGCCGGCTTACCGTCGAGTATTTCATTCAGCTTGTTCACGATTTGTTGTCCGGATTGCGTATCAGTCATGGCGATAGGTTTTATAGTGCAAAGATATTCTAATTTCGGGCATCTGCAGTTTATGCCAATTATCGTAACTTCGTCATCTGTAAGAACAGATGGTAAGTTCTATATTAATCTAACAAATAATGCGGGTACATTTCATTGCAGTTGGAGGCAGCGCTATGCATAATCTGGCGATTGCCCTGCATAAAAAGGGTTTTACTGTTTCGGGTTCGGACGACGAGATTTTCGAACCTGCCCTGTCAAGGCTTAAGAACCTGGGTTTGTTGCCTGACAGCATTGGGTGGGATGCCCGGAGAATTACCGGCGAACTGGATGCGGTGATTCTGGGCATGCATGCAAAGATTGACAACCCGGAGCTGATAAAGGCCAAAGAACTGGGACTGCGGATTTTCTCGTACCCGGAGTATCTGTATGACCAGTCGAAAGATAAAACGCGTATTGTGATTGGTGGCAGCCACGGAAAAACCACAATTACCGCAATGATTCTGCATGTTATGCGGTTGCTGGGAATGGAGACCGACTATATGGTAGGGGCACAGCTTGAAGGGTTTGATGTAATGGTGAAGCTGTCGCACGAAGCCCCGTACATGGTGTTTGAAGGCGATGAGTATCTTACATCGGCAATTGACAGTCGGCCAAAATTCCATCTGTACCAGCCGCACATAGCCCTGATAAGTGGCATAGCCTGGGATCACATCAATGTTTTTCCAACCTTTGAGAATTACATTGATCAGTTTAGAATTTTTGCGGAAATGGTTCCTGCAGACGGGACAATGGTATATTGCGAGGAAGACGATGTGGTAAAAAGTATGATGGCCGGTTTGGCGCTTAGTGCAGATCGCAAACCCTACGGATTACCCCACTACTATATTGAAAAGGGGCAGACGTTTGTGACCTTTGAAGGAAAAACGTTCGCTTTGGCAATTTTTGGGCGCCATAATATGATGAACATGGAGGGTGCCCGAAGAGTACTGGAAAGCATAGGTGTTAAAGGCCTGGATTTCTATGAGGCTATCCAGTCATTTAAGGGTGCATCAAAAAGGCTGGAACTGGTGTCTGCAACGGACGATTCAGCAGTGTATAAGGATTTCGCACACAGTCCATCGAAGCTGAAGGCAACAATTGAAGCGGTAAAAGCGCAGTTTCCCGAAAGGCATCTCATTGCCTGTATGGAACTGCATACCTACAGCAGTCTGAATACCGAATTCCTGAAGCAATATGCAGGATGCATGGATCGTGCAGATACCGCTGTGGTGTATTACAACCGCCATGCCCTGGAAATAAAGAAACTGCCTTTCTTTGACAGGGAGGTGGTGTTAGAATCTTTTAATAAGCCTGATTTACAGGTGTTTAATGACAGTGAAGCCCTGGTTGATTTTCTGAAAAGCAAAACGGGCGCCGGCACCAACATCCTGATGATGAGTTCAGGCGACTTCGACGGGATTAATCTTAAAGGACTGGCAAATGGTCAGTAGGCGGGTGAGATGTCTTTAAGTAACTTCAAACATCCTCAAAGTTAAAATTACCAGGCTATTTGTAAGGTATTGCACATACTTACAAAAGGTACTGAATGATCGTAAGGGTCTTTTTCAGGGAAGGTAGCGGTTGAGGATATCGAAGAATTCTCCCCGTTTAATAGGTTTCGAGACGTAATCGTTAGCCCCGGCACTGAGGCATTTTTCTTTATCGCCACTTATGGCATAGGCGGTAACTGCTATTATTGGAATGTCTTTATCGAATTCTCTGATTCGGCTTATAGCCTCAAAACCATCCATGATAGGCATTTTCATATCCATTAATATCAGATCAATGGAACTGTCGGACTGGAACATCTCTATGGTTTCAACGCCGTTTGTTGCATTAAGGACAGTTGCTTTTGTTTTATTAAGCAGCTTGGAGATGTACACATAATTTGTAGCATCGTCCTCAGCAACCAAAATGGTGTATTTTGAATAGTCAGGTGCTGGCTTTAAATTGGAACGCCTGATAGGGACATCGGGTTTATACGACCATGCAACCGGCAACCGGAAGCAGAAATCCGTTCCTTTTGCAAGAGTTGTGCACCATATCTGGCCGCCTAAAGCTTCAACGTATGCTTTCGAAATACTTAAACCCAGACCTGTGCCGCCATGCCGCTTACTGTAGCTTTCGTCAGATTGTCTGAAGCGTTCAAAAATAAATTTTTCTTTTCCTTCAGGTATGCCAATGCCGGTGTCGGTTATATGCAGTTCAATAAAATTATCTTTTAAAGAACATTGCACAGTAATTTGTCCCTTATCGGTAAATTTAATGGCATTGTCGACAAGACTGAAGATTATCTTTTTGAATTTCTGTTCATCGGTTTCAAGCAATATTCTGTCATCAAATCCATTTACATGCAATTGGAGATTTTTGCTTGTAGCCTGGAGTTTATACAAATCATTAACCAGTCTGCCGATATCCCGCAATTCAAACTTGTTTATTTGAATGACCATTTTTTCAGTTTCAATCTTCGACATCTCAATGATATCGGTAATAATATTCAACAGCTTGATCGAGTTGGTTTGAATGGTATTAATAAAGTACTTTTCTGTATCATCGTCTTTATTAATTTCTGAAAGCAACTCAGAAAATCCCAGAATGGCATTCATGGGGGTTCTTACTTCATGGCTCAGGTTTGCAAGAAAAGCACTTTTAAGCCTGTCGCTTTCTTCTGCTTTAAGCTTTGCAGTTATCAACTCATATTCAGCTTCTTTACGCTCAGTTATGTCTTCGAGAATAATGAGACATTCAAAGAGATCACTTTGCAGTGAAGTAAATTGTGGAATAAATGTCAGGTGTAACCATTTGAGTTCACCCCCCCCTTTAGGGTGTGCTTTAACAACGAGCTGTGCGGGTGCATGGTTGCTCTGAAGGTTTTTCTTTGAGATGTAGTTAACGATATCAACTTTAAGATCTTGTTCGTTAAGGAAGTTCCAGTCGTAATTGAGCTCGTTTATATTGAAATATGTGCGCTTATCGAGATTTAATATCTTTATTGCAGCAGGGTTTTGCATACTGATGTGCCCCGCTTCATTAATGTAGAGTATTCCGTGCGATATGGAATTGAAAAGACCACGGTACTTTTCTTCGCTTCTTTTCAGAGCACTTTGAATTTCCTTCTTTTGCTTTTCGACCAGAGTAAATTCAATAGCGTCGCTGACTGCAAAAGGCAGCCTTCGCGTTCTCTCTTTGAGCACATAATCGAACGCTCCTGCCTTCATGCACTTTACAGCGGTTTCTTCATTTAAAGAACCGGTATAAATAATGACTGGTGTGTGGGGCTTTGTTTTTAATACGATCTGAAGTGCCTCCATACCAGTAAATGAAGGCATACTGTAATCTGAAATTACCAGATCGGGCTCAAAGACTTCCAGTTCCCGTACGAAATCATTTCGGTTGTCAACTCTTTTGCCTATGTAGGATATAGATGCATCATGTAGCTCTTTTTCAGCAAGCATCATGTCTTCCAGCACATCTTCGGCAAAAAGTATCCTGATTTTATCCACTGTAATGTATTAAGCTCTGCAAAAGTAGACAATTTAAAAGTAATTTTTAAACTTTCTACGGGTATACTGGCTATAATCTTTAGTATAAAAAAAATGAGGAGATGCAGAATCTCCTCATTATATAGGGTGTTTAAAAGGTATTTTAGTTTGCTATTTCCTCAGAAATACTCGGCGTAGATATTGTGATTTTCAGTTCACTGTTACCAGCTTCATAATCAATGGTGATTACATCGCCTTCGTGAATCTTTGACTTGATGATTTCCTCTGCAAGGGCATCCTCAATGTATTTCTGAATTGCTCGCTTAAGCGGACGGGCTCCGAATTGTGCATCCCATCCTTTTTCAACAATGAAATCTTTTGCACTTTCAGTGATACTCATCAGGTAGCCCATTTCGGCAATCCTCTTAAACAGTCCTCTGAGTTCGATATCAATGATCTTATGAATATCATCACGTTCAAGAGAATCGAAAATGATCACATCGTCAATTCTGTTGAGAAACTCCGGTGCAAAGGAACGTTTAAGCGCATTCTCTATTACACCGACTGCGTGTGTTGAACTTCCCGAAATCTTGGCATTCGTTGAGAATCCAACTCCCTGACCGAAGTCTTTTAACTGGCGCGAACCAATATTAGATGTCATAATGATCAGGGTGTTCTTGAAATCTACTTTACGACCCAGACTATCTGTCAAGACTCCGTCATCGAGCACCTGCAGGAGAATATGGAATATATCGGGATGCGCTTTTTCAATTTCATCGAGCAGAACGATGGAATAGGGTTTTCTGCGAACTTTCTCGGTAAGCTGACCGCCTTCTTCATAACCTACATATCCTGGAGGCGCTCCGACTAACCGCGAAACCGCAAATTTCTCCATGTATTCACTCATGTCAATCCTGATAAGTGCATCTTCTGAGTCGAACATGTACTTGGCAAGAACCTTGGCAAGATGTGTTTTACCAACACCGGTCGGTCCCAGGAAAATGAAGGTTCCGATAGGTTTATTCGGGTCTTTTAGACCGGCACGATTGCGTCGGATAGCTTTAACTACTTTCTTTATAGCTTCGCTTTGTCCTATTACAGATCCGGCCAGATCATCTTCCATAGTGATTAACTTTTCACTTTCATTCTGTGCAATCCTCTGCACTGGAACACCTGACATCATGGCAACCACTTCTGCCACATTCTCTTCACTTACAGGAACGCGGTGAATTTTCGATTCTTCTTCCCAGCGACGCTTTGCATTTTCAAGTTCTATAAGAAGCTTTCTTTCGTTGTCACGGAATTTAGCTGCCTCTTCAAACTTCTGGCTGTGTATTGCCTTGTTCTTTTGTTTCTTAACTTCCTCAATACGATTTTCAAGGTCAAGTATCTCGGCGGGCACCTGCATATTGGTGATATGAACACGTGCACCGGCTTCGTCAAGGGCGTCAATAGCCTTGTCTGGCAGATACCTGTCGGTGATGTATCGGTTTGTCAGATTAACGCAGGCTTTGATAGCCTCAGGAGTGTATTTGACAAGGTGGTGATCTTCGTATTTTTCCTTTATGTTATTAAGGATCTCGATGGTTTCGCCGGATGAAGTAGGATCGACAAGCACTTTCTGGAATCTGCGTTCGAGCGCGCCATCCTTCTCAATGTATTGACGATATTCATCAAGTGTAGTAGCTCCGATGCATTGTATTTCGCCACGGGCAAGAGCAGGTTTGAACATATTCGATGCATCGAGGGAACCCGATGCATTGCCTGCACCTACAATAGTATGGATTTCGTCAATGAACAGAATAATGTCGCGATTCTTTTCCAACTCATTGAGAACTGCTTTCATGCGTTCTTCAAATTGCCCTCTGTACTTTGTACCCGCTACCAGCGATGCCAGATCAAGAGTGAATATTCGCTTGTTGAACAGTACTCTCGATACCTTGCGGGCTATGATCCGCAAAGCAAGTCCTTCGGCTATAGCCGATTTACCTACACCGGGCTCTCCGATAAGAATAGGATTGTTTTTCTTACGACGTGAAAGGATCTGAGCAATTCTTTCAAGTTCTTTCTCGCGCCCTACAATAGGGTCCAGCCTGCCTTCTTCGCCCGCTTTAGTTAAATCTCTTCCGAAATTGTCGAGTACAGGCGTTTTTGACTTTGAGTCAGCCGGCCGCTTAACACCCGATCCGTAACCACGACCTTCATCGTTGTCATCATCGGATGTATTACCCGGTAAATCAGCTCTGGGAGATTCGTAAAGGGATGAATCTTCGGCATTAAGGATGTTCTTTAGTTCTTCACGGACAGCTTCATAATTAACTCCGAACTTTGACAGGGTTCTTGAAACAAGATTGTCTTCATCCTTGAGAATAGCTAATAAAACGTGTTCAGTGCCGATTAATTCGCTGTTAAACATCTTGGCCTCAAGATAAGTAAGTTTAAGTGCTCTTTCAGCCTGCTTAACCAATGGCAGATTCTCTGCCATTTTGTCGCGTTTCTGAGAAACACCTATTGCTTTCTCAAGAAGTTTTCTTACTTCACTGATGTCTACATTCAATAAACTCAATATATGAATTGCCATTCCTTCACCTTCCCGTATGATACCAAGCAGCAGATGCTCTACGCCAATGTAATCATTCCCAAGGCGAAGCGATTCTTCACGGCTATATGTCAATACGTCTTTAACGCGTTGTGAAAACTTTGCTTCCATTATGGTATTTCTTGGTTTTAGTTCTTTCAATTTGCCTTCCTCTTTGTTAACTACAATATTTAACAAAGTAAAATGCTCATAGTTGTTATAAGATTTACAGATAAATTTACTGCATTCACCTGATTGCTCTCATTCCATAAAGGTATGCACAAATTCAGTGCCGATTATTTGAAGTGGCAGAAAATTTGTTATAATTTAACTCCTTTTCGATAGCTTAATTGCATATTACAAGGAATAAATTCGTACCTTCGTACCCCTTTTAAGGGGACTCAAACAACTAAATTTCACTGTAAAAATGGAAAATCAAGCCAACGGCGAGAAAGTGGTTATTGTCAATATCGAAACTCAGATGAAGTCGGCTTACATCGACTACTCTATGTCCGTTATTGTGTCACGTGCACTGCCTGATGTCAGAGATGGTCTCAAGCCTGTGCATCGTCGTGTTTTATTTGGAATGCTCGAATTAGGAGTATTCGCAAACCGTTCATATAAAAAAAGTGCAAGAATAGTAGGGGAGGTGCTTGGTAAGTACCACCCACATGGCGACTCATCTGTATACGATGCTATGGTGCGTATGGCTCAGGAATGGTCGTTAAGATATCCGCTGGTCGACGGACAGGGTAACTTCGGTTCAATTGATGGTGATAGCCCGGCTGCTATGAGGTATACCGAAGCCAGACTCAAGAAAATTGCCGAGGAAATGCTCGCCGATATCAATAAAGATACTGTTGATTTTCAGCTCAACTTCGACGATTCTCTCGAAGAACCAACTGTATTACCTGCTAAACTTCCAAATCTGCTCATCAACGGAGCCTCCGGTATTGCAGTCGGTATGGCTACTAATATGCCCCCTCATAATATCAGTGAAGTTGTTGATGGAATTATCGCATACATCGATAACCATGAAATTTCTGTTCCTGAGTTAATGAAATTCATAAAAGCACCTGATTTCCCAACAGGTGGTATAATATATGGATATGAGGGTGTAAAGGATGCATATGAAACCGGCCGCGGCAGAATTATCATGAGAGCGGAAACTTCTATTGAAACAGATAGCCACGGTCGCGACAGCATTATCGTTACTGCTATACCTTACCAGGTAAATAAAGCAGAAATGATTAAGAAAACAGCCGATCTGGTTAACGACAAAAAGATAGATGGAATATCAGATATCCGCGATGAGTCAGACAGAACTGGTTTACGTATAGTGTATGAACTAAAAAGAGACGCTATTACCAATGTTGTCTTAAATAAACTTTTTCAGTTCACTCAACTGCAGACTTCGTTTAGTGTAAATAATATCTGCCTTGTAAAAGGCAGGCCAATGCTTCTGAATCTAAAGCAGCTTATCTATTATTTCGTAGAGCACAGGCATGAAGTTGTTATAAGACGTACTAATTTTGAACTCGCTGAAGCTAAGAAAAGGGCTCACATTCTGGAAGGCCTGCTTATTGCCCTTGATCATCTCGATGAAGTCATAGCCCTTATCAGAGCATCTAAAAATCCTGAAGATGCCCGGACTGGACTCATCGAAAAGTTTGAACTGACAGAAATACAGGCACGTGCCATTCTTGACATGCGTTTGCAAAGGTTAACAGGTCTGGAAAGAGATAAGATACGTGAGGAGTATAATGAACTGTTAAAAATGATTAAGTATTACGAAGAAGTATTAAGTAGCGAACCTCTTCGTATGGAAATCATTAAAAAGGAATTGCTCGAAATTAAAGAAAATTATGGTGATGAAAGGAAAGCAAGGATAGAATACGCAGCCAGCGATTTCAGACTCGAAGATACTATTGCCGATGAGGACGTAGTGATCACCATTTCACATATGGGATATATTAAGCGAACTCCGCTGAGCGAATATAGACGCCAGAACAGGGGAGGGCGTGGTGCAAAAGGCTCTGATATAAGAGATGAGGATTTCCTCGAATACCTCTATGTCGCTTCTATGCACAATTATATGCTTTTCTTTACAGAAAAGGGCAGGGCTTTCTGGTTAAGAGTATTCGAGATCCCGGAAGGCACAAAAAATTCCAAGGGCAGAGCAATTCAGAACCTTATCAATATTGAACCAGACGATAAAGTTCGTGCTTTCATCAATTTAAAGAGCATTAAGGACGAAGAGTACATAAACAATAACTTTATAATTCTTTGTACCAAGAAGGGTGTTATCAAAAAAACTTCCCTTGAAGCATACTCCCGTCCTCGCCAGAATGGTATAAATGCCATTACGATACGTGAAGATGACCAGTTATTGGAAGCCAGGTTAACCAATGGAACCAACGAAGTCATCATGGCCCTGAAATCAGGACGTGCGATCCGATTCAATGAAGCCGATGTGAGACCTATGGGCAGAAATGCGTCAGGAGTTAGGGGTGTTTCACTGGCAAATGAGAGCGATGAAGTGGTCGGCCTTATCTGTATGGAAAACCAGGACTTCGATATATTGGTCGTTTCAGAGAATGGATATGGTAAACGCTCAAGACTTGACGATTATCGGGTAACAAAACGTGGTGGTAAAGGTGTTAAGACAATTAATATCACAGAAAAAACAGGAAACCTTATCTCAATAGACTCTGTAACAGATAATGACGATTTGATGATCATCAATCGCTCGGGATTAATTATCCGGCTTGCTGTTTCAGACTTGAGAGTTATGGGCAGAGCAACTCAGGGAGTGCGCCTTATCAACCTTAAAGACAACGACTCTATTGCAGCTGTAACTAAGGTGGAAGTAGATCCTGAAGAAGAAAAGGCTCTGTCAGAAACCCCCGGTGACGATATTGTCGTACTAAATGATTTCGTTATTACCCCTAAAGAGGAGAATCCCGACGACATGATTGCCGAGATCGATGAAAGTCTCGATGAATCGGATGAACTGGAAGAAGAAGACCTGGATGAAGATCTGGATGAAGATCAGGATGAAGAGACCGATGATCAGGATGACGAGATAGAGGAAGAGACCGATGATCAGGATGACAAGATAGAGGAAGAGACCGATGATCAGGATGACGACCATTAATATCGAATCAAAATAAATGGTCTGATAATTGTAATAAATAAAATAACCAAATAAATTTGCAACCCTCATTTGAGGCAAAACCACAGACTTAAAAAAATGAAAAAATTAGCAGTTGTATTTATTTTGTTATTTGCTATGGGAAGTGCATTTGGACAGAAAGCACTGAGAACCACAGCATTTAACTATCTTAGAAAAGGCCAGCTTGATAAAGCACTCGAAAGTATTGAACCAACTACTTCCGACCCAACTACTTCAAGCGACCCGAAAACATGGTTCTACAGAGGTAATATATTCCTTAACATCCACATGAGTAAAGATCCAAAATACAAAAACCTTGATAAGGACGCTCTCAATAAAGCTTTTGCGTCTTACCAGAAGATGATGGAACTTGATACTAAAAAGGAGTATATGACAGAAGCCCTTCAGAACCTGCTTGTTATAAGTGAACAACTGAATATTGAAGGAACAAATGAGTTCCTGAAAAAAGAACCAGAGAAACCGGATTACACCCGTGCTTTAAATTACTTTGAACAGGCTATTGATGTATCTAAAACTTTCAATGCAATTGATACAGCTGCATACTACAATGCAAGTATCTCAGCTTTGTACGGTGAAAACTACGATAAGGCTAAACAATATTTCAATCTGTTGATCGATTGGAATTATAATGAGCCTAAGATATACAGTTCCTTGTCAACTGTTCACCTTGCCACAAAAGATACAACTAAAGCCGTTGAGATTATGTCAGCCGGCAGACAGAAATACCCAACCGATTTTAACTTGCTAATTGCTGAAACAAATATGTTTTTATCAATGGGGCAGCTGAATAAAGCACTAGACAATCTCAAACAAGCCGTTGTTCAGGATCCACAGAATCCAAGCATTCACTTTAATGTTGGTGTAAGTTACGATCAAATGGGCAATTTTGATGAAGCTAAGAATGCGTATCTGAAAGCAATTGAAATTGATCCCGCATACTTTGATGCCTATTATAACTTAGGTGTATTGCATGCTAATAAAGCCGCCGAAATTATAAATGAAGCAAACAAACTGGCATTTAACGATCCAAATTACGATGGTATGAAGAAACAAGCTGATGAAATTTTGGGACAGGCATTGCCTTACCTGGAAAAAGCCAGTGAACTGATGCCAACAGATAAGAGCACCCTGATAGCACTTAAAGAAGTATATACAAGGTTATCCCTGATGGACAAACTTAAAGAAGTAAACGCTAAGCTACAGGAATAAAAAATATTATCAAGCAAAAGGCCGGCTAGTTTCGCCGGCTTTTTTTTTGCCTCTATTTAATTATAAATCCATGTAATTAGCTGGTTAATAAAAATTATTGTGCCTTTGTTATTCATGAATTTTGTTGACCCAGCTTAATATCTTTGTAATATCTTTTCAAATATTTACCTGGCACATAGCAATCACACTGCCTATACTAATCAAAAATTTGACTGGTTTTAAGTAGTACAAATAGCGTATTATTCAAGTATTTGCCCGGTAGAATAAATGTATAGGATTACATTATAATTTGCATTATGTTAAATAGGGTGTCCTTAATGATAATAAATGTGATAAGAAATACTTCTATTTCCTATCAGAACCGACCCTTATTGTCTTTATCCGCTAATCGACAGAACTTCATTATCCTTATTAAAAATCTAAATTTAAATATTCTTGTTTTTGAGTAGCATAATTATTTCGATAATCTTGCTTTTCTGTGAACTGTTTATAACTTTGTTTGTTTGGCAATAACTAATTTAATTTAGATGAAATCCAATATTCCCGGTATTGTTGAAAAAGATCCCTGGCTAATTCCTGTTACAGATCAAGTCGTAAAAAGAATTAACCGCTTTTATAACAGATTAAATACTATTAATGATTACTCGAATTCTTTAAAAGATTTCGCTCAGGGATACAACTACTTCGGAATCAACTATGACAGTGAGCGTAACGGATGGTATTATCGTGAATGGGCTCCTAATGCTTATGCTTTGTTTCTTACAGGTGATTTTAATAACTGGAATCCATCTTCACATCCATTGCATAAGATAAATAATGGAATCTGGGAGATATTTCTTGATTATGATAGTTATAAAGATTCTTTTGTTCATGGCAGTAAAATTAAAGTATGGGTTTCAGCTGCAAACGGTTTTTTACCCAGAATACCAGCATATGTGAAGCGTGTCATCCAGGATGAAGATACGAAAAATTATTCTGGTCAATTATGGTTTAAGTCATATGATTGGAATGAGGCATTAAAGTCTTTTAAACCAGCAGAAGAGCTATTTATCTATGAATGCCACATTGGTATGGCGCAAGAGAAAGAAGGTATTGGCTCCTACCGTGAATTTGCAGATAATATTTTGCCTTGGGTTAAAGAATTGGGATATAATGCTATACAGTTGATGGCTATTCAGGAGCACCCCTATTACGGCTCTTTTGGTTATCATGTATCTAACTTTTTTGCCCCATCTTCTCGTTTTGGTGAACCAGAAGATTTAAAGTATCTTATCGAAACAGCTCACAGAATGGAGATTGCCGTAATAATGGATATTGTGCATTCCCATACGGTGAAGAACATTTTCGAAGGTTTGAATATGTTTGACGGAACGGAATATCAGTATTTTCATCCGGGTGAAAGAGGCCAGCATCCTCAATGGGACTCCCTCCTATTTGATTATGGCAAAACTGAAGTGCTACAGTTTCTACTATCAAATATACGGTATTGGCTTGATGAGTTTAAATTTGATGGGTTCAGATTCGATGGAGTTGGTTCTATGATGTATATGCATCATGGTAATGCAGCGATTACACAGCCAATTGACTATTTTCTGAATGGCACTGAATGGGATGCAATAACCTATCTCCAATTGGCTAACCACCTTACACACCAGTTTAATCCTAATGCTATTACTATTGCTGAAGATGTAACCGGAATGCCAGGCTTAACCTCTCCTATCGATGAAGGTGGAATTGGATTTAATTATAGATTAGGAATGGGAATTCCTGATTTCTGGATCAAGGTTTTGAAAGAATATCGTGATGAAGACTGGAACATCTCCGAAATATGGCATGTTTTGAATAACCGTTTACCAGGTGTAAAGACAGTAGCTTATGCTGAATCACACGATCAGGCATTAGTGGGTGATAAAACACTGGCCTTTTGGTTAATGGATAAGAATATGTATTTCCATATGGCAAAAGACGATGAGAATTACGTTATAGACCGAGGAATTGCCCTGCACAAAATGCTACGACTTTTCACATTAGCGTTGGGTGGTAATGCTTATCTTAACTTCATGGGTAATGAATTTGGCCACCCTGAATGGATTGATTTTCCTCGTGAAGGAAATAACTGGAGTTTCTTTTACGCCAGAAGACAGTGGTCTTTAAAAGAGAACCCTTCTCTAAAATATCATTTCCTGTCTGACTTTGATAAAGCAATGATTCGGATGGCCAAAGAATACAATATACTTAAGGATGAGTTTGGGCAATTAATTAATATGGATGAACTAAATAAAACAGTAATCTTTACAAAAAGAGGACTTGTTTTTATTTTTAATTTTCACCCTTTTAACAGTATCCCAAATTATACTTTTTATGTTACAGAACCAGGCGATTATAAAGTTGTTCTTTGTAGTGATAACGAAAAATTCGGTGGACATAGCAGACTAGATGAGAGCTACATCTATAGTACTTTTTTTGATGAAGATAGTGAGAGTAATAAACTAAGTATTTACTTAACAAACAGAACTGCATTAGTTATGCAAAATCAAAGTGCTCATGCCCGATTTTAACATATTTTATTTTTTAAATGAGACTTTTCTGTTTTAATATTGCACCTTAATAAATAACAATAAAATGGAACGCAAACGATTAGTTGTCAATTACAATAATATTTCGAATGAAGTAATGGAGGCTATAAGGAAAAAGTACCCTCTTGGATACTCAAATCACGTTATTAAAGTCAAAACCCAAGGTGAAGATTTCTTTTATGCCATTACTGTAGATACTGAATCTGCCAGTTATTTGGTTAAGGTCCCAGTTAAAATAGATACGAAAGGAATATCGGATGACGAAGCGTTGGAAGATTTGAATGATGAAAAGGAAGCAGAAGATAACTTTGCTGAAACACCTGACGCCAGTGAATCTGACGAATAGTATAAAACTTCTTTGAGTCTACATCCTTGTATTAGGATGTAAAAAACAAGGAGGGAAACAACTCTGTCGAGCGGCTTCCCTCCTGACCTTCTGAATGCCATAGCATTCAAACGGACCCCAGATTATTGTTTTGGCGCTTTAAATCCTCTCTATTTCGTAAAACAGATGGATTTTTACCTTTTCTTAAAGTGTCCTCACAAAACGTTTTCACATCCTGCTTGTCCACTATAACTTCTGGTCAGGTTAGCTTTTCGAGGTTTTCGTGTTCATCCTTTCGGATTTCCAATCTAACCTTGAATAAACTTCATTAAGCATTCACCTTTCGGATCCTTATCTTAATGTCAACCTGTTTTCACCATATCGTTCATCTGGTGAAGTAAAATTACAACATTTGAGAGCCTTTGTCAAGTGAAAATTACCTTAAAATATTAACCAACTACTAACAGGAGTTATTAACAATTGTTGATAACTCCTATTCAAGTGTCTTTAGAAATAAATATAAGTATTTGTCTACCTGCAACATAAGTGATTTCATATCAATAACTCAAAGCTGGGCGGTCAATTAACTGCAATTCGGGGATTGCTTTTTTAATCTTGACAATCTTTGCTTTAATGAATGAGCCAGGTTTATATTGTGAAATGTTTTCATTATCCATCTCTTCATTCAGTGAAATATTTAAATAATTATTAAAACAGTCTTTAACTGTGAGATACCGTTCATTTTCACTCCAAATTATTTGCGAAATGCTGAAGCTATATGTGCAGCCTTTTCTATAAACAGGATGCTTAGGCTCGAGAAAAATACGACCCGTACAATTAATTTTATCAAGTAAGCAGGTAACATCAGTATTTAATTTCAAGTTGTAATTTTCATACATCTTGTATCCAACAAAATGTCGTATGCCATACATGTCTTCAAATACCATATAGGTGTTATCGTCCTCAAGTTTGACACGTTTAATGTATTTAAAGTTATAGTAGTTGCCTTGTTTTAACTTTTTATACCGGGTATTATGTTTCAATTCATCCATTTTAGTTTCCATATGATAAAGATAGATCATCCACTAGTGAACTCTCTTGACTCTGGTTACTCCTTTGAGTGTTTCTATTTTTTTGATTAGTGAATCGATATGTTTTGAGTCTCTGACACTCAGTTTAATGTAACCTTCAAATTTCCCATTATTGCTGTTTAGGGAAATATTTCTCACATTTACTTTAAGCTCATGCGATAGCAATTCGGTAATTGAATTTAATATTCCCAATTGGTCTATTCCTGTTACCCTAATAGTAGAAATAAAAAAGGATCCTTCTACTACTTTGGACCACTGGGCGTTCATGACTCTGTATGGGTATCTCGTTTTTAGTCTTGGTGCATTAGGACAAGAAGAACGATGAATTTTAATACCTCCACCAGTCATTATAAAACCAAATATTTCATCACCCATCACAGGATTGCAGCATTGAGCAAGAATATAACCCTGAAGCTCTGCAGATTCATTAACGAGGATTGTATTCTCGGTTGTCTTTATAGATGTCCGGGGCGTTTCTTTTGAAAGCTCAGCTTGTGATTCAACGGGTTCTTTACCTGTGGCAGTGAGAATTTCTTTTATTTGAGAAGGCTCTATCTTGTTTTGTGCAAGGTTTTGATACAATATCAGAGAGGTATCGTATTTAAAATAATTAAGCAATTTACTAACATTCTCATCGTTAAAGGGCATTTTAAGCTGACTTAATTTCCTTCTCAGAATATCTTTACCAACTTCTGTTTCTGCAAATTCAGCTTCTTTAAGATGACGGCGGATCTTATTTTTTGCTCTGGAAGTGACAACCCAGTTTAACCAATCCCGGGTGGGAGTTTGATTTTTTGATGTAATTATTTCAACAATATCTCCATTCTTTAACTTCTGTCTGATAGGTACAATCTTATGGTTAACTCTTCCACCTGTGCAGCGTGAACCGATAGCTGTGTGCAATTCAAAAGCAAAATCAAGAACAGTTGCTCCTTCTTTTATTTTTATTAGGTCACCTAAGGGTGTAAAAACATAGACTGTATTATCAGAAATGGTAGATGAAATTTTTTCACTTACAAGTAGTTCCTCCGAATATTCGGGATTTTCGAGTATTTGTCTTACTGAGTTCATCCATGCTGACGATTCTACACTGTCTTTATGTCCCTTGTATCTCCAGTGTGCTGCAGTACCGCTCTCAGCATCTTTATCCATTCTTTGTGAACGAATCTGAACCTCGACCCATCTTCCACTGGTATCCTGTACTGTAATATGTAATGATTCATAGCCATTTGAACGAGGTTTAGTAATCCAGTCGCGCATTCTGCTCATTTCGGGAGAATAATGGCTGGTCACTACTGAATATGCTTTCCAGCATTCTGCCTTTTCATCCTCTTTCGGGCAGTTAATGATTATTCTAACTGCAAAAAAATCGTATATTTCATTAAACGGGACTTTCTGTTTCTTCATTTTTTTATGCACAGAGGAAACAGATTTCGTTCTGCTTTTTACTGAGAAATTCATATTAAGCCTAACCATGTCTCTTACAATGGGTTCTGTAAACCTTTGTATAAATCCCTGATTACGGCTAACCTCACTTTCAATTTCACCTGCAAGGTTTTGGTAATTGTCTGGTTCTGTTAATTTAAATGTTATCTCCTCCATCTCTGATTTAATCAGATACAATCCTAACTTATGAGATAAAGGAATAAATATATTTGATGCTTTAGCGATCGATAGTTTGAGCTCTGTAGGATTAAGTTTCTCTGAATTTCTTAGTAAATATAAATTTTCAGCCATGGATATTAGAATTGCCCTGATATCCTTAGCAAGACCAAGCATGATTCCGGTATAGTTGTCTGCATTGGTAGAAAGTCTATCCATTGGAAGTGCAGATATCTTCTGGAAGCCATCAATGATTGTTATGCTTTCGCGGAATTGTTTTTCGGAAAGGAAAGAAACAATTTCTTTTTCCTTCATATCAGCATGTGAAAACAAACAGCTAATTGCAGAAGCAATTCCCAGATTGAGTTCTTTAACAGCTATTTCACTTAGACTTAGCACATAATCAACAAGCGGTTCACCGGTTTTCGCCGATTTGTTATCGTATGCAACAGTTAAGATCGAGTATGCTTTACGCAGCAAGGACTTCTCAGATCTAGCAGCCATACCAGTGTCTGCTTTTGCTGTTTCTATTTTTGGTGTATTGCCACCTTGCAAAGTATCAGGCATTAATTGCTGAAAAATATCCAGCAACCGGCGGTACGATCTTTTGGTGTTACCTTCTTTCCCCATACAAAAATCAATTGATGATTATAACAAAAATAAAAGCGCCCTGATTATCAGGGCGCTTTGTTTATTTTATTGGAGCCTCCGGTCCTTTTGGCCCTTGTTTAGGTTTAGGAGGTTCAGATATCGACTCACGCATCTTTGTGTCAGCCTGAATGTTCTGGAACTTGTAATAGTCCATTACACCCATATTTCCTGACCTGAATGATTCAGCCATAGCTAGTGGTATTTCTGCTTCTGCTTCAATAACTTTAGCGCGTGCTTCCTGAGCTTTAGCCTTCATTTCCTGTTCAAGAGCGACTGCCATAGCACGCCGTTCTTCGGCTTTAGCCTGTGCAATATTTTTATCTGCATTTGCCTGATCCATCTGAAGTTGCGCTCCGATGTTCTTTCCAACATCAATGTCAGCTATATCAATAGAGAGAATTTCGAAAGCTGTACCTGAATCAAGACCTTTTGACAGAACAACTTTAGATATTGAATCGGGGTTTTCGAGCACTGCTTTATGTGACAAAGCAGATCCAATAGATGAAACGACACCTTCACCTACTCGTGCAAGAATTGTTTCCTCTCCGGCACCTCCAACCAGCTGTTTGATGTTAGCGCGAACTGTTACGCGCGCTTTAGCGATAAGCTGAATACCATCTTTTGCCACAGCAGCTACTGGTGGAGTATTGATAACCTTAGGATTTACTGACATTTGAACAGCTTCGAATACATCTCTTCCCGCGAGGTCAATTGCTGTAGCAGCTTTAAAGTTGAGCGGGATATTCGCTTTATCGGCAGATATAAGAGCATTAACGACAAGTTTCACACGGCCACCTGCCAGGTAATGTGCTTCCAGTTCATCGCGGGATATGGTTAATCCGGCTTTTGTTGCATTGATCATAGCTGTTACTATGACTGAAGGAGGAACTTTTCTCCAGCGCATGAAAACCAGTTGAAGAAGTGAGACTCTTACACCAGACAGAAGTGCAGAGAACCACAAACCTACCGGGATGAAATAAAAGATTATCCATAATCCTATTATGGATGCAATACCGATAGCTAATACTAAAAGAATGCCAGGTTCCATTTTAACTTATTTACGTTTAACAAAGATTTTATTGTCTTCAAGCTTGCTTATTATGATCTCAGTTTCCTGATCTATAAAGTCTCCTTTAGTATGCACTTCATATAGATCGCCATTAATCAGAGCTGTACCGGCTGGCGAAATTCTTGATACGGCCTTACCTTCATCACCAACATGAATATTCGAAGTGTTAATGTCATTCACTCTCCCTTCAATATTTGCATGCAGCATCATACGGTTCCAGGTTTTCGTTTTAAAAGCAGTAAATAAAGTAATTCCAATCATAATAAAAGTGGCAAGTACAACCAGATGTCCGGTTGAAGATCCAAATAATCTGTATGCCTGCCAAATTGAAAATGTAATTAATAAACCGCCGGCAATACCCACTACGGTTGTACCCGGTAGGAGAAAAATTTCTACAAGTACCAGAAGCAGACCAAGGATTATTAACAGAATTATCAGAGTAAATGACATTGTTTATTGAATTTCAACAGTTAATCCTTTTAAAGAAAGTGCGTTAAACATGGGTTTTAAGGAAGTAAAATCTCCACTTATAACTCCACATTTTCCTTTTAAATGGACGGTTAAAGTGATTTGTTCTGCCTGCAATGATTCTAAATTACAAATTTCTATTAATGCATCAATAACATATTCAAATGTGTTAAAGTCGTCATTGAACAACACTAACTCATACTCATTAGAAGTGAGATTGTTAGTGTTGGTCTCAGGCTTCAGCTTTTCCTTAATCATATTACTTACTATATCAAAGCATAAAATTAAGTAAAATAGTAATCACTACAGGCAAAAATCATAATTTTGGCTTCGCAAGTTTTTATACCTTAAGATGAGCCTGACAAATTACAACACTTTTATAGATAAACTTAAAAATGCTTTAATACTGCCACTTCCGGGGGCACCAGCGCATGAGGTCTTAGCTCCGGCGCATAGGAAAACTATGTTATTAAACAGTCCTGATGAGTCCTCAGCGCAATTAAGCAGTGTTCTTATTCTTTTCTTTCCGGATGAAAAAGGGAAGCCGAATATTGTATTAATGAAGCGTGTTGATTATAAGGGTGTTCACAGTGGCCAGATTTCTTTTCCCGGCGGAAAGGCAGAGGCATATGACACCGATTTTTATGACACGGCATACAGGGAAACTGAGGAAGAGATTGGTATTTCAAGAAGCAACTGTACAACACTTGGTGCGTTATCGAAACTGTATGTGCCCCCCAGCAACTTCCTGATCTTCCCTGTTGTAGCTTCGACAGATAAAAGACCCATATTCAAACCTGACTCAAAGGAGGTAGCACAGGTAATAACAGTTCCATTCGATTTTTTTCTGCTCGACAGTTCTCTGGGAGTATATCAAATACACGTGCCTGATTTCGATACTCTTCAAGTACCGGGGTTTATGGTTCAGAATCATTTAGTATGGGGAGCCACAGCAATGATCCTTAGCGAATTAATACTCCTTGTTAAAAGCTTCGTATACCCGAACGAAAAGTAATATACTACAGGATACTATTCCTGCACGGATTCCTGCACTATTATCTGATAGCTGATGTCAATTGAATTTTTGAGCATTGCAGTTACACCGCAGTATTTTTCCTGCGATAGTTCAATTGCACGATTGAGTTTGGATTTGTCAAGATTTTTGCCGGTAAAATAATACTTTAACAGGATGGATGAATACACCTTAGGATGTGTATCAGTTAGCTGACCAACCACTTCAATCCTGAATGATTCCATATCAACGTTCATTTTCCTAAGTATAAGCACAACATCAACTGCTGTGCATCCTCCGAGAGCACTCAGAAGTAGCTTTTTAGGTCTGAATCCTTTGTCATTACCTCCCGATTCAATAGCTGCGTCAAGTGTAATTGTATGTGCATCTGCAGATGCTTCGAAGGTTATATCCTCCATCCAATTAATATCAACCTGATGTAATTCGGCCATGTTTTAAAGTTGTTGTTTATCAATATCGAAATCCCGGGTAACAGCTCCAGCATCTTTACTGCCGGTTGCATTATCCTCATCTGAACTAAAGAATGCATCTCTGCCAGGGTACCATAATTTCTCACTGGCAATTTTGGGAGGGAATGTGTAATAGTGCATCACCCCTTCTGTGCATAGTTCCATCTTATTGTTATAGAGATAGGTGTCGATCACGGCAATGTTACGACGCATTTCTCTTATTCTGGCTTTAAGAAAGATAGTTCCTTCGTTAGTTTTTAACTGCTTCTTTAGCTTTACTTCCATTTCGCAGGTAACACCAGAAGTATCAAGCTTGGCAAACACACACCAGCTCGCTATTTCATCCATCAATGTGGCTTGTATACCGCCATGTAAAGTATCCATCCAACCCTGAA
Organism: uncultured Lentimicrobium sp.; assembly: GCA_964643225.1. Classification (GTDB taxonomy): domain Bacteria; phylum Bacteroidota; class Bacteroidia; order Bacteroidales; family Lentimicrobiaceae; genus Lentimicrobium. Next base: position 153,946 of record CAZXQT010000001.1, on the reverse strand, counting down.
AATAGTCGACGGGCTCCCATGAAGAGGTAATCCACTCGCCGTCTTCCACAAACTGGAGCCTCAAACCATGGGGGTTATCCGGCGAACATCCAAAGCATTGATAACCTTTAAGTCTAACGAAGGGATTTTGTAGCTTTCTCATTCGTTTACAATTTCTGCATGAAGATCATACATTTCTGCATCGGTAATCTTTACCGTAACAAATTTACCGGGTTGCAATGCCTGTGTATTATTATGGGCAACAACTGATAAAATTACTTCATTATCTACTTCAGGCGAATCAAATTCTGTGCGCCCTACCCAATATGAATCTTCCATGCGATCAATAATAACCTTTAACTGCCGGCCTATTAAGGATTGATTTTTTTCATCTGAAATGGATTGCTGTAGAGTCATAATCTGCTCTGCCCGCCTGGCTTTAGTTGCAGATCTGACGTCATCCTTCAGATCGTAAGCAGGAGTCTTTTCCTCATGAGAGTATGTAAAAACTCCCAACCTCTCAAAGCGGGCTTCACGCACAAACTCCTTTAACTCTTCGAATGCTTCTTTAGATTCGCCGGGATAACCAACAATAACGCTTGTGCGGATTGCAATGCCCGGAACCCTCCTTCTGATTTCGGAGATTAAATTTCTGGTATCTTCACTATTTAAGCCGCGGCGCATGGACTTAAGAATGCGATTATTAATATGCTGTATTGGGATATCGATGTACTTACATATTTTTGGATTATCGCGCATAATATCCAGTATTTCCATAGGGAAACCAAGTGGATACGCATAATGCAGTCGTATCCATTCAATGCCGTTCACTTTTGACAGCTGTTCAAGAAGTGGGGCAAGCATCCTTTTACCGTAGTTATCAATGCCGTACCAGGTTAAATCCTGTGCAATGAGCATAAGTTCTTTAACACCTGACTGAGCCAGGAATTCAGCTTCCTGAATTAAAACATCTATAGATTTTGAAACTGTACCTCCCCTTATTGCCGGTATAGCACAAAAGGCACACTGATGATCGCAACCTTCTGCGATTTTGAGATAGGCATAATGCGGAGGAGTGGTTATTATCCGTTCACTTATCAATTCTTTTCTGAAAGGCGCATTTACCTGTTGCAGCAGATCGTTCAGATCATTTACTCCAAAGAATCCATCTACTTCAGGAATTTCCTGCATCAGGTCAGTCCTGTATCTTTCAGACAGGCAACCCATTACATATAACTTATCAATCTTTTTGTCGTTTTTAAGATTGGCCCAGTGCAGAATTGTGTTTACTGACTCTTCCTTTGCATCGTTTATAAAACCACATGTATTAATAATAACAATATCGGATTCTTCATTGGTGTCGTGAAAGATCTCAAATCCTGCCGCTTTCAATTGTCTCAGCATGAATTCTGAATCTACGAGGTTCTTAGAACAACCCAATGTAATGACATTGACACTTTTATTATTGAATAACTTTGTCTTCATGAAAAAACCGAAAGGCGGCTAATTAAAGTTTGATAAAACAGAAAATTGTAATACCGTAAATGCTACCAGGTGTTTCACAACACAGGTCTGGATTACAGAAGTGCGTATGCAATTGATTAAGCCTTAAATAGGGAATCAACAAATTCTTCCTTAACAAACGGCTGAAGATCGGTCATCTTCTCCCCTATTCCGATGTATTTCACCGGTATTTTAAACTGATCGCTGATACCGATTACTACTCCACCTTTAGCAGTGCCATCCAATTTAGTGAGTGCCAATGCATTAACTTCAGTAGCAGCTGTAAATTGTCTGGCCTGTTCAATGGCATTTTGTCCGGTCGAGGCATCAAGAACGAGCAGTACTTCGTGAGGTGCATCGGGTAATAGTTTTTGCATAACCTTTCTGATTTTCGATAATTCGTTCATCAGGTTAACTTTATTATGCAGTCTTCCGGCAGTGTCTATAATGAGCACATCGGCATTTCGGGCAATTGCAGATTTAAGAGAATCAAATGCAACAGAAGCAGGATCTGCTCCCATACCCTGTGTAATTACCGGAACACCTACCCTTTCACCCCAGATTTCGAGCTGTGAAACTGCAGCAGCTCTGAATGTATCTGCAGCACCGAGCATAACAACCTTGCCAGCACTCTTAAACTGATGAGCCAGTTTACCGATAGTTGTGGTTTTGCCAACACCATTTACGCCAACAACCATTATTACATAAGGGTAATCGCGTTTAGGGAAATCGAAGTCTTTGATTAAATTCTTCTGCTCTGTTTCTTCCAGCAAGCCGGTTATCTCTTCTTTGAGTATCCTGTTAAGTTCACCGACTCCAAGATATTTATCGCGCGAAACCCTGCTCTCAATGCGTTCGATAATCTTTAGTGTGGTTTCTACTCCAACATCCGATGTAACAAGAATCTCTTCCAGATTATCCAGGACTTCGTCATCTACTTTAGATTTTCCGACAACTGCTTTTGATATCTTACTAAAGAAGCTGTCTTTGGTCTTTTCAAGTCCTTTATCGAGATCTTGTTTTTTATCCTTAGAGAAAAATGAGAAAAAGCCCATAATAAAATATTTAATCAGACAGAGGTTATCAATGGTTCGGCAACTATTATAAATGAAAATTAAGGGAACTTCTCTAAGATGAAAAGTTCCCTTAATTATTTAATTCGAATAACGATTATTTTTTCGTCAGGAAATCTTTTACTGAATCGTTTGGAACGATAGTTTCCTTAAAACTGTAGGCACCGGTTTTTTCTGACCTAACCATTCTGATTACTTTTGCATAATCCTTACCCGATGAAGTTCTCAGGGTTGCAACAACTTTCTTTGCCATGGTGCTTTATTATTTAATTTCTTTATGAATAGTCATTTTACGGAGAATTGGATTATACTTTTTAATCTCAAGTCTCTCAGGTGTATTTTTCTTATTTTTGGTAGTTATGTACCTTGAAGTGCCCGGCATACCGCTGGTCTTATGCTCAGTGCATTCTAAAATAACCTGAATTCGTGCTTCTTTGCTCTTCTTAGCCATTGTTGTAAGCCTTTAATTTTTAAGACTGCAAAAATACAAATAAAAATGAATCATCCAAACGTGAAAAGCAAAAAAAATCAAGCAATTTTAATGCAATCCGATAAAATCTGAATGTACTACATTTGTGTGCAAATATAAACAATCGGCATCATAAGTTCTTCTCAATGCAGTGGCCTCTATTAATTAAGGGATTCAGAGCATGGCTTCAGGTCGAAAGATCGTTGTCAGCCAATACTATTGAATCCTACTGTCTTGATATAGAAAAACTTGCAAACTACATGTCGGGTCTGCCACAAAAATTACAACCTACTCAGGTAACCCTGACGCACCTACAGCAGTTCGTTAAAGAACTCGCATCTATGAATATGGAAGCAAGCAGTCAATCCAGAATTCTATCCGGAATCAGATCATTCTACAAGTATTTACTGCTTGAAGAGATTATAGATAATGATCCCACTACCCTTCTCGAGATGCCTAAGATAGGACGAAAATTACCCGAAATCTTGTCTCAGGAAGAGATTGAAAACATGATAAAAGCAATTGACCTGAGTAATCCCCTGGGTGAAAGAAATAAAGCAATTGTTGAAATACTTTACGGATGCGGGCTAAGGGTAAGTGAACTTACTGAACTGAAACTGAGTAGCTTCTATATTGAAGAAGGCTTTGTGATAATTACTGGAAAAGGTAATAAGCAGCGGCTTGTTCCAGTTAATGCCCGGGTTGTAAGCCAGTTAAACCGATACATTAATCATGTCCGGGTTCACTTAAAAATAAAGCACGGCAATGAGAACATCCTGTTTCTGAATAAAAACGGATCAAAACTCACCCGCGCAATGATTTTTACCATTATTAAGCAGCTTGGAAAGCTTGCCGGTGTAAAAAAGACTATAAGCCCGCACACATTCCGGCATTCATTTGCCACCCATTTAATAGAAAACGGTGCAGATCTCCGTGCTGTTCAAACCATGCTCGGTCATTCGAGCATTACAACAACTGAAATCTACACCCATATAGACAGAGAGTTTTTAAGAGCCAATATTATTAAATATCATCCCCTTAATAATCCCGATTAGAAATACTACTCTTCTTTTAGTCTAATTCTTAATCTTCTTTTGGTCTAATTTTTAATCTTCTTCGTCAAACTCTTCTATTTCGCCATCTTCATTAACGAAAACACCCCAGTTAACGGTAATTAACTCACCGTCCTGAAAATAGAAGTCTATTAGTCCTTCATCAAAAGACACCCTTTTTTCGCCCCATTCTTCTTCCTCACTGTCTATTTGTGTAAGGCCGT
>CAZXQT010000001.1:0-149610 GCA_964643225.1 uncultured Lentimicrobium sp. | reverse complement strand
GATCTCAATGATTTCCTCCTCCGACATGTCGAATACCCTGGCTCCAAAGAGAGTAGCATCCGCGTTATCTGTCTCAAAGCAAGAAAGTACATGGTTGTTTTTTCCTTCAAAAAATACAGTCAGGCCTTCATTGTCGTACTCCCATAGAATAGTGTCAAGATCTTCATCGAGATCATCACCCTCATCGCTGAGTTTCTTTATTTCGGTTGGCTTGCCAAGGGTTTTTTCAACGACTGCCGGTGAATCACCAAATTTGAGGTTCTCTAAACCTTCTAAGAGTAAGATTTCCAGGTTCAATTCTGCCATTTTTTCAATTTTTATCGATTAATACTAAAGTTCTATATAATACACCTGCGCTCAGAAAGGTGAGTCAGGCTCCTTCTTCATTTGGTTGTATGCTAATTTGGTAACAAGCCGGGGTAAGAACTTGTTAAGAAAAACTGTAAACTTCCCTTCAACAAAGGTAAGTATTAGTGAGTTTTTCCTTTTCTCCACCGCATTTACAATTTTGCGCGCAGCTGTTTCTGCCGACATCATTTTACTCTCATCCCGAGGGGTCTCTCCCTGCTGAGAACCATCCGCCGTGAGCGCTGCATTGCGAATATTACTGGCCGTAAAGCCCGGTGCCGCAACCAGCACATGCAGGCCGGTATGCAGGTTTTCTGACCTGAGTGTGTCAAGAAATCCTCTCACAGCAAATTTTGATGCCGAATAGCCCGTTCTGCCCGGAAGTCCTATATGCCCCGCGATGGAAATTATACCAACAACACTTCCATGGGTTTCAAGCAGATGCTTCAGAGCGTATTTAGTACAATACACAGTACCCCAGAAATTTATATCCATCAGCTTCCTCAAAACATCCAGCTCCGTATTGATAAATGCAGCCCGCATAGAAATTCCGGCATTATTTACCAGTATGTCTATCTTGCCAAAATGTTCCAACGCCCTACTTACGATGTGCTTACAATCCTGCTCTTTACTTACATCGGCCTGCACTCCAAGTACATTATATCCTGCCTTCTGCAACTCCTGTACTTTTAGAGCCAGCTTTCCTTCATCGCGGGCAGCAATAACCAGAGAGGCACCCCTGGCACCAAACTCCCAGGCCATAGCTAACCCTATGCCCGATGTACCTCCGGTGATAATCACCACTTTATCCTTCACAGACTACTGTTGTTATTTGTGTGCAAGGTACAAAAATTATAGATTGCCTTTTCAGGGATGTATTGATGCCACAAAAAGCTTTGAGAGTTAATTCGCATATTCAGATTTCGTCAGGCTTATCTTATTTCCTGTTGCCCGACAGATCCTGCGGATTTAATTATATCCAGTATCAGCCATACGAAAGGTTATATAATTATATTTGTAAGCATGAAGCATCAGTTATACAGGCATGAAGGATAGGATTCTTATAGAAATTTGCGTAGACAACACAGCGTCAATCTATAATGCATCGGGTTCGGGAGCTGACAGGCTCGAATTGTGCAGTGCGCTTTCCATTGGAGGCCTTACACCATCAAAAGGATTATTAGAAAATGCTGTATCAAGATCAAAAGTTCCTGTTTTTGTACTCATCAGACCCAGACCCGGCGATTTCTTATACACAGCTGCTGATTTTCAGGTTATTAAGTCAGACATCTTTTCTGCAAAAGTAGCCGGAGCTTCAGGCATTGTAACCGGCATGCTTAATCCGGATGGAACCATTGATTCATGCCGGCTCAAGGAAGTGATCGAAATCAGTTATCCATTGCCGGTCACATTTCACCGGGCATTTGATATGGTGAGAGATCAGGCAGAAGCACTCGAAAAACTTATCGAACTGGGATGCCACCGCGTTCTCACTTCTGGTGGAAACAAGTCTGCACACAAGGGAAGTAAAGTTATTGCCGATCTTAACCGTCAGGCCAACGGTCGTATAATTGTAATGCCCGGTGCAGGAATATCTCATCACAACCTTCCTGAGCTTATTGAAATTACCGGCTGCTCCGAATTCCACATGTCCCTCTCAACCAGCAATAACGGTAAAATGCGGTTTCGCAATTTCGATATGATCGATACTTTCCCATTTGAATATGCACAAACTGACCGTAAAGCGCTCGAGCAAATACGTAGTATTGCCGATTCCTACCTGGATTAACCGCCCCTCATTTAAACTTTTCATTACTGCAGATATCCATAATAATACGCAGCCAAACCTTTAAGGATAATTAAAAAGAACTACACTTTATAAATTCATTTAGCTAACAGATTCCATTTCTGGTTGTTTTTCCTTAAAAAACTGATTATGAACATCTCTGTTGAAACACTCCGGCTAACCGAATACCTCAGTGTAAATGTATATACCCTGAAAAGTGCTTATCTGGAGGCCCGGATAATGAATTACGGTGGCATCGTCATGGAGCTTAAAGTGCCGGACCGAAATGGCCGCCTGGTAGATGTGGCGCTCGGATTCCAATCACCCATAGAGTATGTGGCTACGCATTACATGAATGATTGCCCGTATTTTGGAGCGCTGATTGGCAGATATGCCAATCGCATTAAAAACGGCAGGTTCAGAATTGTGGAGAAAGAATACCAGCTTGACACCAACAACGGAAACAACCATCTGCACGGGGGCTACCAGGGCTTTGATAAGCTAATATGGAAAGATAAGATCGTTGAATATTATGATAATCAGGCACTTAAACTTAGTCTTACCAGTAATGATGGCGACCAGGGTTACCCCGGGCAGCTAAATGTTGAGGTAATCTATTACATCGAAAACGATAACAGCCTGGGTATTGATTATAAAGCTTTCGCTGATGCAGTTACACCTGTAAACCTAACATGGCATGGTTACTTCAATCTGTCGGGCGAAGGAAACGGTAATATCCTTGACCATGTATTACAATTAAACGCACCCCAGTTAACAGAAATTAACTCTGACGGGATACCTACAGGAAATATTCTTGATGTCCGAAATACTCCGTTCGATTTCACTACTCCCCATGCAATTGGATCGCGAATACATGAAACATCTGCAGGCTACGACCATAACTATGTGCGTTTTCCTTACGGTGATCTGCCACAGCTTTGTGCAGTTGTGCAAAGCCCTAAAACTGGTATAAAGATGGATGTATGGACTACACAGCCCGGGGTTCAGCTATACACATCTAATTTTCTCGATGCAACACTCATAGGAAAATCAAGGCAAAGGTATGGTCAGTATGCAGGTTTCTGCCTTGAAACACAGCATTTCCCTGATTCCCCCAACAATCCACATTTCCCCAACACACTGCTTTCGCCCGGCGAAATATTCCACGAAAGCACTATTTACCGGTTCGATGCAATTTAGTTAGCTTTAGCGTGGTGCTTCCGGATAAGTCAGTGTGCCATAATTTTCTTATGATAGTGCTGTAAAGGCATTGATTTAATGCAAATGATCTTTACATTTGATGAGATTTGCTGAAACATGCAAAAAGTATATTTTTCGAAATATTCATCAAACACTAACTGATTACTATGCATAAGCTAACCCCTATTCTTTGCTTTCTTTTGCTGTTGATCTGCGGTAATATAGCATCGGCACAGCAAACCCCGGCCGATTATGCCAACCCCTTTATAGGTACAGGCGGGCATGGTCACACCTTTCCAGGCGCCACAGTGCCTTTTGGTATGATGCAGCTAAGCCCCGATACGCGCCTTGAAGGCTGGGACGGGTGTGGCGGTTATCACTACTCCGATGAGTATATTTATGGTTTCAGTCATACACATCTTAGCGGAACAGGTGTACCCGACTATTGCGATGTATTGCTGATGCCTTTTACCGGCGAAGATATTTTTAACAACGGTTATGATGGCAAACCCGGTTACAGAAGCAAATTCAGTCATACCGCAGAAACTGCCGAAGCCGGTTATTATCAGGTTAAACTGCCCGATAACAACATTACTGTGCAACTCACTGCAACTGTCAGAGCCGGCATGCATCAATACCAGTTTCAGGAAGGTGCCGGGCAAAAAGTAATAATTGATTTGCAGCACCGCGATCTTGTTATGAATTCATGGCTCAGACAAACCGGTGAGAATGAACTGGAGGGCTACAGAGAATCAAGAGCATGGGCTAACGACCAGCGCGTATACTTCGTGATAAAGGTTTCTCAAAACATAAAAGAAATAAAGCTTGCGCTGAATGATAAAACTGAATCGGGTGCTAATTTTGCGCAGGGAAAAAATGTTAAAGGCATTCTCAATTTTGGCAAAGCATCAGATAAACCGCTCATAATTAAAGTAGGCATTTCGGCTGTAAGCATTGAAAATGCCCGTCAAAACCTCGATGCCGAAATAAACCACTGGGATTTTAGTAAGGTTCGCCGCCAGGCCAAAGAAGCATGGAATAAAGAACTGTCAAAAATTACAGTTAGTTCAACCAATACTGACCAGCTGACAATTTTTTATACTGCGCTGTACCACACCATGATAGCTCCCAATACCTTTAGCGATGTTAACGGAGAGTATTTAGGGAGAGATTTACAAAGGCACACTGCAGATCATCCCTACTACACAGTTTTTTCCCTTTGGGATACCTACCGGGCTCTGCATCCCCTGTTTACGATCATTGACCAGAAACGCACCAACGACTTTGTACAGACATTCATAAAACAATATGAAGACGGTGGTCTGCTGCCCGTATGGGAACTGAGCGCCAATGAAACGTTCTGCATGATTGGCTACCATGCCGTTCCGGTCATTGCCGATGCTTTTATGAAAGGTATTCGCGATTATGACCACAACAAAGCTCTGCAGGCCATGGTTGCGAGCGCCAGCCAGGATCACTTCGGTCTGCGTTTTTATAAGAAATACGGATACATACCTGCCAACCATGACCATGAATCCGTTTCAAAAACTCTTGAATATGCATACGACGACTGGTGCATCGCGCAAATGGCCAGACAATTAAACAGGAACGATATTGCTGATCCGTTTTTCAGCAGGGCTCAAAGCTACAAGCAGTTGTTCGATCCTTCTACCGGATTTATGCGCGCACGCCATAATGGCGCATGGTTCGAGCCTTTTGATGCCCGCGAAGTAAACTTTAATTATACTGAAGCCAACTCCTGGCAATATAGTTTCTATGTGCCCCACGATATGCAGTACTTCACTCAATTGCATAACGGAAAGAAAGGTCTGGAGAGCAAACTCGATGATCTGTTCACCGCACCATCTGCCACAACCGGCCGTGAACAATCAGACATAACCGGACTGATTGGCCAGTATGCCCATGGAAATGAACCCAGCCACCACATTGCCTATTTGTACAATTATGCCGGTGCCCCATGGAAAACACAGGAGAAAGTAAACTACATCATGCAGAATTTCTACACCAATGCGCCCGATGGCCTTATCGGGAATGAGGACTGCGGGCAGATGTCGGCCTGGGCTGTATTCAGTGCCCTCGGTTTTTATCCGGTTTGCCCCGGAACTGATCAGTATATCATTGGTAAACCGCAGTTTGAAGATATGACCATCCGTCTTGAAAACGGAAATACATTTCGCATTAATGCCCAAAAGCTCTCCAAAGAGAACATGTATATACAATCCGCTTCATTAAACGGGAAACCGTTAAAACGTTCGTACATTACCCACGATGAGATCATGAAGGGAGGTACATTAACTTTTAAATTGTCTGATAAACCCAATAAAAAATGGGGAGCCGGAACTGTAAATGAACCATTCACCTCTATTGATGCTCAGCATGTTGCTATTGCTCCGGTAGTTGAAAAAATGGCTCAGTTATTCGATACATCCACTCTGGTTACTATCTCGGCTATTAATGGGGAAACTATCAGGTATACGACCGACGGATCTGAACCTGATGAAAACAGCAGCATTTATTCCGCACCGATTAAGCTAAACCAGTCAACAGTTATCAAGTTTAAAGGATTTAAAGACGGATGTATTCCTTCCGGAACTGTTGAATCTGTATATACCCGTAAACCGGATAATTTAGTCCTTACCCTGCTCTCAAAATACGAACCGCAGTATACGGGTAATGGACCTGAGACTCTGATCGATGGTCTAAAGGGAAGCGAAGACTTCAGGCTGGGAGGCTGGCAGGGCTATATGGGTACTGATGTTGAGGCCATTATACAGCTTACCGGCAATAAACCCGTTACCAGTGTCAGCATTGGATGCATGCAGGATATAAATGCATGGATCTTCATGCCAACAGCAATTGAACTTTACAGTTCTGCCGATGGTAAAAACTTCAGCCTTATCAGCACACTCACTAATGATGTGCCGTTAGATAAGTGGGGTACTATCCTGAAAGATTACACCTTTAACGTTAATAACGTGACCGACCGGTTCTTTAAAGTTAAGGTCGTTAGTATCAATAATTGTCCTGATGACCATAAAGGAGCTGGCAACCCTGCATGGTTATTCTTAGACGAAATTTCAGTTAAATAATGAGATCACCGTATTATAAAGACCTTCTCGAAGAGTTCGCTGAATGTGCACGCGATGCAGGAAAGCATGGATTATTAAGCTGCAGCAGCGGCAACCTGTCGCACAGAAATAAAGAAGGTGTAATCATGGTTTCGGCTTCGAGGGCATGGCTCGCTAAGCTGACTACCAACGATATTCAGCTACTCGTCCCCGAAACGAATTCTTTCGAAGACTACGACCTTAGCAACTGCAGGCTCCTTTCATCCGAAAAGACCACCTATAAACTTCTAAATCAAGTTATTCCAACAGGTGAATTGCCGTTGCACCTGCGCATTCTTGAAAATTTCCCTCAGTACAACACGGTACTTCACTGCCAGTCACCCGCGGCAACAACGCTTGCATGCAGAAAAACACCGGTTGATAATTATAATGTAATAATTGAAGTACCTCTATATATAGGTAAAGTTAAACACCTTCCTTATATAATGCCGGGCTCTGATGAACTGGCACATGCTATAGTCGTGAATATTCAAGATCACACTGTGATTCAACTTCAAAACCATGGTCAGATCATAGCGGGCAAATCGTTTGCAGATGTCATTCAAAAGGCAGTATTCTTTGAGCTGGCAAGTCGCATTATACTTGCAAATGAGCACAATGCAGTCCTTTTAGATGATACTGCAATAGCCCAATTATCAGGCTACCGGTAAGATAATATTCATATTTTGTTCATTTCCGAACATAGAAAAAAATACTTTGCTCGGAAATGAACAATTTTTTTTTAAAATTATTTGGTATTCAAATTCTTTATCTCTACCTTTATACAATTATTCTTTAAAACACTAACTATCATGAAAAAAGTACTAGTTGCTACCGACAAACCGTTTGCTAAAATTGCAGTTGAAGGAATTAAAAAGATTGTTGAAGATGCTGGGTATGAACTTCGTTTATTAGAAAAGTACACAGATCATAATGATTTCGTCAAGGCTGTTGAGGATGTAGATGCAGTAATTATCAGAAGTGATATTGCTGACCGCAAAATAATGGAGGCCGGTAAAAATCTGAAAATTATTGTACGCGCCGGTGCCGGTTATGACAATATTGATCTGGTTGCAGCTACAGAGCATAACGTTGTTGCCATGAATACACCAGGTCAAAACTCCAATGCTGTTGCAGAGCTTGCTTTAGGAATGATGGTATACATGGCCCGTAACATGTATAATGGAACATCGGGTACTGAATTACGCGATAAAACACTGGGCATTCACGCTTACGGTAATGTAGGCAGGTACGTTGCTGCCATTGCAAAAGGATTTGGTATGCATATATGTGCATTTGACCCGTTTGTATCAGCCGATCAAATGAAACAGGACGGCGTAACACCCGTAGCTTCAGTTGAAGAGTTATACTCAAAATGTCAGTACGTATCTCTGCATATCCCTGCTAATGCTCAAACCAAAAAGTCTATCGGTTACGATTTGCTTAAACTTATGCCAAAGGGTGCCACTTTAGTCAATACTGCGCGCAAAGAAGTTATTGATGAAGAAGGCCTGGTTAAAATATTTGAAGAAAGACCCGACTTTAAATACCTGAGTGATATAGAACCCGACAACAAACCGGTATTCGAAGAAAAGTTCGCTGGCAGATATTTCTTCACACCTAAAAAAATGGGTGCTCAAACTTCAGAAGCAAACGTTAATGCCGGTCTGGCTGCTGCAAGGCAAATAGTTGACTTCCTCGAAAATGGAGTAACCACTTTCCAGGTAAACAAAAGCATGGATAAAGTAAAATAGTTCTCAAGCCGGCCTGACCGGGCCGGCTTACTTCCTTTAATATAAATTCAGCACAACAACTAACAAAACTTCACGTATATGGACTCTGAACTCGAAAAAGCCGTAACGTTCTTCAGATTTGAAGACCTGCGTATCTACCACAAATCACTTGACTATATCGAGTGGATTGCCAGGAAAACTTTTAAATTCCCCATAGAAAGTCAGTCTGCATTCTCAACAAGGTTTAATCTGGCAGCCCAGGCTATCGCATTAAATATTTCTGAAGGATCTGCACGTAACAAAAATCAGTTTATCTACTATCTTAAAATGGCAAAAAGTGCTGTAAGAGAGTGCGTTGTATATACTTCACTTGCTGGTAAACTTCATTACTTTTCTGATAAGGAGGTTGAAGAATCAAGAGGGCAGTTAATGGAAATGACCAAAATGATCGGCGCATTGATCGGCTCATTGCAAAGAGCAGCTGATCTTAACATGGATGATGTTGATTAACGATTATCGTTCTGAATAATGTTACAATGTTTTTCTTTTGCTCCCGGCAGAAGGCTTCCTCTTTTAATTAATATTTCTAATTTTGCTTCACCATTCAGGCCAGGTTGTCTGAAGGCATGAAAAATATTTATATAACCATCAATTCTAAACAATCCGGATATGGCTATTTTAAAACCATTTAAGGGACTGCGTCCACCACAGGAAATTGCCGCGCAACTAGCATCACGGCCCTACGATGTACTTAACTCTGCCGAAGCGCGCGTTGAAGCCGAAGGCAATCCTTACTCTCTGTTACACATCATCAAGCCCGAAATCGATTTGCCGGCTAACATCGATGAACATGATGCAGCAGTTTATCAACAGGCTCGCATTAATCTCGATAAATTCCGTGAAAATAAATGGCTTGTTCAGGACGCTGAAAACCATCTCTATATCTACGCTCAGACCATGAATGGTAAAACCCAGTATGGATTAGTGGGTTGTGCTGGCGTTGAAGACTACCTTAACGGAATAATTAAAAAGCATGAATTAACCAGGGCTGATAAAGAAGAAGACCGCATGAAACATGTGCGTATCACCAACGCTAACATGGAACCCGTTTTCTTTACCTATCCTGCTGTTAAGGAAATTGACGAAATTGTAGCTGGTATTGTTAAAAATCAGGCCCCTGAATACGACTTTACTGCTGCTGACGGATTCGGCCACCATTTCTGGGTAATACGCGATCAGCAAACCATCCGGACATTGGTTGAACTTTTCGAAAAAATACCATACACTTACGTTGCCGACGGACATCACAGAACTGCTGCTGCTGCTCTTGTTGGTAATGAAAAGAAATTAAATAATCCAAACCATACAGGCAACGAAGAATATAACTTCTTCCTTGCAGTACACTTCCCTTCCGATCAGTTAACAATTATTGATTACAACAGGGTTGTAAAAGATCTTAATAACCTCTCTCCCGAAGCTTTCATGGAGAAAGTAAAAGAAGTATTCACAGTTGAAGATAAAGGAACTGAAATATACAAACCTGTCAGTCTTCATAATTTCAGCATGTATCTTGGTGGTCGCTGGTACTCTCTTACCGCCAAAGAGAACACATACGATGATAACGACCCGATCGGAGTTCTTGATGTAACCATCCTTTCAAAACACGTTCTCGATAATGTGCTGGATATTAAAGACCTCAGAACCTCAAAACGAATTGACTTTGTTGGAGGTATACGCGGATTGGGCGAATTAAAGAAAAGAGTTGACAGCGGTGAAATGGCTGCAGCTTTCGCGCTCTACCCTGTATCGCTCGATCAATTGATCACTATTGCCGATACAGGTAACATCATGCCACCTAAAACCACCTGGTTTGAACCTAAATTAAGAAGCGGTCTTGTAGTTCACCTTTTAGATTAATTTTTAAAACACAAAAAAATGGAAAAAGAAGCTTTAGTTCTTGATGTACTTGCAAAATCAGAAACCCCTCTTAAATCAGCACAAATAGCTGAGATTGCTCAAATGGATAAGAAAGATGTGGATAATGCAATAAAGAAACTTAAAAAAGAAGACAAGATCGAGTCACCAAAAGTGTGTTTCTATACTGTTAAGAAATAGTTGATCACACAATAATTGTTTGTTTAAACAGTGAGGCATGCAGGCCAACTGTTTATTTATCAAACATTATATAAAAAAGGGCGGTTTATCATAACCGCCCTTTTTTATATGCTGCTGTTTGTTTTCTGTAACTACAAATCCCATTGCTGTCTGGAAACCGGTGTAGTTTCATTGATCATACCGAGTTCTGCTTTTTAAGGCATTTTGATATAGATTCGAGCAGTAAGTGATATTTCACCGGTTTGTATATCAATTTCGAAAATCCATACTGAGCAACTTGTGCTTTCTGGTTTTCATTAATCTGACCAATTACTGGCAACCCCGGATACACCTCGTTCAGTTTCTGAAGAAACAATTCCATACCTTTTTCCTCTACGTCAATATCAGCGTAACACAGATGCAACTCTTGTTCTTTCTCAATAGCTTCAGTTGCTTCGGCAATATTTTTTGCTCTGATAAGATGAGCGCCCGTACCCGATATAACCGCTTTAAAGTAATTGTACGCAACATCTTCTTCTTCAATAACCATTATGTTATGATCTTTGAAATCAAGCGATTTTAGGTTGTATTGTTTATTCAGATGGTTCTGGTCAGGGAAATAAGGTATGTATATATGGAATACTGAACCCTGACCCGGTTCTGACTCCACCTCAATGGAGCCCTTCATCATGTCTACAATGTGCTTTGATATGGCCAGTCCAAGTCCGGTTCCACCCATTTTATAACCTTGTTTGGTGCCCACCTGTCTGAAACGTTCAAATAATTTCTTCTGATCTTTTACTGATATGCCAATACCTGTATCCTTTATATAAAAATGTATTGACTGATCTACAATCCTGCATCCAAGTTCGATTGACCCATGCTCGGTAAATTTCACTGCATTAATAAGGAGATTATCTAATACTTGTATAATACGGTACTTGTCAACTAATATCCTTGCGTTCTTTAGTTCATTATCAATGTGCAGGTTAAAAGCGAGATGATCCTTATCTAAACGCCGCTTGTATTCTATAATGGTAGCCTTAATGTCGTCCATAATTTCATTAAGGCTAACGTATTGCGGTTTTATAGTCAATTGTCCTGCTTCAATTTTGGCTATATCAATAATATCGTTTATAATGGTAAGCAGGCTGTTTATAGAAGTTTCAATATGTTCAACATACTCTACCTTCTCTTCATCAGACAAGCCACCCTGAGCAATCAGGTTTGAGAAACCAACAATTGAATTCATAGGGGTTCTTATCTCATGACTCATATTAGCGAGGAAAGCGGTTTTGAGCCTGTCAGACTCTTCTGCTTTCTCTTTGGCCGCAAGGTATTGTTCATTTATATGCTGGCGTTCCGTTATATCACGGCTTATGCATAAGATACCAAGAATGCGTCCTGCATCGTCCTGGCACAAAACCTTAACAGTATCGTATAACCTTTTTGTTCCATTGGGCATTCCAATCCATTCTTCGTTACGTATAGGAATTCCATCACGAAGAATGGTCTGGTCATACTCATAATACACACGGGCCAGTTCAGAAGGAAAGAGTTCAATATCGGTCTTCCCCCTTATGTTTTTGATATCCAGACCAAGATATTCGCAAAAAGCAGAGTTTGCAGCAATGTATTTACTCTGCAAATCTTTAAAGAAAATCATGTCGGGAATGGAATTGATGACCGAATTGAGCAATGAATGTTCTTTCTCTAAAGCAGCCCTGAAACTGCTGATACTGTCGATCATACGGTTAGCAGACTTTGCCAGTTTCTTAAATTCAAAAACCTCCAGCTCCCTTTCGTCTATTTTGGTGTTGTGAATAAGTGCATCGTCAAAGAACTTCTCATATTTGGTAAAGTCGTCCATTATTCGCATAATAACCCGTCTGGTATAGAGGTAACTCAATAAAATTATCAGCAACATTGACGATGAGATGATAATAAGTGTTTTGGTGTTCCCTCTTCTTATGATATTTCTTTGCGCATTTATGTCGGTCTGCAGATCGCGTGGATAAAAGCCCGCTCCAATTATCCAGTCCCAACCCTGAACACGTTTAACGTAAGATATCTTGGGCTGAACTTCACTATCACCGGGTTTATGATACACGTACTCCACATATTCCTGGTTATTAAGAACAGCATTAGATACTTTCTTCCGTTCCTGCAGGTCAACATTTACAAAATTGGTGTATCCTTCTCTCACAATAGTGCCATTCGAAAGAATTGGTTCGCAATCTACTCCCTGAACAAATAAGTAACCGTTATGCTTAAAGTGGATGCTTGCTAAATTTCTGAGAATCTCTTTCTTAACGTTATTTTCAAAATCATCAAAGTAGATCTTTGATCCAATGTACCAGTTTAATGGCTTGAATTTACGGATGTAGGAGTATTTTACCGCAACAGAGTCGTTGGTGCTGCTGTCAAATTTCCTGTATGTTAAAAAGCCTTTGTCAACCTCGCGCATTAAAGCAACCTCTTTCTCTATAACATTGTTCTGACGCGTGTCTCTAAAGTGTAACGATGCAACTCCTTCGTCCTTTGGGCGGTCAGGTAAAAGTACAGATACCCCATCGAGTGTATAGATAAAAACATATTCTGATGACTGACCGGTGCGGTACGGACGTAATGCCTCCTTAATCATAGCCTTAATCTCAGCATCTGTTTTCGTCCCCTTATTTTTGTCATACAGGTTTTTTGCGATATCGTATGCCATATCAACCCTGTATGTTAAATCTTTCATCAGATTATCTTTTGATAAAGACCGCACATACGCTACCTGATTAACTGCCCTTTCTACCTCTCTTTTTACCAGTTCTTTATGATTGCTCAGCTGCTTGTTCTCAACATCAGCGTATTCCAGGTTAAAATTTTTCTGCTCATAAAAGAACCAATTCGTCCAGACAACAATTACAAGCATACCTGCAACCACCATAACACTGAGTGTAATCAGATTTCTCAGTGACAACTTCATAAAACGCGGATGTAAAAAGTAAAATCGAGATTTCATAGACAATGGGGCGACTTGAAATTACAGATTCATATATTCATCAAACAACACTTGCATAAAAGACCTCCCTTCTCTGATTACCCTGGCTTTATCTTCATCGGGCAGCGTATTCTCGTTAAAATAATCTGCCCTGGTATCGTATACAAAATAACCGTTCTTTGTTACCCATCCCATGCCTTCCTCAAACGAATAGTAGGCAAATTCAGGTGAACCAGGGTTAAATAAATCTCTGCTCCACTTAAAGGGAGAGCTGTCAAGATCTAGCTGTTTCATTAGAGTTGCAGCTATATCCATCTGATTTGATAACCTTTCAACGGTTTTTCCTTTATAGTGTTTATCAATAACTTCACCAAAAAGTAACATCGGAATTTTATGATAATTTGGAGTTGTGAAGCTCCAGTTCCGGTAACTGTTATGGCTATGGTCGGCAACGATAATGAACAGGGTGTTGGCATACCACGGCTGTTTTTTAGCTTCCCTGAAATACTCACCAAGGCATTTATCGGTATAATAGGCCGAGTTTATGTATTGATTCTCGTTATCACCCCATGTCAGCACCTTCTCCATAGGCTGGTCGTACGGTGAATGAGAGCTTAAAGTATATACACTGGAGAAGAATGGCTGCTTTTCTTCTTTCATATCGTTAAGCTGCCGCCGAAAAACAAATTCATCGTGCGCACCCAGTTTTCCGTAAATCGCATCTTTACCAAAATCGTTATTCTCAATTATTCTTTTGAAACCATTGTAATGGATGTATCCCTTTATGTTGCCATAGCGCAGTTGCCCGCCAAAATAAAACGAAGTGCTGTAACCATGGTCAATCAGCTGTCGTGTAAAGGTTGGCAGTTTTGCGAACTTCTCGGGCTGAACGGTAACTGACGAAATAGGATGCGCAGGAAATCCGCTGAAGATACTGCCCATTCCCTGTTCACTTCTAGGCCCGGTTGGGTACATGTTGGTGAACAGAACTCCTTCTTTCTCCAGTTCTTTAAAGTTTGGCGTGATACCCGGCTCCCCTCCCAGCGATTCAATCAGATCGGCCGACCAGCTTTCGAGAATGATGAGTACAATATTGGGCTTAGCAGAAGTAAGAATTTTTACTGTAGTGTCGCTTTTTACGATGTACAGTTTATTCACAAGCTCTCTGGCTTCGGATGGGAAATAGAATTCGTACGGATTTTTATCGAAGTTTCTCAGGTTCTCATACACGCTTATGTACATGTTAAAAGCTGAGTTTACCGATGCCAGATTAAGAATATTGTGTTCAGAATAATACGATTCACTTTGCGTGATGGGTATTTCCTGCCATCCGCCCCTTGCGCCTGTTGTTACCAGCGGTATCCCCAGCACTGCTATCCCAAGGGCTGTAAGAATCCGTCTCCTGGGTGCTGTTGTGATGTTTTTGTAGAAATACCGGTTGTATAACCAGAAAGTACATGCTACCTGAAGAACGAAGAGTGCAATAAGCAGCACAAAGGTCAGGGTTGAGGAAGAATTGTATACTTCGGCCGGATTTTTCAGATACATCAGCGCCTTATAAGGCATCTTTGTCTTCCATTCAGGATATATGCCTAATTCGGCAGTTGTTAAAAGAAAAAAGACAACAAGTAACAGCAACACCCATGCCTTGTTAAGGTAATTTAACCACTTTGCAGGATATATTGCCTGTACTATAGCAATGAGCAGGCAAAACACGAGAAAGTAACACGCTGTGGCGAGGTCAAGAGGCAGGGCATGCCAAAAAGCCGATAAACTTTCAAGAAACCCAACTCCTTCTATATACAGTAAACGAGCATTGTAGAGTAGAAATACAAGTCTTGAAATAAAGAACACCAAAAGCCAGAACACTAATTGTCTGACTAGCGAGCTCAGTATCCTTATCATTATATGAATTTTCTGATTACCGCTGCAAAAATACTTCATTTTGTAATATAAACGATGATTAATGTATGATTTTCGATCGCAAAAAGCATTAAACCACTTAATTAAGCGCTTATTGACCGAACTGATTATCTTTGCAGTTATTACCCAATGAACGATAAAAACATGCATGAATTTCTGACAGGTATTGCGCCCTTACTTAACAACAAATGCAGACTTATAGCTATCAGCAAAACGCATAATGTGCACGAAATAAAAAAAGTATACGATGAAGGCGTGCGTGATTTTGGCGAAAATAAAGTGCAGGAGCTCATTCAAAAAGCGCCCCTGCTGCCCAACGATATTCACTGGCATCTTGTAGGCCATCTGCAAACAAACAAAGTGAAACAAATTGCCCCGTTTATCTCCATGATTCACAGCATCGACAGTTATAAACTGCTGCAGGAAGTAAATAAACAGGCCGAAAAAAACAACCGTATCATCGACTGCGTTCTGCAGATCTATATCGCTAAGGAAGAAACCAAGTTTGGGCTTGACCGGGAGGAAGCAGAAGCACTGCTAACTTCTATGCAGACAGACGGCCTTAAACATGTAAGAATCACGGGATTAATGGGTATTGCCACGTTTACTGACAATGCAGATCAGGTAAGGGAAGAATTTAAATCGCTCAAAAGCTTTTTTGATAAGTTGAAAATTACTTACTTTGCAAAGGAGCCGTATTTTAAGGAGCTATCGATGGGTATGTCGGGTGACTATACTATCGCCATTGAAGAAGGCAGCACCATGATACGAATTGGTACAGCTATATTTGGTGAAAGAGATTACTCCGCACAAAAGTAAAACAATGCGTTTTTTCAGCAAGCTAATCAATTAAATAACCGCTATATAACACGTAACAACATTACAGACAATGCATAAAACTCTGCAACTTTTTTCGAGACTAAGCCTTTTAGCATTACTTACAGTGCTGGTTTTCAGCTGTACAAAAGAAGACACAAACAAACCCGACGACACTCCAGGCGCAATTCCTGATATTACCCTGTCAGTTACAGAAGCCACTTCGAACGGTGTTGATCCGGTTACCACAGAACTCACTATTAATGCCCCCGAAGGACTTAAGCAGCTTAACATTTCGAAAAACGGCACAGAGCTGGAGCAAATTACTTTTAATTTCGAAAGAACCAAAATCTATACATTCAGCTACCTGGTTGAGTCGCGCCTTATGCCCGGTGTGGTTATTCAATTTACTTTTGAAGCAGTTGACTCGCTCGACCGCAAATCAGCTGCCAAAGTATTCAATGTAACCGTAGGCCAGGCTCCCGTTAAGGAGACAGTGCAGGTAAACAGCGATATTTCAACAAATACCACCTTTACAGCTGATAAAATATACCGTCTTAACGGCCTTATAAAAGTTAACGACGGCGCCACGCTCGAGATAAAACCTGGCACTGTCGTGCTTGGTGCTTCCGACTCCAAAGGCGGGCTCCTGGTTCTTCGTGGTGGTAAACTTATAGCCGATGGTACCGCTCAGGCCCCCATTATCTTTACTTCCGACAAACCGGCAGGTTCAAGAGCAGCCGGCGACTGGAAAGGCATTACCATCTGCGGAAAAGCCCCTAACAACATAGGCAATTCCGTTTATGCCGAGTTTAACTCAGAAGCAAAATTCGGTGGTACTGTGAGCGACGATAACTCGGGCATATTACGGTATGTACGCATTGAATTTGCCGGCGAAGTTGTGTCGAACAATAAGGAATACAATGCTTTAACCCTTGCAAGTGTCGGCAGCACTACTATTATAGACCACGTTCAGGTATCGTATGCTCTTGACGACTCATTCGAGTTTTTCGGGGGAACTGTAAATGCAAAAAACCTTGTGTCGTTCAAAGCTAAAGACGATGACTTTGATTTTGATAATGGCCATTCAGGCAACATTCAGTTTGCTCTTGCCATCAGAGATGCCTCCATTGCCGATCAGTATTACTCGAACGGTATTGAAATAGATAACGATTTCTCGGGATCGGGCAACTCACCTGCAACCAGCACCGTTCTGTCAAATGTTACCATCATAGGTGCAAAATATAACGCTACAACCATCGTTGACCCGTTACTGGTCAATGCAGCACACATACGCCGCAACTCCATGCCTTCTGTTTATAATTCGTACCTCACCGGTTTCCCTGTTGGCATTTTCATGGACGATACACAGGCCGGTGTTAGTAAGAATGCCATGAACAATGATCTGCAGATACGTAATGTAATACTTGCCGGTGTGGAGAACTGGGGTGATAATGGATGGGGTGGCAATCCCAATAATCGTAATGCAGCGTTAAAGCAACACACTGCTAATATTGCTCCCGGCTTTGAAATTAACGCGTGGTTTGGTACCGAATCGTTTAATAACACAATTCTGCCAAAATGGCAGAATGCAGGGTACGATGAGGGCATATATACCTCCGGCAGTCCGGTAATTACCCCGTCTAATAATTCCATGCTGTTAACATCTGCCCGCTGGGATAATACACCAAAGGCAGGTTCTTTCTTCGAGCAAGTGACGTATGCCGGAGCTGCCGGAACAACTGACTGGACTACAGGCTGGGGTTCATGGGATCCTCAGAATGCAATTTACGAATAGGCAGTTTGTTGATTTACTGCATCATACAAACAGCATGCTGTTTGTATGATGCATTGGTAATACCTTTGTCGGCCCTTTCATGGTATACAAAGAACAGAAACACATCGGCCACAGCCTCAGGTTTGACGTTTTTTACCGGAATTACCAGTTGTTTATCTCCACGGATAGCACGATCTGCTGATGCAAAAAACTCACCGGTTGAACGAATCATGACTGCGCCAAAAGCATGGTCCTTGTTATAGTTACTCAATTTTTTAGGCATTTCATTCCAGGTTACTTTAATGTTACCGTCGCCGGTAAAAGAAACCTGCATATTTTCAGCCTGTGGCAGTGTGCCTTCCGATAATTTTACCCAGCCGTATTCACCTTCGGTTCCCGACTGCGTGTATTCCTTGTAAGAAACAAGGTTTGCCTTAAGTGTTGCATGGTATGTTGACCTTGCAGCCTTTTGTCCCGCAAAACCAATATCAGATAACGGGCGGATTTTTTTTATAAACCGTATCATGAAACCGAAGCTCCCCCTCTCCTTCTCAAGCGTTTTCGAGGTATCCTTACGCTTTTCAGCTCGTTTTCTAATTATTCCCTCGCCTTTAATTTCAGTGAATACAATTTTACCAATAACGCCCTGCAGCAATCCATTGCTATTAATTCGTGCCATGATGCTTTGTTTAAAGTAGTTGAATTTTACGGGTTATTTATGAGATATCAAGCAAATATACTAATATTAGCCCTTATTGTCAAACATAAGTTAAACATCAATTAAACAATGATTAAACAATTAATAATTGCTTAATAAATGTTTAAAGAATGTTTAAGAAATGCTTAAGGAATGTTTAAACCACGGATTTAACCAAAAAAAAGCAGGGCCTAAACCCTGCTCTGTATGCTTTTTAAAAATTCTTTTTGCTGCTACAAGACCAAAAATTTCATCAGACTTGATTCACCCTTGACAGTTAATTTTAACAAATAAACACCCTTTGCCAGCTGCGACACATTGAGTTGTTTTTCTTTCGCTGCAAAAGCTCCCTCCAAAAGAACTTTACCGGTAAGATCGGTTATTGTATACTCGTCGAATACACGTTGTGAAGTAATTGTTAGTTTTCCATTGGTAACAGGATTTGGATACAGGTTTGTATTTTGCACCAAAAGTTCCTGTACTCCCACGCCTTTGCGTACTGTAATAAAATCGGTCACTGTTTTCGTATTGCTGCCAATTACATTGCCAACCTGCAGGCTAACATCGTATTCACCTTCAGCAGCGTAGGTAACCACCGGATTTACTTCAGTGGAGTTTGAAGGAGTACCGCCCTCAAAGGTCCAGTACCTGCTGTTGGGTGAACCCCCTGAAACATCGTGAAATGTAACAGGATTGCCAGGAGCAATGAGTGTGTCGGATGCAGTAAAAGCCGGAATAACGCTACCATCCCAAAGTTTAGCATTCAAAAATTTTGTCGACTTATCGAGTATTTGAATGTTTTTATAGGTTTTGGGCACGTATCCTTCACATGCAAAGGTAACATTGTAGGTTCCGGCTTTTAGCAGCCTGTGATAGTTGCCAATGGGAAACGAAGAAAAGACCATACTGCTGTCCTTGTCAAAACCGCTTATAAAGATCTGTGCTTCGAGTGGTTCACCGGTTATGGTATCTGTTACAATGCCCCTTAATCCGAAGAGTGACTCCTGCATATAGTTAATTAACGACGGGTAGTTATAATTCCAGTGGTTTATTAACTGGCTCGCAGGCAGCAGCTTAGTGTTCGAAATTTCAATTGTAACTTCTCTGCACTGATCAAAATAGTTCATATAGTCTTGCCTGCCACCCGTAATAGTGTACCAGGCATAGCCGTTGGTTATTCCGTTTTCAAGATCTGTCATATATCCTGACGGAGAGTATTTATGCACGGTATCAACATACTGTCTGCTGATCATTCTCCACCAGGCATCATCAGCCGTGAGTTTGCTCCAGGTATCCCAGGGATAGTTAATAACTTCGGCACCTCCGTGAAAATTGGCTGACATTACAAAGTCACGTTCTTCGGCAAACTGCATAAAGGCAATAGTTTCGGCCTGCCAGTCATTCCAGTCAGGGTGTGGCCCGTCGTCGGGATCAGCATAGTTTCTGTTAAGGTCAATATAGTTTGCATTGTACCTTGTAGCACCGTTTACACTGCTATTGCCACCGGCGTATGTGCCATCGGGATTTGCCAGAGGGTTTATCCAGATATCAATGCTGTTAACAAGGTTTGTAACCTTATCGATCGTACCATAATTGCTCAGTAAATAATCCATCAGATGCAGCATGAGCACATAACCTGTAGTTTCGTCGCCATGTATGGATGAAGTGTATAAAAACTCAGGCTCATCCTCTTCAATCCCCACATTATCGCTGATACGGGCAGCAATAATGATCCGGCCCAAAGTAGAGTAACCAATGGTATCAAGCTTGCAAAGGGATGGATAGTTGGTTGCAAAGTCCTGCATGATCTGCAGATACGCCTCAAACGTGGGATAATAGTTCCAGTCAAGCACTTCGCGCGAAGATGACGACATGGCAGCCTGCACAAGTTCACTTGGTTTAGGCAGGTTATAAAAAGGATACGAATAAGACTGTTTTAGCTTTTCGAATTCTTTAACCGATGCATACGCGTATATGTCGTTGTTTTCTATTTTATCAATGCTTATAATTCGGGTAAGCTTTTCAGCATCAGGCGCTGCTCCCTCCAGCCTGAAGTATATTTCGCCTCTGTTGCCAAATACTTCGGTGGTAGCATACTGAGAGACCGGATCTTGGGCAAATATCAGCAGTGTTAAATAACTGAGTAAAACAGTCAGGGTGAGTTTCATGAGAGTAAATTAATTTTCAATACCGTTGTTATTTATTTCTGATATAAGGCTGCTAATAAGATTTTGTGTTGCTTTATTTACTTTTACAACAGGTAACCTCAAATTGTTCTGCACTATTTTCATGTTATCGAGAGCTGATTTAATTCCACCGGGGCTACCATCAGCAAAAAGAGCATTTATAAATGGCAGGAGTTTATAGTGCAGTTCGCGGGCTTGCTTAAGATCACCTTTCATACTGGCCCTGACCATTGAGCTAAACATGGCAGGGTAAGCATTTGCCACTACCGAAATAACGCCATCAGCACCTGCTGCTATCATTGGCATGGTTAAGGCATCGTCGCCTGATATTACCTTAAAGTTTGAAGGTCTTTGGCGAATAATCTCCATGATCTGGCCCATATCGCCCGAAGCTTCCTTAATACCTACTATGTTGTCGAATTCACTTGCAAGTTGCAGAGTAGTTTCGGCCTTCATGTTCACGCTTGTACGACCCGGCACGTTGTATAGGATCACAGGCAGGGAGGTTGCACTGGCAATTTGCCTGAAGTGCAGGTACAGACCTCTTTGTGTTGGTTTGTTATAAAAAGGCGTAACGGAGAGTATTCCATCAATTCCTTCTGTGTCACAGGTTCTCAGGTAATCTGTTATTTCCTGCGTGTTATACCCACCAACACCCAGCACTATGGGTAACCTCTTGTCTACTGTTTCAATGGTAAACTCGATCAATGCCTTCTTCTCGTCCTTTGAAAGAGTTGCTGATTCACCGGTCGTTCCCAATACAACCAGATAATCAACTCCTCCTAATATGGTGTATTCCAGTAACTTTTCGTAAGAGCCAAAATCAATATTGCCCTGCTTATGGAATGGCGTTACTAAAGCTACACCCGTTCCGGTAAATTGGTCTTTCATTTTCTTTTGCATTATTCTTTTGGATGTTTTTGATCAGTTGTGTGTGTAAATTCCATGCTGCGTGAATAATAATCCATCTGGTTTACTAACTCAGCAAAGCTTAAATCCTTAGTGATCTCAAGCATGATATCATAAGGCAGTTCCCTGTCATCAGGTTTTAATCCAATCTTAAAACGGGCTCTTGATAATGTTGCAATGTAATGCAACGGAAAGTCATCAGGATGGCTCAAATCAATAAGTAAATCAAATTCTTCCCCTATAAAACGCCTGACAAAATCTCCTGAAGGCCTGAAAAACAGATCAATGTCCCTTTTAAGTATCAGGTCGTAGGAGAGCTTCGGTATATAATACAATGGGGCACGTTTTTGATTGTACAATCCAATAACGAATACTTTTTTGCCCTGGTCCTGTAACTGTTTGGTGAAATCAGTTACCCGGTTGTAGACTTCTTCGCTGAGTAAGTTGTAGATAATACCAATGTGCGATGCATTGTTAAGGTTAACAGGCTTTTTATTTCTGCTAACTTTTAATGCTTCTTTGTACAGTGTGCGTTTACCGAAAAATATCCTGATTCTATGAATGATGTTCAAGGTGATTCTCTTTAAAAACAGTATAATTTTCCAATTTTCCCGAAGCCATAAAGTTATTAAAAGTTATTTACACAGTGCAATGCATAGCCAAAAATTAATAATTGTCGTGTTTTACCCATGCGCCGGTTATTTCGGCTATATACATTCTGTGGTAATCGGCATCGGGATAATGCCTGGCTATACCGGTATTCAGAAAATTCGTGGGATCTATATCGTGGGTGTACAGCTTTTTACATTCCAGAATGATCCGGGCTTCGGCAAAAGCCAAGCTTTTACCCGTGTTTATCGGGGTTAAACTCATTTCTTTTACTTTATTAACATCTCTACCTGAAAACTTACCACAATAGTTAAGCATTTTACGGTATTTTTTATCATAAAAGCTGCAGGTAAAGTATTGTTGCGCCTCTACGAAACTGTAAGTATGCCTCACGGGCCTAATAAAAACATATGCTACTGGTTTATTCCATAAAACACCCAGGCCGCCCCAGCTTGCACTCATGGTATTTTGTTTTTCGATTGTACCTGCAGTTATAAGCATCCAGTCGTAGCCGATCAACTGAACGGCACTTTCATTAATATGCTGTGCTTCAACCTGTTTGTACCCTGCATTTAGCATATCTTCGTGAGCAAGTCTGGTTTCTGACATAATGTAACGGTATTTTAATGCATTTGATAATCTGTTTCTGTGTTCCGGAATTGTATAGAATTATGTGGTTCTATGTCTTGCGGACTCTCTTAAGATCAAGCAGATTCAGTGGGTTAGACCCCAGGTTTTGAATGTTTTTACGGGTAAACCGTAAAACCTGATCATAGAACAGCACCACAACCGGTGCGTGTTGCATCAGTACACTGTCCATTTCACGGTACTGTAAATATCGAAGAGAGTCGTTCAGTTCTGTTGACGCTTTCTCGTATAACGCATCGAAAACTTTATTCTCAAAGTGTGTATAGTTGGGCCCTTTGGGAGTTTTGTTAGGAGAATAGAACAGTGAAAGATAGTTTTCGGCATCAGGGTAATCTGCAATCCATGAGCCTCTGAAAAAGGCCACTCTTGCCTGCGCTATGTTCTCACGCAGTGTTGCGGGTGGAGAAACATCTATCTTAACATCCATACCGATGTTAGATAACTGGTTCTGAATGAACACGCTGAGATCAAGATATGAAGCATTGGTTGAGATAGTAACCGGTGGTAAACCCTTGCCACCCGGGTACCCTGCTTCGGCCAGCAGGCGTTGTGCTTTTTCGGGGTTATAGGTATAGCCGTACCCGGCATCAGCATAATGGCCTGGCAATCCTGCCGGAATAAAACCCCTGGTGCCCGGCTGTCCGATGCCGTTACGCAGATAACGTATCATTTTGTCGCGGTCAAATCCCATGTTAATGGCCTGCCTTACCCTTACATCGTTGAGCGGGTTATTCTTCATTACCTTATTGGTCGAGTCGTAAAGGAAACCCAGGTATTCTGTGTTCAGATAAGGCACGCTGATGAGATTGATCCGATCCTGGTACTTTTCGCGTAGTTTGCCTGATGAAGTAAGCAGCTCATCTTTGTAACTTGCATCGAGACCTGACATGAAATCAAGATTTCCTTTAACGAATTCAAGAAAGGCGGCCTGTTTATCGATGATGAAGGATACAGCCACTGCATCAATATACGGAAGGCTGTTTCCGTGTGCATCTTTTTCAAAGTACTTTTCATTGCGCAGCAGTACCAGTTTAACTCCCTCTTTAAGCATTTTGAAGGTGAACGGACCCGTGCCTACAGGGTGAACTCTGAAATCTGCACCATAATATTCAATGGCTTCATGGGGGATAACAGAACAATACTGCATAGTAAGCAATCCGGCAAACGGTGGGAAAGGTTCCTGAAGCTTTATTTGCACGGTTGAATCGTTGATTGCCTGTATATACCTTGTTTCTCTATCCGTAAAGGCAACCTGGTTCAATACCCATGCACCCGGTGATGCGATCTTTTCATCAAGAAGCCTTTGCAGACTAAAGACCACATCATGCGCTGTTACCTTTCGGCCTTTGTTATTCTCAAATACTTCTGAATCATGAAAGTACACGTCGTCACGTAAAGTGAATGTGTATAAAGTGCCGTCTTCAGAAATATCCCATTTGCGTGCTATGCAGGGTTGTATTTTCAGAGCGCTGTCGAGCTGAACCAATCCGTTAAACAGCTGGTTTACAGCCCATATGTTAGCCTGATTACGGGCAAATGCAGGGTCAAGGGAAGTTATACCTGCCGATTCGTTGTACCTGAAAACGGTCTTACCAGCATCGGAATGCTCACGCCGGCACCCTGAAAGTACCAGCGCGAAAAGTAAAAAACCTATGGAAAGGCAGTAAATTCGCATAAAGTGGCTGTGCTGCATAAAAGGCAAATGTACTAAAATGCATTGTAGGTTGCGGTATTATCGACAGAACTATTATTTTTGACAATCACTTTTAACTATCTGCCCCATGCGTAAAATTACTTTACTATTACTTGCACTGCTTGTATTGAATAACCTTAAAGCACAGGATTTCAGTCGTATGAAAGGCAGTGAGGCATGTGCCCACGGCAAGCAACATATGCACGAATTGGTACCTGAAACAGCGGTTGCTCATGCATTTGATGTGTTGAATTATACCATTGATAAAGACCTTTATCATTGCTACACAGCTCCTTATCCGAAGGACTTTTATGCAAGCGTGGTAGTATCTTTTAGAGTAGATTCTGTTATGTCGTCCTTAAATTTACATGCCAGCAACAGTTCCTTGCAGATTTTGAGCGTAAGTGGAAACGGCAGCAGTTTCACACAGGAGGATGACCAGCTTACCATACAACTCGACAGAACCTATGAACCCGGCGATACCGCTTCGGTCACCATCCATTACTATCATTACAACCAGCCCGATAATGCATTCTATACAGGCAACGGCTTTGTATTTACAGACTGTGAGCCACAGGGTGCCAGGAAATGGTTTCCCTGCTTCGATGAACCCGTCGATAAAGCCACATTGACGCTGCGGGCCAAAGTGCCAGCAAACGTGAAACTTGGGTCGAACGGCAGGCTTGCAGATTCTGTAGCCGTTGCTGATACCATCTGGTACACATGGGTTAGCCGCGATCCTATTGCCACATACCTTATGGTTATCAGCTCGAGAGTAAATTACAAGCTTGATATAGTAAACTGGGTTAGCGCATTGTATCCGAACGACACCACCCCGATCCGGTTTTATTACAATCCTACCGAAAATCCTTCAAGCATGAAAACCATGATCATTCCGCTGGCTGATTATATGGAATCGTTATTTGGCAAGCATCCGTTTGAGAAGAATGGTTTCGCAACACTCAATAATCAGTTTAGCTGGGGTGGAATGGAGAACCAGACACTCACATCGCTGTGCCCGGGTTGCTGGTACTCTTCTATTGTTACGCACGAGTTCGCGCACCAGTGGTTTGGCGACATGATCACTTGTGCCACATGGGCAGATCTGTTCCTTAATGAGGGATTTGCAACCTATATTGAAACGCTGTGGACAGGAAATGTGAACGGGTATGATGCTTATTTGTCAGAGAATGAGAGTAATGCATCGTATTATCTTTCCGCAAACCCGGGATGGCCCATTTCTGATCCCGAGTGGGCAACAAATGTACCCAACAACAACATATTATTCGATTATGCTGTTACGTATTGTAAAAGCGCATGCGTTCTGTACATGTACCGCCATATGGTAGGTGACTCACTTTTCTTTAAGAGCCTTTACGATTATGCCAACGATTCTGCACTCAGGTACCAGTCTGCAACTATAGCCAATTTTGTTGACCGGATGAACCAAAGTACGGGCATGGATCTAAACTGGTTCTTCGACCAGTGGATATTTACACCAGACCACCCCGACTATCTTGTTACCTACGATTTTATTGAAAACGGCGCTTCGGGCTGGGAAGTAAAAGCGAACATTAAGCAGACACAAACCAGTACCGGCTTTTTCAGGATGCCTGTTGATTTATGGGTGCAGTTTTCCGATGCATCGGATACGGTATTTACTGTAATGAACGAATTTAACGATCAGAACTATAGTTTTGCCGTCAGCAAACAGCCCGTTAACTTCGCATTTGACCCCGATAACCGGATCATCCTAAAAACCAAAGCGGTAATAATGTCGGCAGGAAATCAACCTGCCCAGGAGGAGTGGTCAGTTAAGATCCTCTCAAATCCATCAAATGGGATACTGTCAGTAAAAATTGAAGCAACGGCTAAAAAGATCACCGACATAACTGTTTATACTCTTGAAGGGCGTGCGGTATACACAGCCAAAGGCATAGAACTGAACAGTGGCGTTAATTATAAGCAAATTGATCTAACAGCATTGCCTGCAGGCACATACATGCTTACAATGCGTACCGAAGGCAGTACGGCAACCGAAAAGTTCATTCTGCAGTAGATCTACTCCGCAGCAGATACCGGCTTAGTTTTTAATGCTTTAACTTTTGGCTTTATAGTTTGCAAAGCACTCTCTTCGGGTTTTTGCAGGGCCAGGTTAATTACATCGATCATCTGATCAACATAATGGAATTTCAGGCCTTTGATGTATTCTGCATTGATTTCTTCAATGTCTTTCTTATTATCGACCGGCAGTATGATCTCCTTAATTCCCGCGCGACGGGCAGCAAGAATTTTCTCTTTAATACCGCCAACCGGTAATACTTTACCGCGCAGAGTAATTTCGCCGGTCATGGCAAGTTTGGGTTTAACCAGCCTTTTGGTATATACCGAAGCGAGTGCTGTAAACAGCGTTATACCTGCCGACGGGCCGTCTTTAGGGGTTGCTCCTTCAGGAATATGAATGTGCACATTGTGTTTTTCAAGTTCTTCGGGTGCAATGTTGAGCAGCTCACACTTCGATTTCAGGTATTCATACGCCAGGGTGGCCGATTCTTTCATTACATCACCCAGATTACCGGTTATGCTAAAGCCACCTGTTCCTTTGCTCAGGCTGGTTTCAACAAACAGTATCTCGCCTCCTACCGGTGTCCATGCCAGGCCGGTTACTACACCAAGCGTATGAATGTCGGTGTCGCTTTCATGCTTATAGCGCGGAACTCCGAGTATTTTGGCCAGACTCTCTTCGGTTATGCGTTTGTTGTATTTTTCTTCCGTGGCAACGAAACGCGCAATGTGCCTTACAACTTTGGCAATAGACTTTTCGAGCGAACGAACTCCCGATTCGCGGGTGTACTTATCAATAATGGTTTCTATTATCTTCTTGCTAAACTCTACGTGACTTGCGTCAAGGCCGTGTTCTGAAAGTTGTTTAGGGATAAGATGGCGCTTTGCGATCTCAATTTTCTCTTCGAGCAGATAGCCATTGATCTCAATAACCTCCATACGGTCGAGCAGTGCCGGGTGTATGGTAGAAAGGTTGTTGGCAGTTGCCACAAACATCACTTTCGACAGGTCGTACTCCAGTTCGAGGAAATTATCGTAGAATGTGCTGTTTTGTTCAGGGTCAAGCACTTCGAGCAAAGCAGCCGAAGGGTCGCCGTTTATATTGGCACCGATAACCTTGTCAATTTCGTCGAGCACGAATACCGGATTTGATGCCTTGGCTTTACGGATACTTTGTATAATGCGGCCGGGCATAGCCCCGATGTAGGTTTTACGATGCCCCCTTATTTCGGCTTCATCACGCAAACCACCCAATGATACACGGATGTATTTTCTGTTAAGTGCTGTTGCTATGGAACGACCGAGAGAGGTCTTACCTACACCCGGAGGGCCAAAAAGACACAGAATGGGTGATTTCATGTCTTTTTTGATCTTCAGAACTGCCAGGTATTCAATAATGCGGTCTTTTACAGATTCCAGGCCGAAATGATCTTTATTCAACACCCTGAGTGCCCTTTTAAGATCAAAATTATCGGTGGTGAATTCATTCCATGGAAGGTCGAGTAAAATGCTCACATAATTAAGCTGCATAGAATATTCCATCGACGATGGGTTCATGCGCTGCAGCTTTGTCAATTCTTTATTGAAAGTCTCTGCCACATTGTCAGGCCATTTTTTCAAAAGAGCACCTTCCTGCAGTTCGAGTATGTCGTGAGTATGCGGGTTTTCGCCAAGCTCTTCCTGTATGGTCTTAAGCTGCTGGTTAAGCAGATAATCGCGTTGTTGCTTGTCGAGGTCAATCTTTACTTTGTTCTGTATCTGGTTTTTAAGCTCAATAACCTGCAATTCTTTGGTCAGGAGCCCCAGAACAGTCTTGGCTCTTTCCTTGAGGTCGTCAATAGTAAGCAGCAATTGTTTTTCTTCGAGCGAAACATTAAGGTTCGACGAAATGAAATTCACAAGAAAAACAGGGCTTTCGATGTTTCGGATAGCGAAAACACTATCGGTAGGCAGATTTGGCGACAGGTTAATGATCTGAATAGCCAGATCTTTTATAGAAGCCATGAGCGCATTGAACTTCTTATCTTTTACGATAGGTTTGCCTGTTTCGAATGATGCAACTCTTGCCATGAAATATGGCTCATCTTGCACTATCTCTTTGATTCTGAACCTCTTCTTTCCCTGAATTATGGCAGTAGTGCTGCCATCGGGCATTTGCAGTATCTTTATAATATATGCAATGGTACCAACTTCGTGAAGATCTTTTATGGTCGGATCATCAATGTCTGAACTCTTTTGAGCAACGGCACCTATTATACGCTCTCCTTTATAATAGTCTTTAATGAGCTTTATTGACTTATCTCTTCCTACAGTGATAGGGATTACAACTCCCGGAAAAAGGACAGTATTGCGAAGCGGTAAAATTGGCAGTATTTCAGGAACTTCTTCCTGATTCATTTGCTCCTCATCTTCGCTTGATAAAAGAGGTATAAACTCTGAGTCATTCTCTATCAGGTCAGTAAACCTGAATTTGTCATTACTCATAAATTAACTCCTAGTAAAATATGTTAAATTAGTTAAAGTCCACTTCTGCGTTGGCAGCGTGTATTAGACCCTGTCAAATACTATGCCACATCAGCAAGGCGACTTGTGAAAGATATTCGATTAACAAGAGTTGTAATAAAAGGTTTACATCCTGCGGTATTCGTGGGTAATGTTATATACATTTTCAAGGAGCCTGGCATCAGCATCGGTAAACTCAAGGTTTCTGCGCTTATACATCAATTTAGCAATAGCAATTGCCTTTTGCGGGTGGAAGATCTGGAAACCTGCAACGCCTCCCCATTTAAACGAAGAAATAAAGTTACGCTGGAAACCTGCTCCGAAAATATTAACACTAACGCCAACAACAGTGCCGGTATTAAACATGGTATTGATGCCACATTTTGAATGGTCGCCCATTATGGTTCCACAGAACTGTTGGTTGGTATCAATGAAGGTTTCATCGGCATAACTCCACAGCTTAACGTTGTCGTAAGTGTTTTTGAGATTGGAGGTATTGGTGTCTGCACCAATATTACACCACTCAGCTATTACTGAATGACCCATAAAGCCATCATGAGCCTTATTGGAATAACCAAAAATAACAGAATTGTTGATCTCGCCGCCAACTTTGCTGTGCGGGCCAATAGTCGTGCCTCCATATATTTTGGCACTCATTTTAACTACCGATTTTTCGCAAAGCGCCAGCGGTCCTCTCAGGTGGCAGCCTTCCATTACAACAGCTCCCTTGCCAATATAAATAGGGCCGGTGGTGCCGTTAAGGGTTGAAGCATATATTTCTGCGCCTTCTTCAATAAAAATGTTCTCTTTGCCAAAGGCAATACAGTGTTCAGGTATAGGAGCCGACTTACGCCCCTGGGTTATCATTTTATAGTCGTCAATTATTGCATCGGCGTTGTTTGCGTATATATCCCAGGTGTTAAGAATATCAAGAAACTCCACATCGGTCTCTATTTCCTGCACCGCATTCGACTGCATGAAGTCTTCTTCGGTCATGCACAGTGCAATAATAGTGTCGCCTTTTATAAGGGCGTTACCCGGTTCTAACTGGTTAATTTCAGCTATCAGTGCAGGGTTCGGACATATAGCTCCGTTTATTATGATATTTTCTTTTTCTTTCCTTATCGGGAATTTTTCTGTTAAGTAATCCTCTGCCAATGTGGATGTTGTAGTGTTCAGGTATCTCTCCCATTTTTCACGAATGGTAAGGATGCCAAACCGAATATCGGCAACAGGCCGCATAAATGTTAATGGTAAGAGGTTCTTTCTACGCGATTCATCAAAGAGAATGTAATTCATATGGTCGGGAGTGTTATTTATTGAGTTCCAAAAATAATAAAAAAAGCCCCTATAAAATAAGAGCTTTTTAATAATGTTATTAACAAAAGATACTTAATAAGCGGAAGGTATTAAGCCTTGTTGCGGGTTTCAAAATGTTTTTGATATTTGGTCTTAAATTTATCAACACGACCTGCGGTGTCAATAAGTTTAATCTTACCTGTAAAGAATGGGTGCGATGTGTTCGAAATTTCAAGCTTTACCAAAGGATATTCCTTGCCATCTTCCATTGTAATGGTGTCTTTTGTCGCTATAGTTGACTTTGTGATGAACGTATCGTCGTTTGACATATCTTTAAAGACAACGAGGCGGTATTCTTTTGGATGAATTTCTTTTTTCATTGTTCAGTTTATTTGAATGATTGCCCTTTTTACCTAATGATGACGGGGTTAGCCAACTAATATTAAGGCATATACCCGACAATTTTTGGGAATGCAAAAGTATAGCTTTTCATTTGAATAACAAAATAAAAGCTGAAATTTTTTCGAGATTAGCACCAAAGCCCGAAATTATCTGCAGGGGTTGTACAGTTTGGTTAAGTGTCTCCTGAACTACAGGGAATCTATGTGTAAGCTTATTGTTAAGAATATCAGCATGTTGTGTGTAGGTCTGTATGCACAGAACCCCCGTGTACCCTGCCTGATCAGCGTTATCTGTGAGGAGCAAAGGACCTGCAATTTCATGCGCGCACTTGCCCACGATCATCGATGACCGGCGATAATCGAAATTATTATAGTATTTGTGGTGGTTTAATTGCCATGCATAATGCTCAAGAGATTTCCTGAATACGCTAACATCAAAACCTTCAGGAACGAATAAAACTTTAACGCTTTGCCTTGCTCTGCCAAAGTACCGGCACGTCATGTCAGCAATTATCTGCCATTGCTGTTCATCCTCGTAACCGGTTGCAACATAGGTGCTTCCTTCTGAATGCAGTTGTACAGAAGGGTATTTTTTAAGATAGCTTTGCAGTGTGCTGTTGATACTGCGCATTACCACTACCCCATCCATACCTGCGGGCTTATCCGTAAGTGCAATTCTGTCTTTAAAAGCAGTTTGGTCAAATAATCTGATCAGCTGCGAAATATACCTTTTCAGGTTTTCCGTAACGAACAGTTTACAGTTAAATCCTAAGGTCGCAAAGAAAAGCACCTCCCCAATGCCCTCGAAAGGGGTGTTGGTTTCGAGCAGGAAATACATTGTACGATTGCCGTAATCATGGGCCGGGAGTTTTATAATTTCCTGCGAAAGCAAACGCAGATCCTCTGTAAGCACCTGAAATCCGTAAAGCATATCCCCCGCTACAAACCATGGGTTATAGTAATGAGAATCTGCAATGATCTCCTGAATTAACATCGGTTCCGTGCCCTGTGCAGAGGTAAGGTGGTCGCTTTCAATCGAAGCCGGGCCCCTCTGGTACGCTTTGATGCCAGTTTCTATAAGATCTATAAGTTCATTTACGGGCCCGTTAAATATGCCGGAGTGCATGATGACGTATTTGAAGCAAAAGTAATATTTTTGTTTCACTTTGCGTTTTTATGCGTTGGCCCGGTAATGGTCTCTTAAATCTGAACAACATGCTCCATATTTCTTACCGCTCAGGTACTAAGTTGTACGTATTTATTATATCGCTGCTGCTGATGCTGGCACCTGCTGCAAAGGTTCCGGCTCAGGTTACTACCCCGCATGTAGTTGATAAAAGCGTAACCGGTAAAGTAAGACCGTTATACATCCTGCTCGACAGTGTAAGAAAAGAACGCAACGATTCGATTAGGATAGAGCTGAACAGGCAGTTTTATGATGAGATGGTTACTGCTCTGCAATTGGGATTTGCTGATAGTCTGAAAGCACTTAAGATTGGCCAGCCCATAGCACCCGACGGTAAATTTATATTCTACAACTGGAACATTCAGCAGAATGATGGCTCGAATTTGTATGCCGGTATTGTGTATTTGGCAGCGGTGAAAAAGGTGATACCACTGCCCATAAAAACTTCAGAAAGCAAGCTGAGTGCAGATTCGGTTTATGCATCAGGCAATTGGCCCGGCGCTTTGTATTATAAGATAATTGGAACAAAAGAGCGGAAATCGAAAACCTACAATTATTATGTGCTTCTTGGCTGGGACCGGTTTAGCCGGCAAGCTTCGCGAAAAACACTGGAGGCATTGACAATTAAAGGCGACAGTGCGTTGGTTTTTGGCCGCAACGCCTTTAAGACTAAGGAAGGCAGAGCCGGAAGGGTAATTATTGAATATTCGGCAACAGCCAATCTTACTTTAAATTACAGCAAGCAGAAGCTGTACCTCACCGGGGTCAGGAAATCGGAACGCACTGTTAACGACAGCATAATTGTGGTTGACAGGCTTGCCCCGCTAAATGAATCGCTCGAAGGAGTGCGCTGGGCATATGTCCCGGTCGGAAACATCTACGATGGTTATATATTCTTTAACAACTACTGGACATTTGTTGAAGGTATAAATCCACACAATGAGGCTGATAAACAGGCAAAACGCAGGACAAAGCGGCCTGAAATGGATCTGGCTCCGCAAAGGAAATAGAATTATTGCAGGAGTTTGTAAATGTTATGTTTTGTAATAAAACTTCCTATCTTTGTTGAAAATTACGGCAGTTTAAGAGTTCTTGTAACATCCTGAAAAATAAAAATTCAACCATATTTTTTTAAAAAAATTATCAGTCATGAAAAAGCACAATTTCAATGCGGGGCCATCTATTTTACCAAGGGTTGCTATTGAAAACACCGCAAAAGCCATTCTTGATTTCAATGGGATTGGCATGTCTATTCTTGAAATTTCACACAGAAGTAAAGATTTTCAGGCAGTTATTGATGAAGCAGTAAGTCTTTTCAAGGAAATCATGAACATACCGGAAGGTTATCATGTGCTTTTCCTTGGTGGTGGTGCAAGTTTGCAGTTCTGCATGGTACCTTACAACCTTCTCGGTAAAAAAGCTGCTTATCTCGAAACCGGTGTTTGGGCTAAGAAGGCTATTAAAGAAGCTAAACTGTTTGGTGAGGTAAATGTGGTTGCATCCTCAGCAGATAAAAACTTCACGTACATTCCACGCGAGTATGCAATTCCTGCAGATGCTGATTATTTCCATATTACAACCAACAACACTATTTACGGTACCGAAATCAGAAAAGATCTGGATTGCCCGATTAATCTGATTGCCGATATGTCGTCAGATATTTTAAGCCGCCCGATTGATGTTAGCAAATATGCTCTCATTTATGGTGGTGCACAGAAGAACCTGGGCCCGGCAGGCGCAACGTTTGTTATCGTGCGCGAAGACATCCTTGGAAAAATGGAGCGCCAGATACCTACTATGCTCGACTACAGAACCCACATTAAAGAAGGTTCTATGTTTAACACACCTCCGGTATTACCTATTTACACCATTCTCGAAACCCTTAGGTGGATCAAGAGTATCGGTGGCCTAAAGGCAATTGAAAAAATGAATATTGAGAAAGCCGATCTGCTGTACAATGCAATTGACAACAGCAAGATGTTTGTAGGTACCGCTGAGAAAGATTCACGCTCACTGATGAACATATGCTTTGTTATGAAAGATGAGTACAAGGATAAAGAAGAGGCTTTCATGGAATACACAAAGAAAGCTGGTATGGTTGGCCTGAAGGGACACCGCTCGGTAGGTGGTTTCAGAGCTTCTACTTACAATGCTCTTCCGATTGAAAGCGTTCAGGCTTTGGTTGATTGCATGAAGTCATTCGAAAAAGAAAACGCTTAAATATTCTGTTGAATAATTTATTTTAGGAGGAAGGCCTGGTGTTTTCCTCCTATTTTTATGATATTCAGGTTACCATACCATGCGGCCTGACTTTACTGAATCAATTCATAATTTTTACTATTTTTACAAAACCAAAAAGGCCAGCTTGTGAAAAAGAATGAAGGTCCGGTTTACCTGGAGAAACTTACCCCACTTCCTTCCTTACGCAACAGAATAGACACAGGTTTTATTGCCTGGGGCGATGAACTGACTACTCAGCGTGTAATAGAAGGATATGAAAAAGGCATTTTTAACTGGTCAGACCGGGAAGAAGTATCATTGTGGTATTCTCCGGAGGTACGCTGTATATTTGAAATTGATGGTTTTATTGTATCGCACAGCCTGAAACATAAGCTTAAGAAACACACTTTTACCTTCACTTTTGATCAGCACTTTAAGGAAATAATGCAGGGCTGCGCCTGGATAAGAAAAGAAAAAGAAGATGGAACCTGGATACTCAATAACGTAATTGAAACGTATACCGAACTGCATAAAATGGGAATTGCCCACAGTCTGGAGGTCTGGAGCAACGGTTATTTAGCCGGCGGGCTTTATGGAGTTGCGATGGGTAAAGCATTTTTTGGAGAATCAATGTTTCATATAAAAACAGATGCCTCGAAAGCCGCACTATATTTTTTATTTAATTTTCTTCAGGAACAGGGTTTTCATTTTGTTGATGCACAAAATCCGACAGAACATCTGGATTCATTAGGTGCCATTGAAATATGTAGGGATGATTATCTCGATATGCTCGACGAGGCACTTAAACACAATACTTTAAAAGGAAACTGGGATGATATTATTAGAAGAAGCGGAAAAGCACCGGAGTTTTATGGCCGAAGCCATTAAGATGGCAGAACTGAACCTGACATCAGGTAAAGGTGGCCCTTTTGGTGCAGTGGTAGTGAAGAATGGAAAAATTATTGCAAGGGGGTCAAACCAGGTAACCGTTGATAATGATCCTACGGCACATGCCGAAGTAGTAGCAATAAGAGAAGCATGTAAGGTACTCAACGACTTTCAGCTTACCGATTGTGACGTTTATTGCAGTTGCGAACCCTGCCCGATGTGCCTGGGCGCTATTTACTGGGCCAGACCTAACCGGGTATTCTTTGCTGCTACCCGTGAAGATGCCGCAAATGCGGGATTTGACGATGACTTTATATACAGGGAAATACCCGCTGATATTGCCGAACGAACTATGCCCTTTGAACAGTTGCAACACGATAAAGGCGTTGCAGTGCTTCAGAAATGGGTAAAACTTGACAAAAAAATACCGTATTAATCAATAAATAATTAACAAATGTCGTTTGAATTAACTGGAAAAATTCTGGAGATCGGATCCACACAAAACATTACCGATAAGTTTAAAAAAAGAGAATTTATAGTAGAGTACCGTGACAACCCTTCCGGAACATACTTTCAATACCTTAAATTTCAATTTACGGGCGATAAGTGCAGCGCGCTCGATAATTTCAGACCGGGTCAGGAAGTGAATATTTCATTTAACCTGAAAGGTAGAAAGTATGAAAAAGATGGTCGCGTGAGTTATTTTATGGACCTGGAAGCATGGCGCTTATCATCAGCAAGTGCTAACTTACCAGCCGATCAGGGTCAGCCGCTTGGCGAACCAAGGTTCCTCGAGGATGATTCTAATGGCGATTTACCTTTCTAGTCAACGCTCACCCGGGTAAGGATGCCTAGAACTGTTGAATAAAATCAAGTGTGAAGCTGAAAGTACTGCCTTTATCAGGCACGCTTTCAGCTACTATCTTTGATTTGTGCATACCAAGAAACTCCTGGCACAATATTAGCCCGAGCCCTGTACCTACTTCATTTGCGGTACCTGACTTCTTCAGTCCACCATCGAGCCTGAATAATTTTTCGAGATCTTCTTCTGACATACCTATACCCGTATCTGTAACAGAAACGGTCACCTTCTTCTGCCCTATTCGCGAACTCACTGTAACAGAACCTCCATTTGGTGTAAATTTTATTGCATTGGTGAGCAGATTTCGCATAACAGTAAGCAACATGTTTCTGTCAGCTTTAACTACTACATCCCTGGTAAAGTCAGAAAAGATGGTAATTTGTTTGTTGTCGGCTGAACCGCGCACAAGATCAACTACATTCTCTATAGTTTCCATTAAACTCACTGGCTCAGGGAAGAAATCAATTCTTCCGGATTGTGTTCGTGACCAGCTTAATAGGTTATCGAGCAGGGAATAGATCTGTTGACCTGATTGGCGTATAACACTCAGATACGACTTTTTCTCGCTGTCGGTAATCTTCTCAAAATCATTATATGCCAGGTCTGCGTATCCAAGCAGGGAGTTGAAAGGATTCTTCAGATCGTGTGCTATGATCGACATGAAGCGGTCTTTTGTTTGTATCAGATCTTCGAGGTTGCCTTTCTGTTCTTCAATAATTCGGGTCTGTTCACTTAACTCGCGGGCAATTCTGGCTTTGGCATAATAGCGTATTAAGAATATCAGCAAAAGCAACAAAACCACGCTTATAGCTATGTAAAGAACAATCTTGAGGCTGCTGTCTTTTTGCAGTGTGTTCGACTGGTCAAGGTTTTCTTTTAACAGGGTGCCCGGGTCCATGTTGTCATCCATGATCTCGAACCGTTTGTTGGCACGGGAATATTGCATGGAAAGCTGTTCGTTGAACACACTGTCTTTTAATTGAATGTAGCTGTCGAGATAGGTGTAGGCTGCAGCAGGCTTTTTCATAGACATGGCTATACGGGCCAGCTCAGAATATGCCTCTAAAACCAGTGGACGGTTCTTTGCTGATTTGGCCGAATTTAATCCCAGTTCGGTCATGCGGTAAGCTTCTTTCTTCTTTCCCTGGGCTGTAAGCACTTTACCAATAAGTATCTGGCCGTTTGCTATAGAGTTAAGGTCATTGTATTTTACGGAGATCTTAAGTCCGTCATAGATGTATTTTTCGGCTTTATCTATGTCGTTTTGCTTCAGACATAGCACTCCCAGTGAAGAATAGACCAGCGATAAGGATGTAGAATTTAGCCGGTTAGCCATTCCCAGATTTTCCTCATAGATCTTTCTGTAACTGTTTAAATTGCCGTAGTTTCTTCCGAGCAATCCCAGATTATAGTATGAAGCATCAAGCTCCTGCTGTGTCATGAGGTTTTTAAATACCGTGAGAGCTCTGTTATATGCAGCGAACGATTTGTCGGTGTCTTTCAGTTCATTGTAAATGTAACCCAGGTTAATGCAGGTGTTTGCAAGGGGAACAAGCATAGTGTGCTCCTGGAAATACCTGAGAGCTATATTACTGTGCTGTTCTGCTCCCTGAAGATTCTGGGTAACAGTATAGACCATGCCCAGACTGTAATTGGCATTGGCCCATGAAACGGAATCTTTTGTTTTGGTGTGTAACTGCAACTCTTTTTGCAGATAATAGATGGCTGAACTATAATCGTAATTCTCAAAAGCTGCTCTCGATAGTTGCTTTAAGATAGGTCCTCTGGAAGCAGTATCTTTCAATCGTTTATACTGTTCCTCTAGACTGTCGAGGGCACTCTGTCCACACGCAATGAATGGCATAAGATACGCCAGAAAAGCAAGGAGAATTATTTGCTTCAGTTCAAATTTCATTACGATGTCTTACAATGGTCAATATTTGTTGGTTAATTATCTTACTCAGGCCGTCTTTTCAAATGGATGCTCCCATCTGAAATCAGGTAAGTACTCTGCACTGCTTGTAAGGTCTTGCACAAATCCATTCACAAAACCTAAACGCTCCATCTCGTTGCACACAGTTGAGTATTCTGCCTGAGAGAGGGTCTTATTAAGTTGAGGGTGTTCTGATACATCCGGTATAGGATAATACTGCGACATAAGAGATATGGAAACTTTGTCTGATATCTCTTCTGAAATGGTTCGCAGTACTTGTATGCTGTTATCTGTATGACCGGGGAGCACAAGATGACGAATGATCAATCCTCTTACAGCTATTTCATTCTCATCAGTAATTACTCTTGAACCCATTTGCCGGTGCATCTCTTTAATTGCAGCCAGAGCAACCCTGGGATAATCATCGGCTCCTGAATATTTTTTTGCAATGAAAGGGTCACTGTATTTGAAGTCAGGAAGATAGATGTCAATCAATCCTTCAAGCCTTCGTAAAGTGCCT
Source organism: uncultured Lentimicrobium sp. (assembly GCA_964643225.1). Taxonomy (GTDB): domain Bacteria; phylum Bacteroidota; class Bacteroidia; order Bacteroidales; family Lentimicrobiaceae; genus Lentimicrobium. The sequence goes on along the minus strand of CAZXQT010000001.1, from coordinate 111,199 downwards.
GCTTTATCGTATGCGTTTGTATTATAAATAATGGTTGGGTACCTGTTCCATCTGTGCAATGAATTAATTATCATTACCATCTGAGGAATCATATGGGATGCTGATACAAATCCGACAGCTTTGCACCCCTTATCAAGGTGGCCGATGATCATTTCTGTAACTTCATCGAGGGTGCGGTTAACTGGTTTGCTTTTGTTGCAACTTATTTGCTTGTTCTGGCAATAGACACACTGAAGGTTGCAATGCCCGAAAAATACATTGCAGACACCATGTGTGCCTGATATGATCGGCTCTTCACCATGATGTATGCATATAGAGCTAATGTTTAGCGAAGCATCGCTTTTACAATAGCCTTTTTGTCCTGATAATCTGTTTTTATGGCATGACCGGGGGCAAATCGCGCAATCTGACAGATCTTTTAAGGCTTCATTATCTGAATATCGTATTATTGTTTCCATGCCGTCTGATTATTTTACGGGCCTGAGCATTCAACATTTCTATTATTTATGTAAAAACCGCTCAAAAGTAACCGCTGTTGCTGAAAAATATATTGACTGGTTTTCTATACAGGACTACTTGTTCATCCCTGTAAAAGGACAAATTTAGGCAATACTCTCATCTGTTGTCCTTGTAAGGTACTGTATATGACTGCTTTTGTTGAAAGCCTCACGGCTTAAGGGATTGTGGGTCCCAAAGACAATTTTTTTATACATTAGCGCAAAATATCTTTCCGTATGTCATCTAAAAATTCTTACTTCTTTTCACTGTTTACAATAGGGATACTGTATTTTATTTTTGGATTTGTAACCTGGTTAAATGGGACGCTTATACCTTTCCTTAAAATTGCATGTGAACTCAATAATGTGCAGGCCTATCTGGTAACTTTTGCCTTTTATATTTCTTACTTATTCATGGCCCCTCCTTCTTCGCTGGTTTTAAAGAAGGTTGGCTTTAAAAATGGAATGGCAATCGGGCTTGGTGTGATGGCTGTAGGTTCTATTATATTTATCCCTGCAGCACTTAACCGCACATTTGAGCTGTTTCTGGCCGGACTATTTGTGCAGGGTTCAGGACTGGCTCTTTTACAGACAGCGGCAAATCCGTACGTCACAATTATCGGCCCCAGGGAGAGTGCCGCTAAGCGTATAGCGTTTATGGGTATCGCTAATAAAATTGCCGGAACATTAAGCCCCTTAATACTGGGAGCTGTGCTATTATCGGGTGCGAATGCTCTTATGGAACAGGTTGATCTGGTAACGGGCGCTCAGAAAGAAATAATGCTTGATCAACTGGCCGAAAAAGTAATCAATCCATACATTATTATGGCAGTGGTGCTGGTTCTGCTGGCAGCTATGATACGCTTTGCACAGCTGCCCGAAATAGATGCTGAAGAGGAAGATAATACCGCCCACCCTGCGCACCACAAGAAAGCATGGTATCAGTTCCCGCACCTTATACTTGGATTTATGGCTATATTCTTTTATGTTGGTGTGGAAGTAATGGCAGGCGATACTATTGTACTCTATGGTAAGTCAATGGGCATTTCGCTCGACCAGTCGCGATATTTTACTAGTCTTACCTTGATCTCAATGGTAATTGGTTACATTATAGGCATAATTGCTATACCAAAATTTATCAGCCAAAGCAAGGCTCTTGCAGTTTCTGCGCTGACAGCCCTGGTTTTTACGGTGCTTGCTTTGATTACTTCAGGATTTACCAGTGTGCTTTTCATCGCTCTTCTGGGCCTAGCCAACGCAATGATGTGGCCTTGCATATGGCCTTTGGCGCTGGCTGATCTGGGTAAATATACCAAAGCCGGATCGGCTTTACTTGTTATGGGTATAGCCGGGGGCGCTGTCATTCCGCTAATTTATGGAGCTTTGGTCGACGTTATAGGTAACCGCGAAGCATACCTTTTAATGCTGCCATTATACCTTTTTATACTTCATTTCGCCATTAAAGGTCATAAATTTCGGTAATTTAAACTTTAATGGAACCATTACCTTTTACAATGTGTTACAATAAATAAAATTCTAATGAAACCTACATTATTAGTGTTGGCTGCCGGAATGGGAAGCAGATACGGGGGCCTTAAACAAATTGATCCGGTTGGCCCGAACGGTCAAACCATCCTAAATTATTCAGTCTTTGATGCAAAGAGAGCTGGTTTTGGCAAAGTAGTTTTTATTATCCGTAAAGATATTGAAGATGATTTTAGATCGGTTTTTGGTGATAAACTAAGTAAAATAATCCCTGTTGAATGGGTTTTTCAGGAACTCGATAAGTTGCTTGAAGGTTCAATTCCACCCGAAGGCAGGGTAAAACCCTGGGGAACCGGACATGCTGTGCTTATGGCCGCCGAAACAATACAAGAGCCTTTTGCTGTAATCAATGCCGACGATTTCTATGGAAGGGAGGCTTTTGAAAAGGCATACAACTTCTTTGAGTCGAACACAAAGCAAACAGACTATGCAATGGTTGCCTATCAGCTAAAAAACACGCTTTCTGATTTTGGCACAGTATCCAGAGGTGTCTGCTCTTCGGATGAAGAAGGCTGGCTGAGCAGTGTTACAGAAAACACTAAGATTGCGAGGGAGAACGGAATGGTGTTTAATACAGAACCCGACGGATATAAAACTCCTTTAAGTGAAGATACCTTGGTTTCAATGAATTTCTGGTGCTTTAAACCAACCTTCTTTGGCCAGCTTGAATCGCATTTCAGGAGATTCATTGTAAACAACATTAACGACCTGAAAGCAGAATTCTATATTCCATCAGCCGTAGATGCTCTTATTAAAACAAATCAGGCACGGGTGCAGGTTTTGCCTAATGCAGGACAATGGTTTGGTATAACCTATCAGGAGGATAAGCCTCTGGTTATTAACAAGATCAATGAATTAACCGCATCAGGAGATTATCCTGCACAGTTTTAATTCAGCAATCTGATTCCGTAGGTTTCTTCAACAAATTTAAAGTACCAGTAGAGTTTACGGTTTACTTCAATGCCGTAATCCTCCAATGGGTTGAAACTGAGATAATTTGCAATAGCCCTGCGGTATTTGTTGCGAATAAAGTAATCGTTCCAGTTCGCGACACCTATCTGGTTCTTTGTACGATAATAATCGTTGGTTCTGTCCACAGCCGGACTAAAACGCATCATGTACCAGCGATCAAAGTCGTTATCAATTATTTGTATTGCGTATTCGGTGGTGTCGAGGGTAACGCCCCCACCCTTCTCGCTATTAGCATCAGAGCGGTTTATCTCCTTTTGGGAAGTACAGGCGCTGATGGAGATGATTACCAGTAAGAATAAAAGGAATCTTTTCATGGCATCGGTTTTTCCTAATTAATACCAAATACAATGCCATAAATTAAAGGTAAGGGCATAAAAAAAAGCTCTGTAAAAAAACAGAGCTTCCTTTAAGGTGCCCGGAACAAGACTCGAACTTGCACATACGTAAGTATACTAGTCCCTGAAACTAGCGCGTCTACCAATTCCGCCATCCGGGCAGATAATTTCTACAAAAAAAGTGCAGTCTTTTGACTGCTTCTGACCTTTGTCAGTACTTGTGCCCAGGACAAGACTCGAACTTGCACATCCTTAAGGACACCAGCCCCTCAAGCTGGCGTGTCTACCAATTTCACCACCTGGGCAATGGAGGCGCAAAGATATAGTTTTTTCTTTATTAATGCACATTTCGGCATTTTTTTTTTGAAATATTTACTTTGCGCAAAATCAGCTTTTTAGTGTTCATACGCTCTGTTCCTTTTTGAACTTTTGTTGTATTTTACGGTTCGTTTACTTATCTTTGTCCATAATATACCCGAAAATACAGCTAATACACGCTTTTATGTTTAGTGCTAACGATTTAAAATTATTCCAGTCTAAAGGAATCGACCCCAAAACCATTGAGCAACAAATAGAAAATTTCAAAAAAGGATTTCCTTACATTGATCTTGTCGATGCTGCCACTACTCAGAATGGTATTAGAGTCTTTTCAGAATCAGAAATCGAGAAACTGCAAAAATTCTATGATCGCAATAATGAAGACTATGAAATTCTGAAATTCGTTCCTGCTTCTGGTGCTGCAAGCCGCATGTTTAAGTCTTTGTTTGAATTTGTGGAATTGCTTGAAAAAGGTGTATCAGCCGAAGAACTGTTAAAAAAAGATAAAGGAACAAACTCACCTTTCAGCTTTTTCAACAACTTACATAAGTTTGCTTTTTATAGTGATTTACAAGATGTTATGGAACAAAATCATATCAATATTGAAAGTAAACTCAAAGAGAAAGACTACAAAACTATTATTCAATTCTTACTGTTTGACCATGGTTTGGGATATGCATCCAAACCTAAAGCATTACTAAAATTCCATAACTACCCCGATGGCGCACGCATGGCAATGGAAGAACATCTGGTTGAAAGCGCCTTTTACGGGAAAAACAGCGAAGGAAGAGTGTCAGTGCATTTTACAGTTTCACCCGAACATGCTGACGATTTTATCGACGAAATTAACAGAGTCAAAGATAAGTATGAGGAGCTGTTTGATGTTACCTACGAACTAACATTTTCGGTACAAAAATCTTCAACAGACACAATAGCCGTTGATCTTGCCAATAAACCGTTCAGAGATAACAACGATGAGCTGGTATTCAGACCGGGTGGCCACGGTGCCTTAATTGAAAACCTTAACGATCGTAATGGCGAAATAATCTTTATCAAAAACATTGATAATGTAGTACCTGATAGACTTAAAGATACTACCTACCGTTATAAAAAGGCTCTTGGTGGTTTGTTGTTCGAATTACGTGATAAGATATTTGAATACCTCGAGTTATTGGAAGACGGCAACCTGTCTGATAATGAAATAAGTAAAATTGTTGCCTTTTGCCAGGATAGACTTTATATAAAGTTTGGTGATGAGTTTGAAGCCTTTTCACCAATGGAAAAAATAGATGCTCTGTACTCGAAACTTAATCGTCCGGTTCGTTTGTGCGGTATGGTTAAAAATGAAGGAGAACCGGGTGGTGGTCCTTTCTGGGTTCGAAATGAATTGGGTGAAGTTTCTTTACAGATTGTTGAATCTTCTCAAATTGACTTTACTAACCCACAGCAAAAAACGATCTTTGAAAACTCAACACACTTTAATCCGGTTGATCTGGTTTGCCTAGTGAAAGACTGGGAAGGCAATGCATTTGACCTACGTGAGTTTATTGATCCCACAACCGGTTTTATTTCACAAAAATCAAAAGATGGAAGAGATCTTAAAGCACAGGAACTACCGGGATTATGGAATGGTGCAATGGCAGATTGGATTACGGTGTTTGTTGAAGTGCCGGTAATTACTTTTAATCCGGTAAAAACAATCAACGATCTGTTAAGACCTGAGCATCAGCAGGCATAACAATCTGTTGTATCGGGCATTACAATTTGTCGTTTCGGGCATTACAATCTGCTGTTTCGAACCTGAGAATCTTCTGTTTCGGGCTTAACGATCTGTTATTTAGGATAGTTTTTCTCACCCACAGGTATCATAATATCCACATGGTTATGTGAGGGTGGTATGGGACAGCTGTACTTTTTATTGTACGCACAGTAAGGGTTATACGATCGGTTGAAGTCTAGAATTATCTTGCCGTCGTTAGTAATCCGGGAATCAATATATCTTCCTCCACCGTAACTTTCTTCACCTGAAGTCTCATCCGTAAAAGGCACGAACAAATAGTCTTCATACCCTTCTCTTGTCATCAAACCTACATTGCGATATACAGTCAGAGTATCTTTAACACCCTGAATTGTAAAATGTGCCTTACCATAGATAATATACAAAGGCAATCTTTCGGTGGTAGTCTTCATTAAAATGGTATCTGGTTTATTCTCCAGTATCAAATCCGCAACTACATGATAATCAGGGTTAATTGCATAGTATTGCAGGCCCTTAAAATTTTGAATGTCTTCTTTTGTTAAAGGAGATTCCAATGGGTCACGAAATTCAGCATCTTTGGCCATCCTCTCGTTAGTAATCTGTTCTGTATAATTTTCAGGAGATGCGTTCTGAACGCTGGATTGACTTGCAGCTGATATTGTTAAAAAACAAATAGCTGATAGTGCCAAGATCTTAAGTTGTACCATAAGTAGTTTGGGTCTGCTGTTTATACAAATTTACAAATTCCTGTAAACCTTTACAAGCTGAGAAATGTTATTGCGCTCAAAAGAGAATCAGATGAATCTGGGAGATATCAGAAAACAGTATTTGTTGCATAGGCTTAGAGAAGAAGATACCGGCAATGAACCAATGAATTTTTTCATGTACTGGCTTAATCAGGCTATTGATGCACAAGTTCCTGAACCAACAGCAATGGTACTTTCCACTATCAATGATGAAGGAAAACCTTCTTCCAGGGTTGTGTTATTGAAAGAGTGTACGGACAATGAATTCCGTTTCTTTACAAATTATGAAAGTAACAAGGGCAAACACTTGGAAGCAATGCCATTTGCATCTATTTTATTTTTCTGGAAAGAACTTGAAAGACAGGTACGTGTGGAAGGTTCTGTTCATAAGTTATCTCCCGAAGAATCAGATACTTATTTTAAAAGCAGACCATTAGAAAGCAGGTTGGGTGCCGTCATATCTCCGCAAAGTTCAGTTATCCCCGACAGGGCTTTCCTTGAAGAACTATTTGCTCATAAGAAAATTGAGTTGATGCAAAGTGAATCAAATGGTGAGGTATCCATTGAACGGCCTTCATGGTGGGGAGGCTATGCTTTAATTCCTGAAAGCATAGAGTTTTGGCAAGGAAGAGAATCTCGCCTTCATGACCGTATCAGATTTCGGCTGGAGAACAACAAATGGATAAAAGAAAGACTGGCTCCCTGATTATTCTGCTGAGCTCACAGTTGAAAGGTCATTAATAAGCTTAACTATTTTTTTCATAATGGAGGCGTTCTTTGTTTTTGCCTCTTCAAGTTCAACCCTCAGTTGATCAACCTGTCTGTTAAGTAGATCGTGTTCAATCTTAAACTGTTCTATAAGAATCTCGTACTCTGATATATCGACATTATTGCCCGACGAAGCAGAAATCGCTGAATTATTTGCCAGGTTCAGATTTTCTTCTTCCAGTTGTCGAACTTTCTCTGACCAGACATAGTTCTTCTCTTCTATAGCCTGGCGGCTTTTATCAATCTCCTGCCGCATATTTAATTCAGTAATTTTGAGTTTGCTGAGCTCTCTTTCGAGTTCTTGTTTTTCTCGTTCCAGATTAAGCAATATGGTATTTTGTTGATCAAGAATGCTTTTTTGAGATTTCCGTTTGAAAAATACTACATACAGTAAGAATAATATTACAACAAGCAGCAAAGCAACCGATGCTTTAAGAATCAAAAGCATGTTCATGTCATTTTTTGTGCGTTCGTGCAGACGGTCTCTTTCGTTAGCCAGGCTTGATATTTTAGATTTTGCCTGATTTAGTGAATCGGCCTTTGCCTGGGCATCTTTTAAAACGGGTAATGCATGCTGTAAGATTCCATCATCAATTGTCGCGACCTTAAGAAGCTGATTTTTAAGCATTATTATTCTGGCAAAGTTGCTAAGCCCCGCCGAATCACTTATCTGCTTGTAAATCATTGCTTGCCTTGATCGTTCCGCCAACAGCTGCTGTAATGCTAACGTGTCAGCCATGCAGGATATGCCAAAAAACAATAATAGGAATGTGCTTACAACTTTCATATTGAATTCATTTTTAACAAAATTAGTATATTTTCGCTGATTTTTATGTAAGTTTGTATTGTTTGATGAATGCAAATCCCTGTAATTTCTATGAATACTAATAGAACCTTTCTCTTATTTTTACTGCTATTTTGTTTATTATCTTCGGCCTTTGCTCAAAAAGCTTATAAAATAACGATCAAGCTCAACGGATTAAATGACAGCCTGCTTGTGCTGGCTAGTTATATCGGCGATAAGCAGTTTGTTGTGGATACTGCTTTCAGAGAAAAATCGAATGCTTATACATTTAAAGGTGATTCTCTGTTGCCTGAGGGGATGTATACTGTTGCAGGTTCAAACAAAAATAAGTTGTTTGATGTAATTGTGGCCGGTAATCAGAAAGTGGAAATTACCGGAGATATGCAAAAATCTCCTGCTGTGCTCAAGTCAGCTTTAGCTGATGAAAATAAAGTACTTTTTGATTACATTGAATTCCTGTCATCAAAGCAGAAACAGCTTGCACATCTCCAACAAATACTGAAAAGGCAAAAACCGACAAGCGACTCGGCAAGGTTAGTTTCAAATCAGATCGACATTCTTAATGATGAAGTAAAGAGGGAAATAAACGGCATAATCAACAGCAATCATGGAAAGTTTATTGCAATATTCCTAAAGATGTTGCAGGAGCCGGATCTCCCTCAGGCACCCATACTTTCAAACAGAAGACCAGATTCTTTATTCACTTACAAGCAATATCGTTTAAAATTCTGGGAGAATACCGATTGGTCGGATGAAAGAACCATTCGTACGCCGATCATCCACAATAAAGTGGAGCTCTACCTTACCAGATTGACTCCACAAATACCCGATTCTATAAATAAAGCAATTGACAGACTGTTTACCCTATCTAAAAATAGCAAGGAAGCATTCAAATATCTTATATGGTATCTGTCAATAAAGTATGAATCATCTGAAATTATGGGACAGGATGCTGTATTTGTGCATATTGTTGATACATATTATGACGATCCAAGAATGTCGTGGATGAATCCCACAGTCAAAGAAAACCTTGTAAAGAAAGCAAATACTTTAAGGCCAATTCTTATTGGAAAGGAAGCACCCCAGCTGATCTTACTGGACACACTACAATCTCCGGTTTCGATGCATGCAATTAAAGCTAAATTTACCTTGATTTATTTTTGGGATCCTGACTGCGGCCATTGCAAGAAAGAAACTCCCCTGTTGAAACAGTTCTATGATGAATATAAAAGCATCTATGGCTTAGAAGTTTATGGTGTCTGCATGGATACCTCATGGAAAAACATGAAAGAGTATATCAATAAATACAATCTAAACTGGATCAACACAAACGGATATTATAGTGTAACTCCTGACTTCAGAGAACTTTACGATGTTCATAGCTCTCCGATAATGTACCTCCTTGACGAAAACAAAAAGATCATTGCCAAGCGAGTATTAACAGAACAAATGAAATCTGTAATAAAGAGTCTCAGTAATAAGAAATAAACCTTTACCTGTAATTTAACGGTTATTCTGGCTCTATTTTTTATCCTTTCCCCCCTATTCTAAAAATAATTTACTATTTCACTTGACAAACTAAATCTTTAGTTGTACATTTGTCTATGTAAACTAAAATGTTAGTTTATTTATTGAGGAGTAAAATAAGCTACAATATCATGAAAGAGTTAACAAGAGCAGAGGAGCAGATAATGCAAATACTTTGGGAAATTGAACAAGGAGTAGTACTTGATGTTCTCAAGCATTTTCCTGAACCGAAACCAGCATATAATACAGTTTCCACAATAATACGAATTCTTGAAAAGAAGGGATTTGTAGGGCATCATCAGAGCGGTAAATCACATATTTACTATCCAAAAATCAGCAAAAAAGATTATTCCAGACATTCGCTTAAACAATTGGTTAAAGGATATTTCAATAATTCATTTAATCAAATGGTATCCTTTTTTGCTAATGACTCTAATCTAAAGATCCAGGATCTTGAAGAGATACAAACCTTAATAGAGAAAGAATTAAAAAACAAGAAAGGTCATGACTGATTTAACCCTATATATTATAAAATCCGTAGCAACGAGCATGATCTTATTGGGATTTTATTATTTGATTATTCGGAAAATAAACAGTATTGCTCTTATGAGGGTATTTTTACTATCTACTCTTGTACTACCTCTTTTAATTCCTCTGTTACCCATTAGCAATGCCGGCTCAGATACATCCTACCTGCCTGTTTATGTGGTAAATATTGAACCGTCCGCAGTAAATGCACAAATAAGTAGTTCAGACAATGCCTATGCATTAACCCTTGCCCAATTTTTGAAATATCTATACATGATTGTTGCAGGGGCATTGCTCATAATCTATATATCATCAATTACAGTACTATATCTTAAGAGAAAAAATGCAACATTCATTAGCACTAAGTACGGAAAAGTTCTATTGCATAATTCTGTGAAAAGTCCGTTTTCATTCTTTCACTGGGTATTCGTTTCTCCTGAAATAATGGAGCATCCCAATATTGATTTGATCATAAAACATGAATACAATCATGTGAGGTTAGGGCATAGTTATGACAGATTGATTGCCAACTTTATAACTGCTGTATCATGGTTTAACCCGTTTTTATATCTAACCAGACGACTCTTATCAGAAGTTCATGAATACCAGGCCGATATGGCAGTATTAAAAGACCATCACGATTTAATGGAATACAGCAGTTTATTACTTAACAGTACTTTTGGATACACTGACTACCTGGTCTTTAACAGCACAAATACATTTAGTTTAAATATTAAAAACCGTCTTTTTATGTTACATCATTTTAAAAAGCAACGCATTGGAACTACCAAAATAGTGGCTTGTTCCTTTTTATGCACCATTCTATTGGTAGCTGCTAACATGGTTCAAAGCAAGAATGGGGATCAGAACTTCCTAACGCTGCCAGATTCATATCAAAATGCCGTTGGTGAAGATACCATACCTCCAGTTCCGGTTGTTGCCTTGAAGTGGCTTAAATTAGATAAAGAGCTTAAATATGAGGACGGAGTTGTGATTGCAAGTTTTTATGTAGAGACTGATGGGACCACTGGTGAAATTAAAATAACCAAAAGCATTAATAAAGAGGTAGATGCTTTTGTAATAAGGAAGCTTAAAGAAATCCAGAGATGGGAGCCTGCCAAATACAAAGGGAAGCCTGTTAGATATCTGATGCATTATCCTTTTACCTTCAAGGGCGGTAATCTTGAATCAAATATTAAACATGAAACAGATGTAGTAGATACAGACCAACCAGTGTTTGCTGTAGTTGAAAAGATGCCAGAATTTCCGGGAGGAGAAGCAGAGAGATCTGCATATCTTTCGAGCAATATAGTTTATCCCGAAAATGCTGTAAAAAATAAAATAGAAGGTACAGTATACGTAAGTTTCGTTGTCAGATCTGATGGATCCATCAGTGATGTTAAACTATTACGGGGAGTTAATGAAGAAATTAATAAAGAAGCTTTGCGGGTTGTAACAGGAATGCCTAAATGGAAGCCGGGAATGCAGAAAGGAAAGCCAGTAGATGTTCAGTTCAACATACCTATTAAGTTTAGTCTGGAAAAAAGTAAAAAGAAGTAAAAAAAATGCCGTCGGTCAGGACGGCATTTTTTACGTTTTTGAAACTCAACACTTAATTATTTAACAGCATCCACTATTGCTTTAAACGTAGTTGGATGATTCATAGCAAGGTCGGCAAGTACCTTACGGTCTAAATTGATATTCTTTTGTTTGAGTTTACCCATAAATGCAGAATATGACATGTTATATTCACGTACACCTGCGTTAATACGAGTAATCCATAAACTACGGAAATTGCGTTTTTTCTGACGTCTGTCGCGGTATGCATACACCATGCCTTTTTCGTATGCATTTTTAGCTACCGTCCAAACATTTTTTCTCCTACCAAACTGACCTTTAACGGCTTTGAGGAGTTTTTTTCTGCGTGCCCTTGAGGCAACTGCGTTTACTGATCTTGGCATTTTTTTAATTGTTTTTCACTTTCGCGGCTTAATCTTTCACAAGTAAGCACTTAGGGGCAGAAAGCAAGGGTTAATAATTAGATTAACACAAAATTACTGAAGCATTTCTCTTACAACTTTTGCATCTGCTTTATCAACTATGGTAGAGTAAGTTAAATTACGTTTACGCTTAGTTGATTTTTTAGTCAGAATGTGACTTTTGTAAGCATGCTTCCTTTTCAGTTTACCGGTGCCGGTTATATCAAACCTTTTCTTGGCAGCGGATTTAGACTTCATTTTTGGCATTACTGGATTTGTTAATTTGGTTTATATTGAGATTAAAAACTTTCTATTTTTTAGGAGCAATAATCATAATCATTCGCTTGCCTTCAAGCAACGGGAGCTTTTCTACCTTACCATAGTCCTCTAATAAAGAAGCAAATTGTAAGAGCTTTATTTCTCCCTGATCCTTGTATACGATGCTTCGTCCTCTAAAAAGCACTTCTACTTTTACCTTTGCACCTTCTTCTAAAAACTTAATGGCGTGTTTAAGTTTGAAGTTGAAATCATGATCATCGGTATTTGGTCCTAACCTAATCTCCTTAACAACAATCTTAGCTGATTTCGCTTTAATTTCTTTCTGTTTCCTCTTTAGTTCATAAAGGAACTTTTTGTAATCAGTCACTTTACAAACCGGTGGATTTGCAGATGGAGAGATTTCAACAAGATCAAGTTCGAGTTTTTGAGCAATTGCAAGGGCATCTTTAATATTGTAAATACCCTGTTCAACATTATCACCAACTACCCTTACTACCGGAGCTTTGATTCTCTCGTTAATCAGGTGAGGGTCCTCTTGCTTTTTCTGCATAGGCTTAGGACCTTTCGGATTTCTAAACGGCGTTGCTATATCTATTCCTCCTTGATTAATTAATATTGGATGCCAGTTCTTTATTTTAAGGCCTCGTTAATTTCTTTATTGATAATGTTCACAAACTCATCTATGGTCATCGACCCCAGATCACCTGTACCGTGACGACGAACTGAAACTGTTCCTTCAGCTTCTTCTTTTTCGCCAACGATAAGCATGAAAGGAATTTTCCGAACTTCAGCATCTCTGATCTTACGACCGGTTTTCTCGCTTCGTTCATCAATTTGGCTGCGAATTTCGTAATTATTTAGAATATCTGAAAGTTTTTTAGAATATTCCATATATTTTTCACTGATTGGCAATATAATAGCCTGTTCAGGATTCAGCCACAATGGGAAATTGCCACCTGTATGTTCAATGAGTACAGCTACAAATCGTTCCATCGATCCAAACGGTGCTCTGTGAATCATTACCGGCCGGTGCTTCTGATTATCACTTCCTATATATTCCAATTCAAATCGCTCAGGTAAATTATAATCTACCTGTATAGTACCCAGTTGCCATTTACGACCTAAAGCATCCTTAACCATGAAGTCAAGTTTGGGGCCATAAAATGCAGCCTCGCCATATTCCACAACAGCGTTTAGACCTGCTTCTTCAACAGCTTCTATGATGCCTTGTTCGGCCTTATTCCAGTTTTCCTCACTTCCAATGTATTTTTCCTTATTATTTGGATCACGCAGTGAAATCTGAGCAGTGTAATCATTAAAGTTCAGAGTTTTAAAAATGTGCAGAACTATATTGATAACTGAAATAAACTCGGCTTTAATTTGTTCAGGCATACAGAACAAATGCGCATCATCTTGTGTAAATCCCCTTACTCTAGTGAGCCCATGCAGTTCACCACTTTGTTCATAACGATAAACAGTTCCAAACTCGGCAAGTCGCAGAGGTAAGTCTTTATATGACCTTGGTTTAGATGCAAAAATCTCGCAGTGGTGAGGACAGTTCATTGGTTTAAGCATAAACTGTTCGCCTTCAATAGGAGTATCAATCGGTTGAAAACTATCTTTACCGTATTTTTGAAAATGGCCGGAAGTTTTATACAGCTCCACATTACCTATATGTGGTGTGATGACTGGCAGATATCCGGCTTTCTGCTGAACATTTTTCAGGAATCGTTCAAGACGTTCGCGAAGCATTGCTCCTTTAGGCAACCATAATGGTAATCCCTGTCCCACTTTTTGGGAGAAAGTAAACAGTTCGAGTTCCTTACCAAGTTTTCTATGATCTCGTTTTTTTGCTTCTTCCAGAAGCAGAAGGTAATCTGTTAGCTCTTTTTGTTTTGGAAATGTGATCCCATAGATACGGGTTAGTTGCTTGCGTTTCTCATCTCCGCGCCAGTATGCGCCAGCAATATTAAGCAACTTTACAGCCTTAATGGTGCTCGTATCAGGTAAATGAGGACCACGGCAGAGATCGGTAAAGGTACCTGATTCATAGAACGTTATTGTTCCATCTTCCAGGTCTCTTATTAATTCTATCTTGTACTCATCTTGTTTATCAGTGAAGTAGGATAATGCCTGATCTTTCGAAATTTCTTTGCGGATAAAGTGTTGCTTTTCGCGCGCTATTTCAAGCATTCTGTCTTCAATGGCTTTTAAGTCTTCGGCAGATATTTGTCTGTCGCCGAAATCCATATCGTAATAAAAGCCATTTTCTATTGCGGGGCCAATACCAAATTTAACTCCCGGATATAACTGTTCCACTGCTTCTGCAAGAATATGTGCCGACGAATGCCACATAGTATATTTGCCTTCTTCTGTGTCCCAGGTATTTAGCTTGAGGCTGACATCATTGTGAATAGGACGGGTAGCATCCCATATTTCGCCGTTAACTGTTGCTGACAGGACATTACGGGCTAACCCTTCACTTATACTCCGGGCTATTTCGAGAGCATTTGTTCCTTCAGGATATTGGCGAACACTGTTATCAGGTAATGTTATATTGATCATATTATTCTGTAAAAAGGGTACAAAAGTAGTAATTATTATAACATCTTTGCCCGTAAGTTGAATGTTTTTATGCTAAAAAAACATTCAACTTTTAATGGTCTTCAAATTTTGATGCCGGTTTTAAAGTTCTACCTTTGTACACTAATTGCTGTATTTTTAAAATGCACTTTTATTCCTTTTAACCTATTAAAGCCCAGGTAATAACAATGAAACGGAGTGATTTCTATTTTATCGTTTTTGTTCTGATTCTCTTTTTGCCATTTATTTTGAATGAGCAAATCTATAACTGGTATGTTTCATTTAACAGAGACCATGGATTAATAATGAGTTTTCTGAAATTTGCCATCCTTGCAACCATGGGCGAAATGATAGGTTTGCGAATCAAGTCAGGGGCCTATAATAAACCGGGATTTGGTGTACTTCCAAGAGCAATTGTATGGGGAATACTGGGTATCACAATTAAAATGGCATTTGTAATATTTACTGCCGGTGCAATTGATTTGCTTCACTTTTTGGGCATGAATGATTCATTATCAGCATATAAAGGAGATTTTTCAGTACATAAGGTTTTGGTAGCATTTACAATAAGCGTTCTCATGAATACCATCTATGCCCCGATAATGATGACTACGCATAAAATAACCGATACTCATATTCAGGATACAGGCGGAAGGTTAGCGGGATTCTTCACCCCAGTTAAAGTTGTTGAAATTTTAAAAAACCTGCGCTGGGATATACAGTGGAACTTTGTATTTAAGAAAACCATTCCATTTTTCTGGTATCCCGCTCACACCATAACATTCTTACTTCCTGCAGATTTTCAGGTGCTTTTTGCTGCTCTACTAGGAATTGCCCTTGGATTAATTCTTGCGATTGCATCTCTGAAAAGTCGGTAAGGAACTAAAAAAGAACTAATAGAAAACTAATAAAGACGATCCGGCACAATTGCTAACCCTGGTTTAATTTAAATTATCTAACTTGCAGCGCACAATAAATTCTACCTGTAAGTAATTAATACAGCCTAACCTATAAGCTTTGAATAACTTATAATCAGCATATCATGAAGGAACATTTTAGAAACGAGACTCCAATTAATTACGAGATTGTTAATTCCGTAAAGGAAAAAATTAACCTGCCCAGTATAGGGAAGGCCAGTATTCGAGAGATTAAGAAAATTATAGATCTCATTGAAAAACAGACAGGTAAGAAATTCATCCGAATGGAAATGGGCATACCCGGACTTAATCCTCCTTCTATTGGTGTTGATGCAGAGATTGAGGCACTAAAGAGTGGGGTATCTGCTTTGTACCCTGATATTGAAGGTCACCCACAATTAAAAATTGAGATATCCCGCTTTGTTAAGAACTTTCTTGATATTGAAGTGAGTACCGAATCGTGTATACCAACCGTTGGTAGTATGCAAGGCAGCTTTGCAGCATTTTTAACACTTAGCAGATTAACCGAAGGCAGAGATACAACCTTATTTATAGACCCTGGCTTTCCGGTACATAAGCAACAGCATAAAGTTTTAGGACAAAAGTTTGAGAGTTTTGATGTTTATGATTTCAGAGGTGAAAAACTCAGGGACAAACTGGAATCATATTTCAAGACCGGAAAGATTCACTCTGTTCTTTACTCTAATCCTAACAATCCGTCATGGATCTGTTTCACAGAAGAAGAATTACAGATAATCGGAGAACTGGCCAATAAGTACGATGTTATAATTTGTGAAGATCTGGCGTATTTTGGAATGGATTTCAGAAAAGATTATTCTGTACCCGGCGTTGCACCATTCCAGCCGACTGTAGCCAGATATACTAAGAACTTCATTCTTTTTATATCCAGTTCCAAAGTATTCAGCTATGCAGGACAGCGCATAGGTATGATGGTAATATCGAACGAGTTGTTCAACAGAAAATCGGCTAACCTGCTTAAACATTATAGCAGCGATATCTTTGGCAGAGCTATGGTATTTGGCACCGTATACGCACTGAGTTCAGGTACTTCGCATTCAGCACAGTATGCCCTTGCAGCTATGTTGAAAGCAGCTAATGATGGCACACACAACTTTATTAACGATGTTAAAGTGTATGCTGATAAAGCGCATGAGATGAAGAGAATGTTTACTGAAAACGGTTTTCATATAGTTTACGACAAAGACATCGATAAACCGGTTGCCGATGGATTCTATTTCACGATTGCATACGATGGATTTACAGGGGAAGAACTAATAGAGGAACTGCTCTATTACGGCATAAGTGCAATATCTCTTGCTATAACAGGTAGCACAAGACTGGAAGGTTTAAGAGCGTGCGTTTCATTAATTCACCCTTCACAGTTTCCAGACCTCGAAGATCGTTTGAGGAAATTCCATAAACACCATGCTTTGGTAAATGATTCTTGCTTATCAAGCTAAATGCCGTTGCATTGTTTCTTGAAAATTTAAGGTAACAAACTGCTTCAATAAAGGTGGTATAAGAGGGTCACGTATCGATTATGCTCGATATGTATATATATTGGACTTTATTGAAACACGATATTTAAAGGATATTCAGCAATCGATTGAAAAATCTGCATTGCACTGTTTATAATTGTTTTAAATAAGGCAGCAAACATTAAAAAAAGCCTCAGATTTGAAGTGTGAATGATAAATATTGAGTAATTTCGTTGCCTGAATTCACTAAATAAATACTGAATATCATGGCAAAAGTTCAAGGTGATATCGTAATCGACATTGAAAAATGCAAAGGTTGCCAGGTTTGTATACCTGCCTGTCCAAATGACGTAATTGGAGTGTCTAATAATGTCAACGGTAAGGGATATAAATATGTCGAATCTGTAAATGAAGAATGTATAGGTTGCTCTAATTGTGCAGTTGTTTGCCCAGATGGAGTTATTACAGTTTACAGAAAAAGAATCGGTTAAGAATTTAAATTACTGACAAAGTATGAGAGAGTTAAGATTAATGAAAGGCAATGAGGCCTTTGCTGAAGCAGCCATAAGAGCTGGTGCCGATGGTTACTTTGGTTATCCAATTACGCCACAATCAGAAGTCATGGAATACCTCATGGCTGAAAAACCTCATGAAAGAACCGGCATGGTTGTACTTCAGGCAGAAAGTGAAGTTGCTGCCATTAACATGGTATATGGTGGTGCATCTTGCGGAAAACGGGTGCTCACTTCATCCTCTAGTCCTGGTATGAGTCTTAAACAAGAAGGTATCTCTTACATAGCTGGTGCTGAATTACCCTGCGTTATTCTGAACGCCGTTCGTGGAGGCCCAGGTTTAGGAACGATCCAACCTTCGCAAAGTGACTATTTCCAATCAACAAAAGGTGGTGGGCATGGTGACTATAGATTGATTGTTCTTGCGCCTGCTTCTGTTCAGGAAATGGCTGACTTTGCTGCTTTGTCGTTTGATCTCGCGTTTAAATACCGTAATCCGGTACTGATCCTTTCGGATGGTGCTATCGGTCAGATGATGGAAAAGGTAGAACTTGATGAGCAAAGACCACGTTTTACTGAAGAAGATATTAAGAAAAACACTCCCTGGGCAACCATTGGTAAAACTGCCGACAGAGAGCGTAACATAATTACATCTCTGAACCTTGATTCGCATGTTCAGGAACAACATAATATACATCTGCAGGCCAAATACAGACTTATTGAAGAGAACGAAACCAGGTTTGAATTAATAAACTGTGATGATGCTGAATATATTATTGTTGCATACGGAACCAGCGCACGTTTAAGCCAAAAAGCTGTTGACATTGCAAGAAGTAAGGGTATTAAAGTTGGATTATTGCGTCCGATTACACTTTTCCCCTTCCCAACTAAGATAATTTCTGAACTAGCCAACAGAGTAAAAGGATTCATGGCAGTAGAAATGAGCGCCGGTCAAATGGTTGAAGATGTTCGTCTTGCTGTTGGTTGCCGCGTAAAAGTTGAGCATTTCGGTCGTATGGGTGGTGTTATACCTTCACCAGTTGAAATCGTTGAGGCATTAGAGCAAAAAATTATTGGAGGATAAGAAATGGATACAATCACAAAAGCTGATATTCGCCAACCTGAGAATATAGTATACAAGAGAACGGAGCTGTTAACTGACAAGGTTATGAGTTACTGTCCAGGTTGCGGACATGGAACGGCTCACCGCATAATAATGGAAGTTTTGGAGGAAATGGGTATTCAGGATCAAACAATTGGTATTGCACCGGTTGGATGTTCTGTACTTGCTTACGAATTTATGAACATAGATATGCAACAGGCAGCTCATGGCCGTGCACCGGCATTAGCTACCGCTGTAAAACGTCTGATGCCTGAAAAATTTGTCTTTACCTATCAGGGTGATGGCGATCTTGCAGCTATTGGAACTGCTGAGACAATCCACGCATGCAACAGGGGTGAAAATATCACCATTATATTTATCAATAATGGCATTTATGGGATGACAGGAGGTCAGATGGCACCTACTACCCTACCCGGCATGAAGTCATCTACTTCTCCTTACGGCCGCGATGTGCATTCCATGGGAAATCCAATTAAAATGACTGAGCTGGTTGCCCAGTTACCAGGTACCATTTATGTAACCCGCCAGGCTGTGCATACTCCGGCAAACGTTCGTAAAGCCAAGAAAGCAGTTCGCAAAGCATTTGAAAACCAGAAACTGAAAAAAGGTCTATCATTTGTTGAGATCGTTTCGAACTGTAATTCAGGCTGGAAAATGACTCCAAATCAGGCAAACCAGTGGATGGTAGATAACATGTTCCCATTCTACCCATTGGGCGATATTAAAGTAAATGAGGATTAAAAATTAATACGTAAAGCTATGACTGAAGAAATTTTAATTGCAGGCTTTGGTGGACAAGGTGTTCTGTCTATGGGAAAAATCCTCGCCTATTCTGGCGTAATGGGTAATAAAGAAGTTAGCTGGATGCCCTCCTATGGCCCTGAAATGCGCGGTGGTACTGCTAACGTTACTGTTATCATCAGTGATGAACGTATTAGTTCTCCAATCCTGAGTAGTTTTGATACTGCAATCATTCTCAATCAGCAATCAATGGATAAGTTTGAGAATAGCGTGAAGCCGGGCGGTTTACTGATATATGATCCAAATGGTATCACGCGTCATCCTACCAGAAAAGATATAAACGTATACAGCGTTGAAGCTACTGATGAAGCTGGTAAGATGGGACTTAACAAAGTATTTAACATGATAGTCCTTGGTGGGTTCCTTAAGATCAAACCTGTTGTAAACGGTGAGTTTATTCACAAAGGACTTGAAAAATCACTTCCGGTAAGACATCATAATCTGATACCTGAAAATGAAAAGGCTATTGAAATGGGTAAAGACCTTATAAAGGCAGTACACATTTTAAACTGATTTTTAGTGCACACACACTACTTAAAAACCTTCATTATCTAAATGGAGGTTTTTTTTATTCAGCCAAACAACAAACTGTAATACCTGTCTATTCTAACTGCCATTTCGGGAACCGAAATATATTTGCTTACTCTAAAATATTCCACTCCTTCAAAGAAGACAAGTATCGTAGGGCTGGCGAAAACATTGTATGATGCAGCTAATTCAGGATATTGGGCAGCGTTTATGAGTAAAGAGTTCATTTTACTGAATTCCTCCTTAAGCATGTTCTCTACTTTTGGCCTCAATGCTATGCATGGAGCGCATGCATCATTATAAAAGTACACCAGAATGCCCTTGCTCTGTTCTATGGCATTCTTAACTTCTTCCGTTTTAGAAATAGTGTTCATATCGGCTGTTTAGACAATTTATGACTTGAATTGTATTTGTACGACCATATCATTATCCCCACTGCAATCAATAGAAGAAAAGCACCTAGCGTAAAAGTAAAAACAAATCCATACCATTCATAGAACAATACTCCTAAGATTGGTGCAACAACCGATCGGGCACTTGTAAGGAACAGGTGCACAGATTGATAATCAGCAGCTTCTGAAGGCTTACAGAAATAGGCCGACCCAATACTCCATAACAGTGACATCGTTGCTGCAAAAATGCTGTGAAAGAGCAGATACGGAATCATGCCAAAATACAG
Source organism: uncultured Lentimicrobium sp. (assembly GCA_964643225.1). Classification (GTDB taxonomy): domain Bacteria; phylum Bacteroidota; class Bacteroidia; order Bacteroidales; family Lentimicrobiaceae; genus Lentimicrobium. Next base: position 90,499 of record CAZXQT010000001.1, on the reverse strand, counting down.
TTTTATGCCTCCAATGGTGATAAACTGAGGGAAATAATAGGTCAATACCAGACTTATGAGAAATAATCCGATGGAGCTAAATGTAATTGCAGCAAATTTCCGGGGGTCTATTTTCGATAATTTACTACCAAAATAAGGTATCAGAAACAAAGAAAGTATATTGTAAATGTTTTTATAGGTAGCAACACCAAGGTAATTCAGTTGAAGGTATTTTTCGAAAAATATGGTTATAACGGTTGTTGTACTCATAAAAGCCAGACCATAGAACATGAATCCCCATTCAAAATGTCTGAATGGCAGATTGTTCCTGAGAATAGACCGCATGTTCGAAACTGATTCTTTAACAGAATGCCAGAAACCATCTATTGCTTTATGGATTTCAGTTTCAGTAAATCTGATGGAAGATAGAAATATGGTGGACAAAATCCCACTTATTGCTGCCAATATAAACACCCAGCGATATGCTGTTCCGTCAATGTCGAGGAGTGCTCCGTAAATGAATGCAGAAACAAGTAATACGATCTTCCCGGCAAGTGTAGCATAACTAAATAAAGGGCCCAGCAGTTCGTGCCGGTAATTGCTTTTAAGGAACAGATTAATCATCGGGAAAATAACCAGGTTACCCATATAGTATATAAAGAAGATAGCCAGAAAAATCAGATGATATACAGAATCAAAAGTAAACAGACTGCTGTCCGTCGGAAAAAAGATAAGAAACGCAAGAGGCAGTCGGGTTGCTATCCCTGTTACATTTACAAGACGCTTCTTATTCTTTATCCTTTTAATCCATTCTGAAATGAAAATCAGGAAAATAAAGATAATGACACTAAACTGGAAGAGAAAGCTTAACTCAACAGAACTGCCTTTAAGACTTTTCAGAAAAACAAACTCATTGAGCGATAGTATTCCGGCTACTTTGCCCTCGGTAACAGAATAAGCCAGATGTAATTTAAAAGTATGGTTTTCATTGGCAGTAAGTTGCTGATAACCAATTCTTTTATACAGATACTTTCTTAGCAACTCCATGCCGGCAAAAGTAATCAAAAACCTGATCATTATTTAACCCGGGTGTTTGATATAGTCAGGAAGTGAACATTTGAAGGACGTATCTGTTTAAAGTCGATAAATAGCTAATAAATAGTCAATAAATTACCATGAAACGATTAGTCCTTGTAACCATTTTAATAAGTATAGTGATGACAATGAGTGCTCAAAACTCCATACATGCATTTAAGGTAAAGACATTAACTGGCGAAGATTTTGATATGTCGACCCTGAAGGGGAAAAAAGTGCTTGTTGTTAATACTGCATCAAAGTGTGGATTAACTCCACAGTATAAAGACCTGGAAGCTCTGTACAAGAAGTATAAAGATAACGGATTTGTTGTTATGGGATTTCCGGCAAATAACTTTATGAACCAGGAACCAGGTACAAATGAAGAAATCGCTGAGTTTTGCGAAATCAATTATGGCGTTACATTTCCTATGATGGATAAAATTTCGGTAAAGGGTAAAGACCAGGCCCCTATCTACAGCTGGTTAACAGAGAAATCAAAAAACGGAAAGATGGACTCTGAGGTATCCTGGAACTTTCAGAAATATCTCATAGATGAGAATGGCACTTTAGTGGATGTTGTACCACCAAGAGAAAAGCCTGATTCAGAAAGAATCATTAACTGGATAGAGGGCAAAAACTAATAAATATTGCCAAAATAGAAAATAATCGATGGAAATGTAATTAATATAGTTTGCAAAATTTTACACTAAAAAAAGCGCTGATCTTTTGAGTCAGCGCTTTTTTTTGCAAGTAGTTAGAAAGGTTTATAAATCCCCAAGTTTATGAATCAAACAATCTGTAAGAACAGAAGCTTCCTACATCTTGTATGCACCTAAGTCCTTGGGATGACTTTGGTTTATCATACTAACTTTAGCAATGTTTTCAGCCCTGCCGATTCTGATAAATATTTCAGCAGACTTAGCATAGGCATCATTACGGTTTGCATCATGTAATAACAAACAACCAATAATAATGTTACCGGCCATTTCTACTAAACGACGGGCATGAAAATCAAGGAACTCGTTGTCGTCCTGTTCGTTAACTTTCTCAATAACCTTGCCAAACTGATCGGTCATTTTTACGAGTGTTGCTTTCAGGTATTGCAGCTCCGGTTTAACTGGAGCTTCGAGATAACTCTGAATTGCCTTCATATACACTCCATTAACAACACCACGAATTGCAGCAACAACCTGTAACTGTGAAGTTCCCTCGTAAATTGTTGTAATACGGGCGTCGCGGTAAATACGCTCTACCGGGAAATCCTTCATATAGCCTGTGCCCCCGTGAATCTGAAGAGCATCGTAAGCTATCTGATTGCAGTATTCGCTCGAGATGAGTTTAAGTAACGGCGTGAACACATCAGCCAGTTTAAGATAATGTTTGAAATCGTCGCGCTCTGCAGCATCCAGCTTACGGTCATGACTTATGAAAGTATAGGCTTTGTATACATCTACAAATCGGGCGGTTTCGTACAGAATAGAACGAATAGCATCCGTTTTAACGCGCATATTTGTTAACAGCTCGTATACAGCAGGGTACTGAATAATTGCTTTACCAAACTGTTCGCGCTCTTCGGCGTATTTGTGTGCTTCGCGCAGGGCGGCTTCTGCAATACCAACCGATTGGGCACCTACCCCTAATCGCGCTGAATTCATAAGCGACATTACATACTTAATGAGGCCCAGCTTGGTATCGCCAATCAATTTAGCCGGAGCATTTTTAAACACAAGCTCACATGTGGGTGAGCCTTTAATGCCCAGTTTATTTTCTATACGCCTGATTTTTACTGCCTGGCTGGTTCTGTCGTAGACAAACAATGAAAGACCGCGGGCATCAGAGGTATTAGCTTCTGAACGGGCCAGTACAAGAGAAATATCTGCATCACCATTGGTGATGAAGCGCTTTACTCCGTCAAGATACCAAATTCCTTCAGCAGCATTGAAAGTAGCTTTAAGCTGCACTGCTTGTAGATCGCTTCCTGCATCTGGCTCTGTTAAGTCCATTGCTGCAGTAGCTCCCTTGTTAATGCGGGGTAAATACTCCTTTTTAATTTCTTCCGAACCGAATTCATGAATTGTTTCAGCACAATCCTGCAATCCCCAAATGTTGGCAAAACCGGCATCGGCACGAGAAACGATCTCGGCAGCCATAACATAAGGAACCATCGGGAAATTCAAGCCGTCATATTCCCGTGGAAGTGACATGCCAAACAGACCTGCTTTGGTCAGAGCCTGCAAATTGTCTACTGTTCCCGGAGCATACTTAACTTCATTGTCAATTAGCTTTGGACCTTCGTGATCCACGCCTTCTGCGTTGGGGCCGATTATGTCTCCTGAAATCTCACCAATGATCTCCAGTACTTTATCGTAGCTGTCAATTGCATCTTCAAAATCGCGTGGAGCAAAATCGTATTGATCTTTCTCTATGTAATCCTTTTCCTTTAATCTTACAATTTTCTCCATTAACGGATGAGTAAGATGGAATTTCAGGTTTTCGTTATCTAAATAAAAGTTAGCCATCTGATAAGTTCTTTTTGTTGCTTCTTAATGCTTCACTATTTTGAATTAGCCTTGTAATACTTAATCATTTTTGGTATCACATCGGTTATGCTGCCGATAATTGAATAATCAGCTATATGGTTGATTGGTGCATTAATATCGGTATTAATGGAAATTATCTGAGCACTCTGGTCCATACCTGCTCTGTGCTGAACAGCTCCTGATATTCCGCATGCTATATAAAGTTTCGGACGAACTGTAATACCTGTTTGTCCAATCTGACGCTCATGCTCCACAAACCCGGCATCAACCGCTGCTCTTGAAGCTCCAACCTGTGCGCCCAATACTTCGGCGAGGTCATAAAGCAACTGGAAGTTCTCCCTTGAACCAACACCATAACCACCGGCAATGATAACCTGTGAGTTTTTAATGTTGATTTTGCTTTGCTCCATATGACGCTCCAGTATTTCCACAACGAAATCAGCATCGGTAAGCACACTCAAATCCATTGGCTCAACTATACCTTTGTGATTTTCATTAAATACCTCTTTTTTCATAACGCCTTCACGTACGGTCGCCATTTGAGGACGTGTTTCAGGATTTATGATCGTGGCAATAATGTTTCCGCCAAAGGCCGGGCGAATCTGATAAAGCAGGTTCTTATACTCTGTTTGTGTTTTGTTTTCGAAGTGATCGCCTATTTCGAGGCTTGTACAGTCGGCTGTGAGACCACAACGCATTGCAGATGCTATACGTGGTGCCAGATCGCGACCTATGGATGTTGCTCCGAACAAAGCTACTTCGGGATGCTCTTTCTTAAAAAGATCTATTATTAACGTAGCATGTGGCAATGTGGTATAAGGAAATAACTTAGGTGCGTCAGCAATGTGCACCTTGTCTACTTCATACGGGAACACCTGTTTTTCAATTCCTTTAATATCGGTGCCAATAATAACAGCTTCCAGTTTTACCTGAAGTTCACCTGCCAGTTTATGGGCTTTTGATAACAGTTCAAGACTTACGTCAGCAATTGTTTTTTCTTCTGTTACCTCGCAATATACAAATATGTTATTCACTGTTTTCTAGGTTTTAGAGTTAAAGAATTAACCAATTACATGACTGTTGATAAGCTCCTGCATCAGGCTGTCGATGTCGGCATCGCTAGAGGTAAGAACTTTTGAATCCTTCGACTGGAATACTACATTCTCAATCTTTTTAACCTTTGTAGGTGATCCTGAAAGACCAAGTAAGGCAACTTCTGCATGCAAATCGTCAACTGTCCACTCATCCAATTGCAGGTATGGCCTGAGGTTATAAAGTTCTGTGTAGTCTTTTGTTTCATTCTGTAACTCAGTAACAGTACGGGCGTGCTTAAATTTCATCAGCAGTTTGGCAGCTCTTTGCCTGCAGGCCGGAGCCGAACTGTGTACAGTAACAGCTACCGGGAAAGCACTCTTAACAACCTCCACTCCTCTTTCGACACGCCTTTTTATTGTAATGTGTTTATCGGTAACCTCCAACACATCTTCGGCGTAGGTAATCTGTGGAATACTCAGCTTTTCAGCGGTTTGAGGACCTACCTGGGCTGTATCCCCATCAATAGCCTGACGGCCTGAAATTACCAGATGGAACGGTGCAAGTTTCTTAACCGCCAGTGAAATAGCATAAGAAGTTGCCAGTGTGTCACTGCCTGCAAACTTACGGTCAGTAATCAGATACCCTCTGTCGGCACCACGATACATTGCTTCGCGAATTATCTCGGCAGCCCTGAACGGACCCATTGTAAGGACTATAACCTCGCAGTTGTCCATCTTATCTTTTATGCGCAGCGCAAGTTCAAGTGCATTTAAGTCCTCTGGATTGAAAATTGCAGGCAATGCTGCCCTGTTAACGGTGCCGTCAGCCTTCATGGCATCCTTACCCACATTCCTGGTATCAGGTACCTGCTTGGCAAGCACAATAATTTTAAAACTCATAGATAAATTGTGTGTTTATGGAACGCAATGTGATGTACGCTAATCTTTTGCGGTTATCTGACCCGAGCAGTAACCGTTTACAAAAATATAACATTGAAGTGAACAAGCAAACTTAAAAATCTGCATTTAATGGATTCTCATGACACTCTTTACACTCCAGGCTTTTATTGTACTGTGTCATTGCCCGGGCACTCATACCCATGCTGCTGAAACCTCCGTCGTGGAATAAATTCTGCATGGTTATTTTCTTTGTAAGATCAGAGAACAGTGTAATGCAGTAATCAGCACACTCATCGGCTGTTGCATTTCCAAGTGGCGACATACGTTCAGTAAAATCCATCAGTGCATTAAAACCCTTAACGCCCTGACCTGCAGTTGTTGGTGTAGGTGATTGCGAAATAGTGTTTATGCGTACATGTTTTTCACGGCCATAAATGTATCCAAAGCTTCGTGCAATAGATTCCAGCACCGCTTTGGCGTCGGCCATATCATTATATTCATAAAGTGTACGCTGAGCCGCTATGTATGACAGCGCTATAATGGAACCCCATTCAGAGACGGCATCAAGTTTCTTCGCTGTCTGTATCATTTTATGAAACGACAAAGCAGAAATGTCGAGAGTCTTAGCAAAGAAATCATAATTCAAATCATCGTAAGGTATTTTCTTTCTTACGTTTGGTGACATCCCAATTGAATGAAGAACAAAATCTATTTGTCCGTTAAAGTGCTCCATAGATTTCACGAATAAATTCTCAAGATCTGCCACACTGGTTGCATCGGCAGCAATCATTAAACTGCCCGTGCTTTTAGACAATTCATCAAGTTCACCCATTCTTATAGCAATCGGGGTATTGGTTAGAACCAACTGTGCTCCTTCTTCATGGGCTCTTTCAGCAACTTTCCATGCAATGGAATTGCTGTTGAGGGCGCCGAAAATTATACCCTTCTTGCCTTTTAACAGATTGTACGCCATATTAAATTAGTTAAGTTAATATTCAAATATACTAGTTTTTTTTAATGTGCAGCACTGTTAATCAACTCTATGGCTGCATTTCGCGCTCCCTGCGATTGATTATTGCCGCTTATCATCAGGGTCAGCTCATCAATTCTTTCGTCCTGCTGCAGTTTACTTATCTCTGTCCACGTTCTCGTTTCGTCAGTTTCCTTGCGAACCTTGTAGTGGTCTGCAGCAAGCGCAGCTATTTGCGGAAGGTGTGTAATTGCTATTACCTGCATGTTTGCTGATATTCTGCGGAGTATATTACCAACTTTTCCTGCAATATCGCCACTGATACCAGTATCAATTTCATCAAAAACGATGGTAGGCAACAGATTGTTAACGGAAATAAGCGACTTCACTGCCAGCATAATCCGCGAAAGTTCACCACCGGAAGCAATGTGCGCAATGTCACCAGGTTCAATGCCTTTATTGGCCGAGAACAAAAACTTTACCTCGTCTGTACCAGACTTCGAAGGTTTGTCGAGACTGAACCAGGCAATCTTAAACGCTCCGTTTTTAATACCCAACTGTGCAATAGTGTCGGTAATATTCTTCTCTATGAAACCCGCAACCTTTTGTCGCGAACCGGTTAATTCTTTCGCTGCGGCCACCAGTTCTCCGTTCAATCGTTCAAGCTCTTTTTCCAGGGCAGTAAGCTTATCATCCGACGACTGAACTTCGTCCATTTTCTTCTGATGTGCAGTATACAGGTCAAGAAGCCCTTTTATATCCTTTGTGTTGTGTTTCTTCTGAAGCTTATAGATCAGACTTAATCTTTCATTGATCTGATCCATCCGCTCCTGATCAAAACTAATACTCTCCGCACCATCTTCCACAAAGTCCGTAATATCCTTAAGTTCCAGAAGCGTACTTTCGAGCCGCGAAACCACACTTTTAAGTTCATTATAGTGCAGTGAAGCTGAATTTATCGAATTAATTACTTCTTTCAGCTTTCGCAGGATGCCTCCTTCTTCCCCGTTAAGGAGATCAGAAGCAAGAAACAATCGGGTCTTTATGTCTTCTGCATGCGACTGAACATCGAGCTCATCTTCTAACTGCTCTTGTTCCCCGTCTTTCAGATCTGCTTTTTCAAACTCATCCACAACAAATGTGAGATAATCCATTTCGGCCTTAGCCTTCTCATTGTATATTCTTACCTCCGTTAGCTGCTGCTGGGCAGACTGCCATTTTTTAAAGGTATCCTGATATCTGTGGAGTATTTTTTTATTATCGGCTATAGTATCAATAACCGATAGCTGGAACGAGTTTTCACGTAAAAGCAGGGTCTGATGCTGCGAGTGAACATCAATTAACCGGCCGGTAAGCTCTTTTAACTGGTTCAGATTAACCGGGGTGTCGTTTATGAAAGCACGCGATTTGCCTTGCGGTGTAATTTCACGCCTTATAATGCAATTAGTATCGTAATCGAGGTTGTTATCCGTAAAGAAACTCAGTAAATCGCACTTCGAAATATCGAACGTTCCTTCTACACAGATCTTCTTTGTGTCATCAAGAAAGCTGTGGTTATCGGCTCTGCTGCCAAGTATCAATGACAATGCACCAAGTATAATAGATTTACCGGCTCCGGTCTCTCCGGTAATAACAGAAAACGATTCACCAAACTCTATATCCAGATTAGCTATCAGGGCATAATTGGTAACAGTTAACCTGCAAAGCATTGCTTTCTAATTTTATGCAAAGTTAACAATAAATCGATATTAAGGCACCTGCACTGTTTTGCAAGGCGTTGGTAAGGCGGCAGCGGGCAGTTATTTAGCCTCCAGAATTTTCTGATAACGTGCTGCACTCGAAGGATCTATTTCCTTCAGTACGTTAACAGCCGTGGTTTTATCCATAGGCGAAGCGCCCGAATAAATGTTTATCAGCTCATCGCGCTTGGCTTCCAGAAACAGCTGAAGAATGAATAAACCCGGTCTTTCGCGATTGGCTTTACGCAGCAATTCAAGACTTTCGTTTACTGATGTCCTGCCACGTTCCACATCGTCGCTCATTACATCGAGGCCTAACCTGTGATACTTATATAATGCGTCTCTTACCGATGCGTAGGTTGGATTGGTAAGATTCTCAATAAGCCAGTAGCGGTTTTTCTGGTTTTCGAACGACTTCCACCCTTTCTCACGGGCATTCTGTGCCAGGTTTACTACATTAAGCGCTTTTTCATAGTATTGCGCCCCACCCATTCTTGCAAATGTATCACCATCCAGACCCAGAAAAACATAAAGATAATAGGCTATCGTTGATGTCAGATTCGAAGTGAAAACATTGTCGTTGTAGTCAAGCGGCTGATATTCAACGTAGGTAAACTCGAAATCCTTATCTATATAGTTTAACAAAGCGGTATTGTATGATGCATTGAATACCGGGCGCCTCAAAGCAACATTCATTCGGGCTACGAACTGATCGCTCGATACCCGCTGACTTACCGTTATGAGTATAGTGCCTTCAATGCGCTCTTCGGGCTTGTAACTATAATTAGTCCATTTACGGTTGTTCACAAAGTCATTCAGCTCCTGCTGCAAAGTCTCGAAGACCTTTTTTTCAGTCCCCTCAACCTGCGGAGAGGTTACCTGAACAACAACATTAAATTCCTGGCTGTAACCTATTGTAAATAAACAACAAAACAGTATTAGACTATAGATAAATTTCATTCTTGTTATTGCGTTAGCTTATAATAACCTCTTACTAATTTCATCTAAAATGATACCGGCAATATCGCTTTTTGGCAGTGTACCGGTGGTGCATTCCTGATTGTCAGGGAACATCATGGTCACTTTATTGGTATCCGTACCAAACCCGGCACCTTTATCATTAAGCGAATTAAGAACGATCATGTCGAGGTTTTTAGTATGCAGTTTCGTAGCTGCATACTGTTTTTCGTTCTGTGTTTCAAGAGCAAAGCCCACCAGAAACTGCCCCGGCTGTTTAGCAGCACCAAGGGTTTGCAGAATATCTACCGTTTTTTTCAGCGTCAGGGTAAGACTTTCCTGTTTCTTTATCTTTTCGGATGATGGAAACTCCGTAGTATAATCAGCAACTGCGGCGGCCATAATAGTAACATCCGATGCTTTAAAGACACCCTGTACTTCGCGGTTCATTTCAGCGGCGGAGTTAACCTTCAGGTACTTTATTACCTCTGAAGGGGCAGGCAGGCTAACTGGGCCTGAAATAAGCGTAACATTTGCACCTCTTGCTGCTGCTGCTTCCGCAAGAGCGAACCCCATTTTACCCGATGAAAAATTGCCGATAAAACGCACCGGGTCAATAGCTTCGTAGGTAGGCCCTGCAGTGATCAGCACACTTTTTCCGGCAAGGTCCTGCTTTTGATCAGCAGCGACCATACCGGTCTCTTCTGCAGCAAAGAACTCTTTAATGACTTCAAGCATAGCCTCAGGCTCTTCCATACGGCCCGCTCCTACTAGTCCACTGGCAAGTTCGCCCGTTTGGGGCTGAATAACCCTGTTTCCGTACGATTCAAGTATGGAAACGTTTTTTGCCGTTGTCGGATGCCTGTACATGTCAAGATCCATTGCCGGTGCAAAAAATACCGGACATTTAGCCGAAAGGTAACAGGTTGTAAGAAGGTTATCTGCAATTCCGTTTGCCATTTTGGCCAGCGTGTTTGCAGAGGCAGGGGCAATTATGAATAGATCGGCCCATCTGCCCCACTCTACGTGGCTATGCCAGCTACCATCGGTCTTATTGTAGGGTTCAAGCAACACCGGTTGCTGCGATACGGTCGACAATGTAAGCGGTGTTACAAAATCGGTAGCGCAGGGTGTCATCACAACTTTTACCTTTGCGCCTTCTTTTACCAGCAATCTAACCAGCAGCGGAGCTTTATAGGCAGCAATGCTACCGGTTACGCCTAACAGAATATGCTTGCCTGATAACATGCCTTTAGAATTGATCTTCTGAGGCTTCTTTTATTGGATTGCGGAAATGAATCTGTCCCTTTAAGTACTCCTGAATAGCTACCAGAGTTGGTTTGGGCAGATTTTCATAACCTTTTGCAATTTCAATCTGCTCACGATTCTCAAATACTTCTTCCAGATTATCACCCGGCACAGCGAATTCAGAGATCTTAGAATGCAATTCTTCCTTTACCTCAGCAGCTATCTGGTTTGCTCTCTTAGAAAGTATGGCAACAGTTTCATAAATATTATTGGTTGGCGCCATTAATTCATGAATGTTGCGCGTAACTGCCAGGGTGTCACTCTTTGATTTTTTGTAATCCATATTTCTGTTTATAATGATGTAATATTTCCTAATTTACGGTCTGTATCCTTTTTTAACTGTTGAACTTCCTTCAGATACTGAGAGTTCGGATAACTTGCAATAAAGTTGTCGAGTGCATCGGCAGTAGCCTGAAATCTCTCCTGCTGCTTGTTTGCAAAGCTCTTCTCAGCATAGTAATAAGAGGCCTTAGCAATGTTAAACATAGCGGTTTCTCTGTATTTGGTATCAGGATAATCCTTTATCAGATTTTTAAAGTTGATGATGGCTGCTTTGTAATCCTCCATCCTGAAATAAAGTGTTGCAATGTTAAAGGATTTGGTTTCAAGCTTTTGCCTTAATTCGTCAATCAGTTCATTGGCTTTGGCCACCCGCGAACTGTTTGGGCGCTGGTTTATAAACAACTGAAGACCCTGAATGGCATCGAGTGTTACCTGTTGGTCAAGACTCGGTGGCGGTGAATCTAAATAGTTGCAATAGGCACTTAAAAAAGCTGCTTCCTCGGCATTCGGACTCTTTGGATAATTGGTTGCAAACTGCTTAAAATAATAGCTGGCCAGAATGTAATCTTCCTGCTCATAATGCGCATATGCGTAGTAAAAAGCAATCTTCTCTGCCTTGTCGGTTCCCCTGTAAAACGGCAATAACTGGTCAAATAGCTGTATTGCCCTGTAGTAGTCCTTATCTTCGAAATACCCGATTGCCATCTCATATTTCTTTTCATTGTCGGTACTTTTCACAAGTTTCTGATACTTGCTGCAGGAGCTAAGAACCAAAGCTAATATAATGAGCGGAAACAGTCTTCTTATCATGGTGCAAAATTAAACATATAAAGTTTACCAGAAACGACAAATGTCGGGAAATAATATGCTTATGCCTCTAAAACTTAACATTTTTTATAATCCCCACGTAATACATCAGCAAATGCCTCCCGTCTGTGCACTCACACCTATGAGCTTAAGGCTTTTCTGTACACTTCCAGACATCGTTTGCGTGCAAATTCATGGACTATCATGGGTTTTGGGTATAATGCCGTGCCAAATTCGGGTACCCATCTGCGAACGTACGCATACTGCGGATCAAATCTTAGCTGCTGCGCTGATGGATTGAATATTCTGAAGTAAGGTGCCGCATCACATCCCGTTCCTGCAGCCCATTGCCAGTTTCCATTATTCGATGCAAGCTCATAGTCGAGCAGATTTTCTGCAAACCAGGCTTCTCCCAGCCGCCAGTCTATTAACAAATGTTTTACCAGAAAGCTTGCCGTTACCATACGCACCCTGTTATGCATGTACCCGGTGGCCAGCAACTCACGCATACCTGCATCAACCAGCGGATACCCCGTTTTGCCCTCCATCCATAATTGCAGAGCCACCTGATCATCGCGCCACTCAATGGCATCGTACTGTTTCTTAAATGCTCCATTAACTACATAAGGGTAAAGAGCAAGAATTTGTATGAAAAACTCCCGCCAGATGAGTTCATCGAGCCAGGTATCGTTGTTGTCTTTTGCAACCAGAACGCATTCGCGGATACTCAGAGTTCCGAATCGCAGATGCACTCCAAACCGCGATGTAGCATCCTTTTCAGGATAATCTCTGTACTTATCGTATGCTCTGATAGTATTAATCTGCGCAGCGACGTCCGGAGCAATAACAGAATAGCGTTTTTCGCTGATCTTTAAGTCGTAACGCGGTATAGTGCTTAGTTCGATCGTGTACTTTTTAAACCCAGTCTGCTCTATTGTCGGCATCTCTTCTGCCGGATACCTGTAAAAATTTTCTGTTAATTTTTCTAAAGGGTACCTGGTTACTTCAGTCTCTGCAAACAAAGCCCTCCATTTATTTTTAAAGGGCGTATACACGGTATACGCTGTTCCGTCAGGCTTAGTGACCACACCCGGTTTAAATACTACATGATCTGTAAAGGAACACAGCTGTTTATGCTGACCCGCCAAAATATCTGCAACCTGTTTATCTCTCTGCACAGCATACGGCTCGTAGTCTTCGTTCGTAAAAACATCCCCTACGTCAAACTTGTCAACAAGCATCCTGAAAACATCTACCGGTCTTCCTTTCATTACAAGCAGCCCACTGCCCTGCTTTTTAAGTTCGTTATGGATATTTGTGAGCTGCCGGTGAATAAAAGCAATTCTGCTGTCGTCTTCCTTTAGCTTGCCGGTAATATCTGTATCAAAGATGAATACCGGAAGTACCGGCTTCCCTGCCGAAAGCGCCCTGTATAGCCCGTGGTTGTCGTGCAGACGCAAATCACGCCTGAACCAGAAAATATTAATGGTCATTCTTATTAGATTTATTTTTCGGATTAAATATATGATGAAATTTAATGCCGGCTGTAATCCATATGCCCGGCTGTTCTACATTGGCATGATCAACAACCCTGGTGTTCAGTATATTGGTTGCATCAAGGTAACACTGAAAAACCCGGAAATTATAGAAAACTTTTGCATCAACCAGCCATACGGATGCATACGGTGTTTCGGTGGGTGCACCCTGAACCGCGCCGCCTGTCTTCAAATATCCCCCATATCTGTCCTGAAAAGATACTTTCCAGCATATACCGCTCTTTGGTGTAACTACGTGCTGTAATGAAAGATCCATTTTGTGTTTAATGATGTCCAGCACGTACAGCGACGAATATCCGGCACTGTTCTTTGTCGGATGCAGATACGTATAGTGCAGTCCGGCTGCCGAAATCCACTTTAGTGCTGCAAAGTTGTCAAACCTGCATGAAACGTCTGCTTCCAGCCCGCTCACTGTGATATTGGTGTGGTTCATGGCTTGCCAAATGTCTTCCGACGGATATCTGACCCAGTCGATCATATTTTTCCCGGTTCGCCTGAATACCGACACACCTGCCTTCAATAACTTATTGTTGTACTTCAGTCCGCTTTCAAATGTAACGGCCTCTTCCGGCTGCAGCTCCCTGTTGCCCCTGTTTGTAACACTTACATAATACAAATCGGTAAATGTGGGCAGCCTCAGCGTTTTATTAATACTTGCAAACAACCGCACAGACCGCATCAGCGGCAAACCAAGGTCAAGTCCCGGAAACAGTTTTATGTTGTTGTTTACGAGTGTATTGGTATAAACCAGCATACCAAGAGAATAATCAAGCACCCCGATGTTTCCTGAGTTTTCAGCGAGCAAACTAAAGGAATGCCTGTGCGATGACCTGGTAAAATAAATGCCGGTATACCCTCTCACCGGCACAGGTTCTGCAAGGCTGTCGCCCAGAATCGTGCTTCGTATTTGCTCATACCGGTAATCAAATCCCAGGGTTGTTTTGTACTTCCTTTTGCCCAGCGTAATGCGTCCCGCGCTCCCAGCTGCATCCGTCATGTGGTAATTATGTTGCGAGTACCATGCCGGCGGATCATCTCTGAACAACTCAAACCGATCGTGGTGTCTTCTCCAGTAAGCGTGCACTTTGTAGTTCAGCTTCCCTTTCGGGGAAAGACTCAGCGCCAGAAACTGCGACCGTACACTCTCATACTGATTTGGGTATTTTGCCGAATAAAAGGAATTGGCTCCATATGCTTTATCGTTTAAAGCTGCCTGCAGCTGCACAAGGGTATTCTTTAGCGAACCTGAAGCAGTGTAGAATACGTTGCGCATTCTGGAGTCAGTGTTTTCTATATAGCCTGCTGTCTGCATTCCGCTAACGGAAAGATGATGACCAACGCCTGCAGTATTTGTCTTTAAAGAAACCGTGGTACCCATTGTGCCGTACATTCCTCCAGATACCGACCCTTTTATAAACGTGTGTTTCTGATTATCGTCAGCACTGGTTGTTATGATATTAACAACTCCGTTAAATGCATTGGGGCCATAGATCCGGGCTGCCGGCCCCCGCAATACTTCAATCCTTTCAACGGTGCTCAGATCAACCGGAATATTCAAATTGTGGTGACCGGTCTGAGGATCAGACATATTAATTCCGTTAAGCAAAATAAGCGTCTGTTCAAAGGTTCCGCCCCTAATGCTAACATCGGCCTGCATGCCGGCGACCCCTCTCTGACGGACATCAATGCCGGCAACATGCTCGAGCAGACTACCGATATCCGTAACCGCAGCCGCCTCTATTTCCTGACGGGTAATTACCTGAACCACCCGCATTAACTGAGGACTTAATGAAGGAATTAACTGAGCACTTACTATAACTTCATCCAGATCAATGCTGGTATCAAGAGAATCTTTATTATGAATTGTGTCGTTTTTTTGCGCCGGGGCATTAACCGACAACAATGTGCACGTTAAGCTGAGTACTGCAATCCTGATCCTTTTACCAATACTTGCAAAAACTGCCCACGATTTACGAGACCATCTTTTGAAATTAATATCTAAACGTACCTGCAAACCGTAAGGCATAATATTTCAGTTAATTAAACGAGCGGCAAAATTAGTAATTTAAAGAAAGTGATTATCTGGCTGCTGTCAATACCTAGTTGCACAAAATTTTACTAGCTTTGCCCATCTTTATTAACTCAACTAAAACACAAAAGCCGTGGATATATTTGAAAAGAGAGTTGCCAATCTGGGTCCGCTGGGCATGTACGCAAAACAAGCTGACGGATACTTCATGTTCCCAAAATTAGAAGGTGAAATTGGAAATAAAATGATGTTCAGAGGTAAGGAAATGCTTGTATGGAGCTTAAACAATTACCTGGGACTTGCCAACCATCCTGAAGTACGTGAAACAGATGCACAGGCTGCTAAAGAGTGGGGTCTTGCCTACCCTATGGGTGCAAGAATGATGTCGGGTCAAACAAAATACCATGAACAGCTGGAGAGAGAACTGGCTGCATTTGTTGGAAAAGAAGATGCTTTTCTGTTGAATTACGGATACCAGGGAATGATCTCTATAATTGATTCGCTGGTCGACAGGAAAGATGTAATTGTATACGATTACGAGGCCCACGCATGTATTATTGACGGTGTGCGCCTGCACCTCGGCAAACGTTTCGTTTATCCGCACAACAACATCGAAAATCTTAAAGTTCAGTTAGAGAGAGCCCGCAAAATTACCCAGGAAACCGGTGGTGGTATACTCGTTATTACGGAAGGAGTATACGGAATGACCGGCGACCAGGGAAAACTCAAAGAGATAGTTGAACTGAAGAAGGATTATGATTTCAGACTGCTTGTGGATGATGCACATGGTTTCGGTACCATGGGTCGCAACGGAGCCGGTACACACGAAGAACAGGGTGTAATGGATGGTGTGGATATTTATTTTGGCACATTCGCCAAGGCAATGGCCGGTATTGGTGCCTTTGTTGCCACTCGTACCGATGTTGTTGACTACCTGAGACACAACATGCGCTCGCAAACCTACGCTAAATCGTTACCAATGCCTTTCGTTATCGGTTCACTCAAGAGACTTGACCTGATCAGAAAACACCCTGAATATAAGGCAAGACTCTGGGAAATAGTTAATGCACTGCAATCAGGACTTAAAGAACAGGGCTTTAACCTGGGTAACGCTCATTCGCCCGTTACTCCTGTTATACTTGCCGGTGGAGTTCCCGAAGCTACCCAGATAACCGTTGATCTGCGTGTAAACCATGGTATCTTCTGTTCAATCGTTACCTACCCGGTTGTGCCAAAAGGCATTATCCTGTTACGCTTAATTCCTACTGCTGTGCATACACTTGAAGATGTAAGTTACACTGTAGAGGCATATAAAGAAATTCGTAAAAAGCTCGAAGCCGGTGTATATGCTAAAGAAATGTTCGACATTTCAATGATCGAATAATAGCATACCCTATTTAAAAATACAGCTGCCGGAGAAATCGTTTTTCCGGCAGCTGTATTTTAACCTGTTTGCATAATGGCAGAGCTGCAAGAGATTCCATATTAATTAGTAGATAAATTAAGGTTGACTCCCTTGCTTAAGCATTTCTTAAACATTTCTTAAACATTTCTTAAGCATTTATTAAGCATTTATTAATTGTTTAAACAATGCTTAGATAGTGTTTAGGAACTGCTTAAGTCACGAAGCATTTATGCACTGAACCGGCATGTAGTGATTTTATGCTTACCTTTACTTAACTGTAGTATACAGGCGTACAACCTTTGAGGTTTTAAACCGTATCAGAGCAGGAAATTGCATACCCTAATTTAATTTACTAAACAATGTATTTTGACCATCTTAAGGAAAAACGGCAAAATCTGTACACAATCATATTTGAATCTGATACCAGAGAAGGCAAAATTTTTAATTATGCACTGATAGCTGCCATAATCATCAGTGTTTTCACAGTGATAGTTGAAAGTGTTTTCCATGACACCGGCAAATATCATCTCCTGTTTACTCTAATCGAATGGTTTTTTACCATCCTTTTTACTGTTGAATACATTCTTCGCTTGTGGGTAGTGCAGAAAAGACTGGTGTATACGACATCCTTTTATGGCATTATTGACCTGCTCAGCATCTTACCTACCTATCTGAGTATTGTTTTCCCGGGACTTCAGTATCTGATGGATATACGAATTTTGAGGTTGATGCGGATATTCCGTCTGCTCAAACTTACCCGATTTATTACTGAAGGAACCAATTTAAAAAGAGCACTGGTTTCAAGTTACCATAAGATCATCGTTTTCTTCTCGACGATAGCATTGCTGATGGTGGTAATAGGCTCGATCATGTATGTGGTGGAGGGTCCGGCAAATGGCTTTCATGACATACCGACCAGTATTTACTGGGCAGTAGTGACCATTACTACCGTCGGTTACGGCGATATTTCCCCGCAAACAGGTTTAGGTCAGTTTATTGCCAGCATTGCAATGATCATTGGTTATTCGATAATCGCTGTACCTGCAGGCATTTTTTCGGCTGAATTTGTTTCACGAAAAAAGAATAAATCATTAACAACGCAGGTTTGCCCCGTATGCCTTAAGGAAGATCATGAAGTTGATGCAGTGTATTGCAAACACTGCGGATCATTATTAAATCCCTAGTAATGAGTATGTTTACTCTACTCACCTAAATCTGATAGGCACAAAAAAAACTACTCTTTGGTTGGACCAAAAGAGCAGTTATTATCAATTATAAACTCATGTGACTCCGTCAGGATTCAAACCTGAAACCTTCTGATCCGTAGTCAGATGCTCTATTCAGTTGAGCTACGGAGCCTTTTTGCGTGTGCAAAGATACGTTTTTTTTCGTATTTGCAAGCTAAATCATCTAAATTTGCCGCTTCTGAATAAAAAAAAATATACAATGCAAATTCCCTGGTTAAACTCTCTGCCTATTGCCATTACTGTAACCGATAAAAATGGCGTTATTATTGAAATGAATGACCAATCAGCAAAGGTTTTCGAAAAATACGGAGGGTATGAATTAGTAGGCAGGCAGCTTCTCGACTGCCATAACCCACGCTCGCGCGAAATCATTGCATCACTCCTGTCCGAAGGCAAGACAAACGCTTATACTATTGAAAAAGAAGGCAAACGTAAACTTATCTTTCAAAGCCCCTGGTTCGAGAACAACGAAGCTGCAGGCCTGGTTGAACTTTCAATAGTTTTGCCTGATGACCTGCCTCACTACAAGAGGTAATTTTAACTGCCGGAATATTTTACTTTTCTTAAGGCAATTTGCCTTTTTAGTTGTTTAATTAAATAAGTATTAAAAATTTTCAAGACTTCGATTTTGATACGATTTTTAATACTATCTTTATGCAAGAACAATTGCAATCGAAAAATATAAACAGTTGGGTATAAAATCCTTACTGGTGTGTGTTGATGTGATGTCAGGTGATTTGCCTGACGGTTGCGTTTTGTTAAATGAGGCTGTCTCTTAGATAAAAGAGACAGCCCATTTTTTATTAGCCAGGATTTACTTAAACTATTTCTTTGCAATTTTAACAGTACAACCAATTGCCTTTGTGAAATCAGGCTGCGGTTGCATGCCTTCCATTAAAGCTGCTATGGCGTTTTCAACATACTTTACTTTAGCAGCATCTGCATTTTCATAATTGTCGTCGATAGCCCCTATATAGGCGACCCTGTTACCTTTTGGGGTCTTCTCGAGAAGGTAAACGTGCGGAGTACGGGTGGCTCCGTATTTTGCCAGTACGTGCTGTCCGTCATCAAACAGATACGGAAAAGTAAATCCCTTTTCTTTTGCACGAACCTGCATATTTTCATAACTGTCTCCGGGTGAAACTGACGGATCATTCGGGTTAACAGCAACAACCGGATAGCCCATTTTCTTGTATTTCTTATCCATTGCGATAATTCTGTCTTCGTAAGCAATAGAATACGGACAATGATTGCATGTAAATATTACAATGTATCCTTTGGCATCTTTATAATCGGCAAGAGATACCTTTTTACCGTCGGTATTTAACAGGGAAAAGTCTGAAGCTATATCCCCGACAGCATATCTCTGGCCTTTCAGGCTGATAGCTACGACAAACAGTAGTGATAATAATAGAATGTTCTTTTTCATGTTTTGCTAATTTTATGGTTTGTTAATAAACGATAAAAACACTTCCTCCAGTTTTTCGTACGTGAGCTCCTGCTCCATAAAAACCCGCCGGTCCTTATTATAAAATATGGTTGCGGGTATTGCACCTGACCAGGTAGGCTCCACCTTGTCAATCCATACATTTGAAGCTGGATCGCTTAGTACAATCACTTCTGATTTAAGTTGGTTTTTCTCTATGAACGGGATGAGCCTGGATTCTATATTTCTCCTGAAATCGAGGCTTACCAGAATAAGTTTCATTTTCTCGTTGGTGTAATTTTCTGCCAGTTTTTCAAAATGGGGCAGCTCTTTAATGCAGGGGGCGCACCATGTTGCCCAAAAGTTCAGAATGTAGGCAGTATCGTTATCCTTTTCGAGATACGGCCTGAGGCCTTCATAGGTAACAACTTTAATGCCCGATACATGTTCCACAGGCTCCTGAGCCATAGCAAAAACACTGACAAACAAAAGTGTAACAGAAAGTAAGAATACTCTTCCAACGCACTTAAGTCTGCTGTTAATTATGTGATAAAAACAATTTTGCCGCATGTCCTTCAATAACGCATAGTTCAGAAATTTGTTCAGGAAACGGAATGGAAAAACGGCGCCTTCAGTACAGCGATGGAGAAAAAGCAGCCGGTATGAAAGGTTATTTCTGGTACACCATGTTACCGTCAATATAGGTACGAACCACTTCCACATCAGGAATTTCCATACCTTTTACCTGCATTATGTCCTTATCGAGGATAACAAAATCAGCATTCTTACCGGGTTCGATGCTACCACGTCTGTCTTCTTCAAAACACGCTTTGGCAGCCCATAGGGTTATGCTGCGCAATGCTTCCTGACGTGTAAGGGCATTTTCACGCTGAAATCCGGAAGCAGGTTTACCCCTGAGCGATTTTCGTTCTGTTGCAGCAAAAAAGGTACGCAGCGGACTTATATCTTCGATTGGGAAATCGGTGCCATTGGCTATCCAGCCGTTTTGTTTCATGAGTTCGCGGTATGCATAGGCGTTTCTGATTCTTCTGCCCAGTCGCTGGTCGGCCCAATCCATGTCTGATGTAGCATGTGTTGCCTGTACTGACGGGATGATGGAAAACTCGCCAAATTTGCCGATGTCTTTTTTATCGACGATCTGTGCATGCTCAATTCTCCACCGCAGGTCATTTAAAGGCAGAAGGTAATTACTATATACATTCAGAACCATACGGTTTGCCGAGTCGCCAATAGCGTGTGTATTGATCTGATAGCCATTATCGTAGGCCAGAACACACCATTTTCCCAGCTCTTCAGGAGTGATAGTCATGATCCCAAAGTTTTTGGGGTCATCAGAATACGGTTTTAGCAGGCAGGCTCCCCTCGAACCTAAGGCGCCATCTGCATACAACTTAATGGAATGGATATTGAGTTTATCTGTTCTCTTTACGCCTTTGCGGATGTATTTATCTATGTTCTCTTCTGTTGGATTGAGCATGATGTACAGCGCCATCATCAGTTTGTCGTCTGTATGCAGATTTTCGAAGAAATCAATAAGCCATGGGTCTGACCCTGCCTCTGTAACCATTGTTAAACCAGCTTTATGGCATTCAGCTGCAGAACGTAGTATCAGATCTTCGAGCTGACTGCCTGTTGGTGTAGGAATGAGGTTCTTTAACGAGTCGGCAAGTCCTTCAAAAAACACCCCGGTAAACCGGTTATTTTTAAGCATAGCCTGCGAAGGATCAGGCAAACTGTCGGATTTTAATCCTGATAATTTAATAGCTGCATCATTGGCTAGCACGGCATGGCCATCAATCCGAATCAAAACAACCGGAATTTCAGGATATAACTCATTCAGTTCTTCGTTGTCGGGAAATTTTTGTCCGGGCCAGTTGTTTTGGTCCCAACCCCTACCAACTATCCACTCTGTTTGCACCACTGTATGATGATCGGCCAGTTTCTGAAGAAGATCTTTAAATGAAGTGGCAGATTGAAGATCGGCGTACTGATGAGCAAGTGCATAACCATAAAAATGACTGTGCGGATCAATAAAACCGGGATAAATAGGCTTTCCTCCGGCATCGTAAACTGAATCGGCTTTATAAAGTTCGGTTATTCCGGGTTCATCTCCAACGGCAACAATTTTTCCGTTATCAATAACCATGGTGGTGTGAATGGAGAAAGTGCTGTCGACTGTGTAAATAATAGCATTCCTAACTATAAGATCTACAGTACTTTTAGAATTGTTACAAGCTGTAAAAAGCATAATTGCAAATGTTAACCGGAACAATCGCGAAAGCATATTTGTTTTTTTTTGCGAAAATACAAAAGAAATGCCTGCACATATTCATACATGGTCCTTAAGTATTAACTTTTAGCTGAATGATCTAAAGACCATTTTTTGACATTGCAACCTGATGAATTTAGCTTAATTTTGAATCATTAACAGCATACATACGAGTGATCACCAAACTACTATTTACAACGCATCACTGGCTCAGATGGACGGCATTCATTGCCTACCTCAGCTTGATCATTTATGCATCTCTTACCCCTCCCGATAATATTCCGAAAATTATTGTCATTCCACACATTGATAAGATTGTCCATTTTACCATGTATTTTGGATTCTGCATCTTATTTTTATGGTCAATAGACCGGGGAAGAATACGTAAAGGGCTGAAAAATCAGAAAACAAAAAAGCGGTTATTAATTTATCCTGTTGGATTAATAACCGCTATACTTTGGGGAATAACAATGGAGTTCCTTCAGAAATCCATGCATCTGGGCAGGAGTTATTCCGAATTAGATATGCTTGCTAATATCGCCGGAGCGATAACAGGTACGCTGGTAATTTATTATTTCTCTGAACGGCAGTACCTTGTGCATTAATCTCCGAACGAGATACCAATACCTCTGGCAGTATTCATTAAAGCAGTATCAGAGTCGACCAGATTAGGTTTCTGAATTGCCTCCTGCAACGTAACAGAAGTGATGTAAGGATGACGATATGACACCATACGTCCGTATTCACCCTTAAGTACCAATTCCATTGCCTTAACACCATATTGAGTAGCAAGTACTCTGTCGTAAGCGATGGGTACTCCCCCTCTCTGAAGGTGACCCAGTACAGTAGTGCGGATGCTGTGCTCACAGCCTGCGGCTTTCAGTTCTTCCTCGAGTCTGAAACCAACACCACCCAGACGTACATTTTCATAACCTACTTCATTAGTGCTGTGACCAACTGTTTCACCATGAATATTTCGGGCGCCTTCGGCAACCACAATGTTTATAAACCCGCGTCCTTTAACAAAACGGCTTTCTATCTTTTCCATTACCTTGTTAATATCGTAAGGGAATTCCGGAAGCAGACATAACTCAGCACCACCGGCAACAGCAGCATTAAGCGCTATCCATCCGGCGTTTCTGCCCATAACTTCGAGTATCTGAACTCTGTTATGACTTGCAGCCGTGGTTACTAATTTATCAACGGCTTCAGTTGCTATCTGAATGGCAGTCTGAAAACCGAAAGTTGCATCGGTAGCCGACAGGTCGTTATCAATAGTTTTCGGAACACCTATAATATTAAGGCCTTGTTCGAACAGGCGTTGAGAAATTCTCTGTGAACCATCGCCTCCGATATTTATTACAGCATCAATGCCTAAGTACTGGATTTTGCGGATCATTTCGTCTGAACGGTCAACAGCAATGTAAGAGCCGTCTTTCTGGCGGACAGGCCAGGCAAATGGACCTCCTTTATTTGTTGTCTGTAAGATAGTACCGCCCTGGTAATGAATACCTGATACTGCTTTTTCGTCGAGGACCAC
Source organism: uncultured Lentimicrobium sp. (assembly GCA_964643225.1). Classification (GTDB taxonomy): domain Bacteria; phylum Bacteroidota; class Bacteroidia; order Bacteroidales; family Lentimicrobiaceae; genus Lentimicrobium. Next base: position 67,413 of record CAZXQT010000001.1, on the reverse strand, counting down.
AATTTCTGTAGGCTCTCTTAATATACCGTTAAATGCTTCTATGCTTCCAACTACTTCCCAGTTTTTCTCTTTGGCGGCACGTTTTACAATGGCCCTGATCACTGCATTCAATCCGGGGCAATCACCCCCACCAGTTAGTACTAATACCCTATTCATTAGAATGGCTTTTAGTTAATAATGAGTTAATTACGTATTCTTTTCAGCACATATTATGCTGCGAAAAAACGGTGCAAAATTACGCATTTTATACCTTTGTTTTTAAACAACAAACATTATACGGTTTTATAACAAATAAAATCGCCATGTACTTACTGAAATCATTAAATTTGCCCTTTCATTCCCTCGATTGTTGTTATCTGACAAGTGAGTTATAAAATTAAAACCACATAAATAATCTCTAATCCTATTCTTATGAAGTTTTATGTTAATCGGGTGCTTCTGGCTATCATAGCATTTGTTTGCTTTACCTCGGCCAATGCACAAAACAAAATTGACTTTGTTGAGTATGATCTGTCGAACGGACTGCACGTCATTCTTCACAAAGACAATTCAACACCTATTGTTGCTGTCACCATTTCGTACCATGTAGGTTCAAAAAATGAGGACCCGCAAAGAACCGGGTTTACACACTTTTTCGAACATCTCATGTTCGAAGGTAGTGAGAACATTGGCAGAGGTGATTTCGACAAAATAGCCATGAATGCCGGTGCACAGCTAAACGCGAACACGAGCTTCGACCGTACTTTTTATTATCTGTTACTCCCTTCAAATCAGTTAGAACTGGGATTATGGATGGAGGCTGAACGTATGCTGCACCTTAAAATTGACAGCATTGGTGTTGAAACCCAGCGCAGTGTAGTTAAAGAAGAGCGGAAACAATCGTACGACAACCGTCCGTATGGATCGCTCATGGAAAAGTTATTCAGCACCGCCTATACAACCCATCCTTACAGATGGACTCCCATTGGATCGGCTGAATCTATCAATAATGCAACACTTCAGGAATTCATGGATTTCCATTCTGTGTTCTATGTTCCGAACAACGCTACATTATCGATAGCAGGAGATATTGATTACGAGAAGACCAAAATGCTTATCGATAAGTACTTCACCGATATCCCGAAAGGCACAAAAGAAATTAAAAGGCCTTCTATTGTTGAGCCTAAGATAACTGCCGAACGTCGCGATACCGTGCTCGATAACATTCAGTTGCCTCTCGTTGCAATGGCTTACCACATCCCGGCTATGGGTACACCGGATTATTATTCACTTAGCATGCTAACCACATTGTTATCGCAGGGAGAGAGCTCCCGTTTAAATAAATCTATAGTCGACAAACAGCAGAAAGCTCTGTTCGTTGGCTCATTTCCTATGCCACTCGAAGACCCGGGTTTATTTATGACCTTCGGTATCACCAACATGGGTGTTAAACCGGAAGACCTCGAATCGGCTATTGATGTAGAAATTAACCGGGTGCAGACTGAACTTATTTCTGAAAAGGAATTTGAGAAACTGCGAAACCAGATTGAAGTAGAATTTGTTACACGCAATTCAACTATGGCCGGTATTGCCGAGAGTTTGTCTGACTACCATATTTACTACAAGGATGCCAATCTTATTAATACCGAACTGGAACGCTATAAAAAAGTTACCAGGGAAGATATTAAGAGGGTTGCCAACCAATATCTGAAAGAAGAAAACAGGGTTGTACTGTATTACTTACCTAAACAAACCATGTAAGGAGACCGGTCATGAAAAAAACAATATTAAACATCGTCGTTCTAATGGCTTTGGTGCTTACAGGTGTGAATGCTGAAGCACAAAAAACCACACAAAAGAAACCCCAGTCGAAACAAAAGCAGCAGAAAGAGGTACTTGACCGGAGCATAAGGCCGTTGCCGGGACCGGCACCTGAAATACAGATAGCCAAATACGAATCGTTTACCCTCGATAACGGACTTAGAGTATTTGTTGTTGAGAACCATAAGATTCCGAGGGTAACATATTCACTGCTTGTTGATTATACACCGGTTGCAGAAGGTGAACTTTCAGGGCTTTCCGATATAACAGGTCAGTTACTAAGATCGGGCACAACCTCCATGACAAAAGATCAGCTGGATGAGGAGATTGACTTTATTGGAGCTGATCTGTCAACCAGCAGTAACGGTTTATACGCTTCAGGCCTGAGTAAACACAATGAGAAGTTACTGCAGCTGATGTCGGATGTACTTCTTAATCCTGCGTTCGATACAACAGAATTACAGAAAATAAAAGTGCGTACAATTTCTGCTCTCGAAACGGAAAAGAATGACCCGTCATCCATAAGCAACCGCATCAGCAAAAAAGTGATATACGGCGAAACCCATCCATACGGTGAATCAATGACCATGAAATCGGTAAATGCCTTATCAGCCGAGCAGTGCCGTATGTTTTACAGTGCATTCTTTAAGCCTCAGATCTCCTACATGGCTATTGTTGGTGATATTTCACTTGCAGATGCCAAAGCAGGTATGGAAAAGTACTTCAGCAAATGGAGTAAAGGCGATGTGGTTAGCATGCAGCCTCCAATGCCGAAACACCCTGCAAACAATACGGTAGTTATTGTTGACAGACCTGAAGCAGTGCAAACTACACTGAGCATCGGTTACCCGGTCGATTTAAAACCCGGTACCCCTGAAGCTATAAAGGCAAGCGTTGCCAATACAATTCTGGGTGGTGGTACATTCAGACTGTTTAATAACCTGCGCGAGAAACACGCTTACACCTATGGAGCATATTCAAGGCTGTCGGCCGATAAATATGCAGGTATCTTTAATGCTACAACAGAAATAAGAAACTCTGTTACTGACAGTGCAGTTAACGAAATACTGTTCGAAATGAAGCGTATGCGTGAAGAGCCTGTGCCTCAGGACGAGCTGACACTGGTAAAAAATTATTTGTCGGGCAATTTTGCTCTGAGTCTTGAAAAACCTCAAACCGTTGCAAACTTTGCTATAAATACTGCGCGTTACAATTTACCTGCCGACTATTATGCAAATTATATGAAGGCCCTGTCTGCAGTTACCGCTGAAGAAGTTAAGGCGATATCTGAAAAATATATCATGCCTGAGAATAATTATATTGTAGCCGTAGGTAAAGCATCAGAAATAGGTCCGAAATTGTTGCCGTATACCAACGGTAAAGCAATTCGTTACTTTGATCTGGAAGGCCAGGAATACGACCCGAACAAGAAGGTTAAAGAAGCTCCGGCAGGTATGACTGCAGAAGACGTGAACAATGCCTACATCAATGCTATCGGAGGTGCAAAAGCACTGTCGAAAGTAAAGGATATTACCATGAATGCTTCAACCAGCATGCAGGGTATGGTTATAGGGTTCGATATTTACAGAAAAGCACCAAACAAGTACATGATGAAGATAGGTGCAGGCGATATGGTTTTCCAGCAGATCACATTTGATGGTACAAGCGGACAGCTCTTCTCTCCTATGGCAGGCGAAAATAAAATGCTCGAAGGGGAAGAACTGGAAGACATTAAACTCGAAGCTACATTATATCCGGAACTTAACTATGCTGCTTCTGGCACTACCCTCAAACTGGAAGGTATTGAGACCATGGACGATGCAGAAGCCTACAAAGTAGTGCTCACGTATCCTACAGGAAAACAATCGACCCGGTATTTCGATATCAAAACCAATTTACTGGTTAAGGAAGTCAGCGAGAGTGGCACTGTTGAACTCAGCGATTACCGCGATGTTAACAATCTGAAATTCCCTTTCAAAATGAAGCAATCCATGGGTCCACAGTTAATTGAACTGAACGTGCTCACAATGAAAGTGAACAGTAAGCTGAGCGACGATCTTTTTAAACTGAAATAACACAGCAATCAATTGTAATTCAGTGGGGTACTCTTACGGGTACCCCATTTTTTTTTGAAACAACTTTTAACATGATGCGTTAGTTCATTACGGAGCTGGTAAGGGAATTAAATATCTGTATAAACTTTCAAAAAAATAAGAAATATGAAAAATGGAACTTGCTGTGGTGTAGAACAAAACGTTGGCCCAACCGACAGGATCATTTCAGTAACTGCCGGCTCTGTATTGCTGTTAAGCGCACTTACCTCTAAAAGAATGAGCAAGTTAAAATTAATGGCCTCGGGCTATTTATTGTTTAGAGGTATCACCGGAGTTTGCACAACCTATAAGTTGTTGAATGTAAATACACTGGAAGACCCTACAACGCACATACAGATCAAGGCTAAAGTAGAAATAAACAGGTCTGTAGAAGAAGTATATACCTTCTGGCGAAGGTTTGAAAATCTGCCATTATTCATGAATCACCTCGAAAGTGTTAAGCAGGTAGATAACAAGCTTTCTGAATGGAGTGCCAAAATACCCGGTGGTATAGGGACTATAAGCTGGCGGGCAAACATCCTTAAAGAAATACCAAACAGGCACCTTAGCTGGCACTCACTGCCCAATGCAGATATTGAAAACTACGGCACGGTGAACTTCAGAGAATCAGCAAACGGGATGACGGAAGTAGATACGGAAATATCGTACAGGGCTCCGGGCGGGATAATGGGCGAAAATCTGGCAAAGCTGCTGACACCTATCTTCAAGACAATGGTCAGGAACGATATTAAAAACCTGAAAGAATACATGGAATCGGGCAGGAATGAATCCGGCATAAGCCTGATATAAAACCGGTTCGCTGCAACGACACCCTTTTATCATTAGCAGCCTCTATTTGTTTATCATTAGCTCCCGCAAGGTTATTTATGCAGGGAGCTAATGTTTATTATTACATCTGTTCATAACTGTTAAATTTTTATTTTTGTACTATTCCTAAAAAGTAACATATTCTTTAAACTAAAAAAATACAAAGTATGAATTCAAACAGGCTAGCACTGTATCTGTTACTGATGGCGTTTACCATCGGGGCTGTTTCTTGTAAACAGAACAATTCAAAAGTTGAAAACCAGTCGGGTATAACTCAGGTAAAGCATCCGGATTGGAGTAAGGACGTAAGCATCTATGAAATTAATGTAAGGCAGTTTACACCGGAAGGAACCTTTGATGCTCTTACTGGTCATCTTCCGAGGATCAAAGAGCTGGGTACGGAAATTATCTGGCTTATGCCTATTCATCCGATAGGTGAAATAAACAGAAAGGGAACCCTTGGAAGTTATTATTCCGTAAAAGACTATAAGGGAATTAATCCGGAATATGGAGATACTCTGAGCTTTAAAACCTTTGTTAAGAGGGCCCATGAAAACGGCTTAAAAGTGATCATTGACTGGGTACCCAATCATTCTTCATGGGATAATGCTCTTGTTGAACAACATCCTGAGTGGTACGTAAAAGATTCGACCGGTAAGCTGGTGTCTCCTTTTGACTGGACCGATGTTGTAAAATTTGACTATTCAAACCAGGATATGCGAAAATATATGGTTGGCGCGATGAAGTACTGGATCACAAATTATGATATTGATGGTTTTAGATGTGATGTTGCCGGGGAAGTACCAATGGATTTCTGGGATAATACCCGCAAGGAACTTGATTCAATAAAGCCTGTTTTTATGCTTGCCGAAGCAGAGGGCCCGCAGTTTCATACTGCCTTTGATATGACTTACGGATGGGAGTTCCATCACATTATGAATAAGATATATAAAGGAGAGGCAACAGTAACGGATATAGAAAAATACCTGCAGAAAAATGACTCTTTATACCCGACTGATGCATACCGTATGTATTTTATAACCAACCATGATGAGAATTCATGGAACGGAACCGAGTTTGAAAGACTGGGTGATGCAGTGGAGACCTTCTTCGCTCTTACAACCGTTGTTCCGGGCATGCCTTTAGTATATACCGGTCAGGAAGCCGGCATGAAAAAGAGGTTACAGTTCTTTGAGAAGGATGCTGTTGAATGGGGCGATTACTCAAACGCAGGTTTCTACAAAGCTATGCTTGCTTTTAAGAAAATGCACCCTGCTCTGCATAATGGCGATGCCGGTGGAACCTGGGAAAGAATTAAGACCGATAACGACGATAAGGTCTTTGTAATTCTGAGGCAAAAAGGTATTAAGGAAGTACTTGGCGTTTTCAATCTCAGTAATGCGGAAGTGACTGTTACCATGGATGATGAGAAACTTGGCAACCAGTTTACTACGCTGTTTACACAGGAGGACATGATCGTTGATAAGAATACCAGAGTTAAACTGCCTGCATGGTCGTATAAAATTCTGTACAGGTAAGATGCAGTGCTCTAAAACAAACAGGAGAGAAATAACTTCTCTCCTGTTTAATCAATAACCAACAATCTAATTCTTTAAAAATAACATCATTTAAGCCTGATTACGTTTATTTGAGATAAAATTACCCCATTTGATCAGCGTATTTTGTAACACGTTAATGTTAATGGGTTTCGACATATAATCAACCATGCCACTCTTATAACAGGTCTCTTTATCTTCGACCATGGCATTGGCAGTAAGTGCAATAATGAGCGGCTGTTTATCCTCCGGAAGTTCTTCTTTTATTTTAACAGTTGCTTCAATACCCGTCATGTGAGGCATTTGAATATCCATTAGAATGATATCGTAATCAAGTGCCTTGACTGACTGAACTGCCTCGAGTCCGTTAATAACCGCAGTAACCTTAAATCCCATTTTCTTCAGAATAGAGATAACCAGTTTCTGGTTAACCAGGTTATCTTCGGCAACAAGAATTCTCAACGGATACTTGCTGTTAAGTTCCTCATCTATCCCAACCTTAGTGTAAGACATGTCTTTAATTATATTTTGAGATTTAAGCCTTACCAGTTCTTTGTATAAGTCTTTATAACGAATAGGTTTGGCCAGTTGCGACACGAAAAGATCGCCTGACTTATTAATTCTGTTTGATGACGACAGGAGCATTAACGGGAAACTATACTTATCGCGCAGTTGAAGAGCAAGTTGTTCTCCGTTCATTTCAGGCATTTGGTAATCGATTACTGCCAATGAAAAGGCTGAATTAAACCGCAATATCGATAAGGCATGCGAAGCAGACTCGGCCAGGGTAACTTCCATTCCCCACGACTCGAATTGCAGTTTTAAGACCTGCCTGTTAATTTCGTTATCATCAATGATCAGTACCGGCAATCCTTTGAGTTCAGGGTAATTGCCCTTTACATGCAGAATTGGCGAACCTATCTTAGTGCTTTTAAGTGTAATGTTGAAATAAAATGTAGAACCTTCACCTATTTCGCTGTCGGCCCAAAGGTCACCACCCATTAAATTAATGAGCTTCTTTGCCAATGGCAGCCCCAATCCGGTACCCGGATATTTTCTGGTGGTGGAACTGTCGGCTTGTGCAAACGCTTCAAAAATATAAGGGATCTTGCTTCGGTGTATACCAATGCCAGAGTCTTTGACTGCAACTCTTATATCGACGGTATCGTTGCATTTACTTTTCTTTATAGCTTCGGCCTTAACATAGACTTCACCCATGTGGGTGAATTTGATGGCATTATGTACAAGATACGATAGTATTTGTTTCAACCGGCTAACATCACCTTTAAGGAAACCTGGTACAGAATTATCAACATAGTACAACAGGTCAAGGCCTTTATTCTGAGCTTGTTCGGCAAAGGAATCAAAAACCTCTTCTATTGTTGATCTGAGTTCAAAAACCGATTCTTCAAGGTATATAGCGTTTGATTCAATGGCAGAATAATCGAGTATATCGTTAAATATCTTTATCAGATTTTCACCCGATAACTGAATAGTTTCAACATATTCCCGCTGTTCCTTAGTTAACTCAGTATTGGATAACAGACCGGTCATTCCAATGATTCCATTCATTGGAGTTCTGATCTCATGGCTCATCATTGCCAGAAATTCATTCTTCATTTTCTGAATTTCTGCACGATGCTCACGACACCTAAGTTCCTGGCTGCTGTTATCTTCCATTATATTATCTACATCATTAGTCATGGCAGTTTATAGTTACCTACAAAAAATGGTAATGCGATTAACGAGGGAGCAATTATTTTACCAAAACATCTAACACACTGATTATCTGATTCCATTAATACGGCTATTCATCAAAAAGTTCCTTTAACGGGTCATAGATTACCAATTTGGGACAAGAAAAATTACGCTGCCTACGGTTACTTTTTTTAATAATTTAGCAATCTGCCAATTAATAACATTACTAACAATTAAAAAGCAAATTGTGAGAACAACATTCCTGCTATTTTTAACACTTATGATTACAACAACTACTCAGGCACAAAAAAAGTTCAGTGCTGAGCTAATGTGGAAACTGGGAAGGGTGAGCGATATGCAACCGGCACCCGATGGATCTTCGATCATCTATGGTGTAACCTGGTATGATATTGAAGCAAATAAGGGCAACCGCGACATTTATCAGCTTAACAAAAATGCAGAATCGCCACGTAAATTAACAGAAACTCCTGTTAGTGAATCGAATGCAGTATGGAGACCAGACGGAAAAAAGATCGGATATCTTTCATCCGAATCAGGTTCGATGCAGCTTTGGGAAATGGGCCCCAATGGTGAAAACAAGAAACAGGTGAGCAATGTGGAAGGCGGCATAAACGGGTTCAATTACTCGCCCGACATGAAACACATAGCTTACATTAAAGATGTTAAAATTGAAAAGGATGCACATGATCTCTATCCGGACCTGCCTAAAGCCAATGCGCTCATATACGATGACCTGATGTACAGGCACTGGGATAACTGGCACGATTACAGTTACAGCCACGTATTTATCGCTTCGTACACCGATGGTTCGCTGGGCGAGGGTGTGGACATCATGCCAAATGAACCTTTCGACAGTCCGCTTATGCCCAATGGAGGTATGGAACAGATAGTATGGTCACCAGACGGCGGTTCACTGGCCTATGTTTGCAAAAAACTTAAAGGCAGAGAGTATGCTGTAAGCACTAACAGCGACATCTATCTGTACAGCCTCGACTCAAAAGAAACGGTTAATTTAAGCAAAGATAATCCGGGTTACGATCAGGACCCTGTCTTTTCAGCTGATGGCACCAGAATGGTGTACAGAAGCATGAAAACCCCTGGCTTTGAAGCTGATAAAGACAGGATAATGATGATAGAATTCAAATATACTGCAGATAAAAAAGGGTCAAAACCAGGTGTAGTTAATAAAGTGTCAGCTGCTATCGGCCGCACCTATACAGATCTATCGGAAGGCTTTGATCAAAGTTCCTCCAATTTTGTATTCGGCAACGACGGAAAGACTCTTTGGTTCATAAGCGGTATTCATGCTACGTATCAGGTGTTTCAATACGATTTTAAAACAAAGAAGTTCACACAGAAAACCTTCGGCGACCACGATATACAGTCGTTTGCGTTAAATGACAAGGGAATGTTAATTACTAAGACACGACACGACTTACCGGCCGAAATCTTTCAGCTATCAGAAAATGGAACCGAAGAACAGCTAACCTTTACCAACAGAGAAGTATTAAAAGGTGTTGAATTAGGAAAGAGTACAAAGCGCTGGATCACAACAACCGATGGAAAGAAGATGCTGGTTTGGGTTATTCTCCCTCCGGGATTTGATTCCACAAAAAAATACCCGGCGCTGTTGTATTGTCAGGGTGGACCGCAGAGTGCTGTAAGTCAGTTCTTTTCATACAGATGGAACTTCCAGATGATGGCCGCACACGATTATGTGATCGTTGCACCTAACCGCAGGGGCTTGCCAACCTTTGGTCAGGAATGGAATGACCAGATAAGCGGGGATTACGGTGGACAGAACATGAAAGATTACCTGGTTGCTATAGATTCTGTTGCACAGGAACCATGGGTAGATGAAGACAAACTGGGTGCCGTTGGTGCCAGTTATGGCGGTTTTTCGGTATATTGGCTCGCCGGTAATCATAACAAGCGGTTTAAAACCTTTATTGCTCATTGCGGCATATTCAATTTTGAAAGCATGTACGGTGCTACCGAAGAGGTCTTCTTCGTTAACCACGACCTTAAAGGACCATATTGGGACACTCCCCGACCAAAGAGCTATGATTTTTCTCCACACAACTTTGTATGCAACTGGGATACCCCAATTCTTGTAATTCATGGGGGCTACGATTTCAGAATTCCTTATACCGAAGGCATGCAGGCATTTAATGCTGCTCAGCTGAAAGGTATTTCAAGCCGCTTTCTTTTCTTCCCTGAAGAATCGCATTTTGTTCTGAAACCACAGAATTCAATTCTCTGGCAAAGAGAATTCTTTAAATGGCTCGATACGTATCTGAAATAAGGCGATGCGGTAAACTAAAATGATACAGAGGCCTCCTTTCGGGGGCCTCTGTTGTTTTCTGCCTTTTAAATATTGTATACCTCTTTTAAATAGGTTGTAACCTCCTTTATATCAGGGGATAACCATTTATAATCCTTATCGCCGTTAAACCATGTAATTTGTCTGCGGGCATACCGTCGGGTGTTCGTTTTAATATTCTCCACAGCTTTCTCCAACGTACATAGATTATCAAGATAGTCGAACATTTCTTTATAACCCACCGTATTGAGGGCATTAAGATGCCTTAACGGATAAAATGATTCAGTTTCCTGCAAAAGACCATCACTGATCATAGTATCAACACGCTGGCTTATTCTGTCGTGCAGTATATTTCTGGGCAGATTGACGGCTATTTTAATAATGTTGAAGTCTCTTACTGCTTTTGTGTTTTTTAACTGGCGAGAGTATGGTACGCCTGTTTGCATAGTTACTTCGAGCGCCCGTATTAAGCGTGCCGGGTTTTTAAGATCAACCTTTGCAGCATGATCAGGGTCTTTCTGTAAGAGCATTTCCTGAAGCCATTGCAGCCCCACGTTTTTATAGCTCTGTATTATATACTCTCTGATCACAGGATCAATTTCAGGAAGATCATCAATGCCTTCGCACACTGCTTTAATATACAGGCCGGAGCCACCGGTAAGCACAACCGATTTTCTGTTGGTAAATAACGTTTTGAGCAGTTTTAATGCATCCTGTTCGTATCTCGAAATATTATACGGTGCTTCAGGGTTAATATGCCCGATAAAATGATGCTTAACCCTTGCCAGCTGATTCTCATCAGGAGCTGCCGTGCCTATTATTAATCCACGATAAAACTGCCTGGAGTCAGCAGAGATAATTTCCGTATTAAGAATTTCGGCCAGTTCTATGGCCAGAGAAGTTTTACCAACCGCTGTCGGACCTGCAATAACAATAAGATTTGGCTCACCGGGGTTGTATGGCTTATCTACCATAACGATTCTATTACCAGTCTTTATCGGGACCGGCAGTGTCTATAATGAAATCGTTCTCGTTATCGATGTCTTCGTCATCGTTATTCATAATTTCATCAAATTCGCCGGGGAGCGTAATTTCATCGGCATCATCACCAAGCAACGGCAGAGTTGCTATAGTTGACGGAGCCAGTTTGCCTGCGCTTTTTACACACTTTGGATAACCCTCGGTAACATCGGTGTTAAGGATTTTCATTAACTCGATATAAAATGTTTTGGGGTTAAGAAAGTCGTATTCAAAAAGCAGACGCTGGTGAGGATCGTCAATAACATCTTTAATTTTTACGTTAGCCATTTCCAGGGTAGGCATTTTACCACGTTTAGGCTTGCTGTCGTCTTCCTCATCTTCTTCATTATAAGAAAGTTCTTCCTCATGTTGCATATCAATCAGAGTGATTTCTTTCTTTTTGCGCCAGTTTTTATCGCAGATGAAGAATGACGCTAGTTCGTTTCCTTTAAGCTCGATGGTTTCATGAATGAGATTGTGAAAGTCAAGGAAAGTCTGCGATGCAAGAATGTCGTAATCACGTAAAAACTCTTCCTGCTCTTCGTATAATAGTCTGAATCTGTACAAATGCATGGCCTTGTGAATTAATCTTATTGACTAGTAAAAATAGATGTTTTTATTACAAAAAACAAACAATTAAAATGTTCATTTAGTGACAGTTGTAAATTAAAAGATTCCTTTTTTTATAAAATTTGCTTAAGGCCGAGCCTCGCACCTTCACTAAGCATGAATTGAAATGCTTTTTCATGGTCATTTTCAAGCGTGCCTTCAAGAATTGCCTCCCTGATAGCAGTTTTGATAATACCAACCTCCCTGCAGGGCTTAAGACCAAAGGTGTTCATGATCTCGTCGCCGGTAATGGGAGGTTGCCAGTTTCGTAAGTTGTCTTTCTCCTCAATTTCCTTAAGTTTAATGCGTACATTTTTAAAGTTCTCAAGGTAACGCTGAACTTTGAGCTTGTCTTTTGAAGTTATATCTGCTTCGCAGAGAACCATGAGATCATCAATATCCTCCCCTGCTTCGAAAAGCAATCTTCGCACAGCCGAATCGGTGACTTCGTCTTCGGCAAGCGCAATAGGCCTTAGATGTAAAAACACGAGTTTCTGAACGTATTTCATTTTCTCGTTGAGAGGAAGTTTGAGCTGCCTGAATATTTGCTCAACCATTCGGGCTCCTCTGGTTTCATGCCCATGAAAGGTCCACCCTATTTCAGGCACGAATTTTTTGGTTGCAGGTTTTGCAATGTCGTGTAACAGTGCAGCCCATCGCAGCCACAGACTTTCGGTATTGACAGATATTCTGTCAAGTACTTCGAGTGTATGGTAGAAATTATCTTTATGACCCTTCCCTTCTATATTCTCCACTCCTTTAAGAGCAGATAACTGTGGAAAAATTAGCTTCAGCAATCCGGTCCTGTCGAGAAGTTTAAACCCAACTGACGGCTTATTGGAGAGGATGATCTTATTGAGTTCATCGCTCACCCTTTCCATAGAGATAATCCCGATGCGCTCTTTACTGTATGCAATTGCTTCGAGAGTAGCAGGCATAACAGTAAAGTTAAGCTGCGCAGCAAAGCGTATGGCTCTCATCATACGGAGCGGATCATCAGAAAAGGTAGTCTCCGGTTCAAGGGGTGTTCTGATAAGTTTTTGTTGTATGTCCCCCATCCCATTAAATGGATCGATCAGTTCGCCAAAATCTTGCGTATTTAAACTGATTGCCATAGCATTAATGGTAAAATCGCGTCTGTTTTGATCATCCTGAAGTGTACCCTCTTCTACCTCAGGCTTTCTCGAGTTATGGCTGTACGATTCTTTACGTGCGCCCACAAATTCAATCTGCATATCCCTGAAGTGGATCATGGCAGTGCCAAAGTTCCTGAAGGTGCTCACTTTATGTATGCCGTCCATTTTATCGGCAACCGCTTCGGCAAGTGCAATACCACTGCCCAGCACAACAAAGTCGATGTCTTTGGAAGGCCTGTTTAAAATGAGGTCGCGAACAAATCCTCCAATCACATATACTTGTGTTTGAGACCTCTGCGCTACTTCGGCCACAAGCTTGAATATCGGTAATGTGAGTTTGTCGGCTAAATTCATCAGTTTTTTTAAGGGAGAGCAAAATTACAAATTTACGGCTTAAACAAAGTTAACTTTTCCATAATTCACCGGTAAGAAGTATTCTTACATTTGGCTTTTTGAAGCACATGAAGTACACACATTTGTTTTTTGACCTCGACGGGACCTTAATTGATTCAAAACGAGGCATTTTCAATTCGGTAAACTATACTCTTGACAGGTTGAATATACCCCTGGCGGGCAGACCTGTAAATTTTGATCCGTTCATTGGGCCTCCGTTGAGAGAATCTTTCAAACTGCTTTTTAACTTTACCGAAAAGGAAGCAGACACAGCCGCAAAAATATACAGGGAGTACTACAGTGTAAAAGGTCTTTTTGAATACGATGTGTACGATGGTGTAAATGCTGCACTTCACTGGCTTAAAGATCAAGGCTTCACTATATGCCTTGTCACTTCAAAGGCAGAGGTGTATGCTGAGCAAATAATCGGGTCCTCGCCTATGGCAGATTGTTTCACTACTGTATCGGGATGTGAACTGAATGGTGAAAGAAGCAATAAAGAGGAGCTTATTGCCTATACACTCCATAAGTTGAATGTACCCGCTTCGCCTCAGGTTTTGATGATCGGTGACAGATACCACGATCTGAGAGGTGCCAGGGAAGCCGGTGTTTCGAATGCTGCAGTGCTCTATGGATACGGCTCAGCCGGGGAGTTGCAGAGCGAGCAACCTGATCTGATAATTGCAACCCCGAACGATTATTTTTTCCTGAAAAATGCTTAGGTGCGGTACCCATTGTCTTACTGATTTTATCTTATATTTGTTGTCGATCAGGTAAGGAATTCTATTTAACAATCACACATAATAATTATTAACTAAAACCAATTTAATTGATGAAAAAAGTCATTACGCTGGTACTGTCGCTGATTACTCTGATTACTCTGGGTAATCCGGTTGACAAGAGACAAGCTGAGCAGATTGCTGTTAATCAGTATGAACTCAATGCTCCTTCAGGCATTACTGATTTTTCTGTAAACAGTATGTTTGAAACTACTTACGATGGAATGGTAACATTTTACACATTCACTTTCACATCAGGTGGATTTGTAATGGTTGCTGCTGATGATGCTTCTATTCCGGTACTGGGTTATTCTTATGAAAGTGCTCTTACGGCAGATATATACAATCCTGCTGCAAAGGCATGGTTTGATGACTATTCAAAAGCAATCTCAGAAATAAGCAAGACTCGGATGAGCAATGCTTCTACCCGTCCGATGTGGGATCAGATTCTGAACAAACAGATTTCACGTTCACCTCTGGATGTTGCTCCACTGGTAACAACCAACTGGGATCAGGGTTGCTATTACAATGCAAACTGCCCTGCAGAACCTAATGCAGGCCCCGGATCATGCGGTAAAGCATGGACAGGCTGCGTAGCTACCACAATGTCGGTTATTATGAAGTTCCACCAGTGGCCAACCACAGGTGTTGGTTCGCATACCTATACACCGGCAGGTTATCCTGCTCAGTCAGCCAACTTTGGCACTACTACATACAACTACGCAGCAATGCCAAATTCGGTTAACTCCGCTAATGCGGCTGTTGCTACCCTTATGCATCATGCAGGCGTTTCTGTTAACATGCAATACGGAGCCAGTGGTTCAGGTGCTTACAGTGAGGACGTTCCTTTTGCACTCGTAAATTATTTTAAATTCGATGCAAACTGCCATTTGAAAGCTAAAGCTGATTATCCGGTTATGAATGACTGGTATGCAATTATCAGAACCGAACTCGATGCTTCAAGACCTGTATACTATGCCGGTTCAAGTACTGCAAGTGGTGGCCATGCATGGATTTGCGACGGTTACAGAATGAGCGACAACAAGTTCCATATGAACTGGGGCTGGTCAGGTTCAGCCAATGGTTATTTTGCTATCGGATCTCTTAACCCTTCAGGTAACAACTTTAATGATGAGAACAGAGTTATCGTTAATGCAATGCCAGGTGACGGCACTATGTCGTGGATCATTCAGAATACACACTTCACTGCTGCTTCAAGAGGTATTAACTTTATGCATGCAGTAAATGAAAACGTTGCATGGGCTGCTGCTTACGATGGTTCCGGCGGACAGACTACTATCAGTGATTTTGCCAAAACTACCAATGGTGGTGAAACATGGACTACAGGTCAGGTAATGACAGGTACTACCTATGGAATTGGTAATATTTGCGGAATAAGCGCAACCACAGCATACGTTGCACTATTCAACGGAACAGGTAATCAAAACAATACCTGCGGTATCTACAAAACAAGCAATGGTGGTACAACATGGGTTCAGCTGCCAGGTGCTTTACAGGGTTCAAGCTCCTTTGCCAATAACGTATACTTCTGGAATGAACAGGAAGGTATGTGCCATGGTGACGTAAGAGACGGCTATTTTGAAATTTATACTACAGTTAATGGTGGCCAGACATGGCAGAGAGTTCCTCAGGCTAATATTACCGGTGGCACACCTGCATCAGGTGAAGGTGGATGGACTTCAGTTATTGAAGCAACCGGTGAAAACACCATAATGTTCGGTACCAATAAAGGTAAAGTATACATATCAGACGACCGTGGTTTCCACTGGAGGGTAACTAACTCAAACATTACACCGGCAACCAATGGTGGTATTAACCTAATTGCCTTCTCTGATCCGATGCATGGTATTGTTGGGCAATCGCAAGGTACAGTTACTTTTAGCCGTACTTCAGATGGTGGTGCTACCTGGCAGACTTTCACTCCAAACGGACCACTCTTTACCAATGACCTTACATCAGTCCCCGGAACTTTAGGTACGTATGTTTCAACAGGCGCAGCTACAGGTGCAACCGGTGCTTCTTATTCAACTGACAATGGTACTACATGGACTCTCTTCCCAACCACCGATACAAAACAATTCCTTGGAACCGACTTCTTTAATAATTCTGTTGGTTATGCCGGTGGTTTCAATACCGACCAAAATAACGATGGTATGTTCCGCTTCATGGGAACACTAGGTGCTGCTACCCCTGGTCCTCAGATTGCTGCTGATCCTCAGGAAATTACTGAAACTTTAGAAGCAGGTGCTACAACTTCCGTTCCGCTGTTTATTATAAACAATGGCGACGAAAATTTAACCTGGACTATTACTATAGATGGGGCTCCAAACTGGGTATCAGCAGGTCCCCCATCAGGTTCTACAGCTGCCGGTTCAAACTCCGAAATCAGTGTCATACTTAATGCAACCGGTCTTACAGCCGGCACTTTCAATGCAACTATTACTATCGCAAATAACAGTATCAACGCTCCAACCCTTGAAGTACCTGTTACTTTAATTATTGGTTCTGATCTGGAAGCTCCTGAAAATCTTGCTGCATCAGTAAGTGGTAACAATGTTACCCTCACATGGGATGAAGTAGGCGGCGGCGGAACCGGCGAAGAATTCTTCGACGATTTCGAATCGTACGACAATTTCTCACTCAGTTTTTCACCATGGACTAACGTAGACAGTGATGGTGGTCAAACATACATCATTGACGGTTACAACTGGGAAAATGGTGGTGATCCACAATCATTCATTATTTTTAATTCCCTTAATACTACACCGGCAATGGCAGAGAACGTTGCTTTCTCAGGTGAAAAGATTGCTGCATGTTTTAATTCTGTTCCTCCTCCATTCAACAACGACTGGTTAATCACTCCAAAGAGATTGGTTGCAAACGGCGATGTAGCTTCCTTCATGGCTGCCAGCTATACAGACCAGTATGGAATGGAAAGATTTAAAGTTGCTGTTTCAACTACCACACCAGATCCTGCAAGCTTTACTGTAATAAGTAGCGGTTCATACGTATCTGCACCTGCTGCATGGACTGAATTTACCTACGACCTTTCTGCTTATGCAGGACAGGAAATCTATGTTGCTATTAACTGTGTTTCGCAGGATGCATTCTTCCTGATGGTTGATGATTTCTATATGGGTCCGGCTGCTAAAAAGCCAGCCTCTTCTCACAACGCTGCATTTACATCTGGTTTGCTTGCTAAAGCCGGCACTTCTTCATCGGCAGTTACTCCTGGCGTAGTAAGAGGTGGTGAAAGAGCTTTAATTGGCTACAATGTTTATCGTAACGGAAGCAAAATAACTGCAAACCCAGTTACTGAAACAACTTACAACGATAATGGACTTGCAGAAGGAACCTACGAATACCATGTTACTGCAGTATACGATGAAGGCGAATCAGGATTCTCCAATGCTGCTGAAGTAACTATTGGTGGCGGTACAGGCAACAATCTTATTCTTGATTTTGAAGCCTATTCAGACTTCACACTGGATATTAACCCATGGACTAATCTTGATGTCGATGGTTCAGAAACATATGCTATAGAGGAAGTTACCTTCCCACACGCAGGAGAAGCAATGTCATTCATCGTATTTAATCCGCTGGCAACTACTCCTGCTGTAACCGGTATGGAAGCACACGGTGGATCAAGACTGGGTGCCTGCTTTGCATCTGTTAATCCTCCAAATAATGACTATCTGATCTCACCAAAGGTACTTTTAGGTGATGACGCTAAGATCAGCATGTGGGTAAAATCATACACCGATCAATATGGTCTGGAGAAATACAACATTGCCGTTTCAACAACTGATATGAATCCTTCAAGTTTCCAGAAAGTTGTGGGTCCGGTTAATGCACCAGCTGATGCATGGACTTTTGTAGAGTACGACCTTTCACAGTTCAGCGGTCAGGAAGCTTACGTGGCTGTTCAGTGTGTTTCAAACGATGCCTTCATTTTCATGGTTGATGATATTTCTATTACCTTCTCAACTGGTGCATCGAATATTGTAACCGAGAAATTCCACGTATATCCTAACCCGGTAAGTGATAATCTCAACATCAGAGGTGAATCAAACATTATCAGCTTAAGCCTGATCAATACTGCCGGAAATGTGGTAGTTACTGAAAACGTTAATGCAAAAGAGCACAACCTTAATGTATCTGATCTTCCTGCAGGATTGTACATACTTAAGGCAACAACTGCTCAGGGTGTAATTACCAGAAAAGTTAACGTTAAATAACAACTGTTCTTTTTAAAACAAAAAAACCTGTGTTACCACAGGTTTTTTTGTTTTATAGAGTACTTACATTCTTTCTGCTACTTCAATGCCCAGGATATCCAGACCGTTTTTAAGAGTAGTGGCAGTGATGTGTGAAATTGCCAGGCGAAGATTTCGTATGTGCTCATTCTCTTCTTTTAAGATCTGTAACTCATGGTAGAACTGGTTATACTCTTTTGCCAGTTCAAAAAGGTAATTGGCAATTACGGAAGGTGATAATTCTCTCGCGGCTTGTTTTATTATTTCGGGAAACGTATAGTTTAATATGGTAAGACTTATTTCTTTTGGGTGCAAGGCTAATTGCAGATCAATATCTAACCGCCCCAGGGTATCTTCGTTTATATTCAATGCTTTGACTGCCTTACGCTGCACAGATCTGATTCGGGCATAGGTGTATTGTATAAAGGGACCGGTATTCCCGTTAAAATCAATGCTTTCTTTCGGGTTGAAAACCATGTTTTTCTTCGGGTCAACCTTTAAAATGAAATATTTAAGTGCGCCTAACCCTACCTTTCTGTATAATTCCAAAGCCTCTTCATTTTCGAAATCTTCGATCTTGCCGAGTTCGAGTGTCGTCTCCCGGGCCGTGTTCTTCATTTCATCAATAAGATCGTCAGCATCCACGACAGTGCCTTCCCTTGATTTCATTTTACCTTCAGGCAATTCAACCATGCCGTATGACAGGTGATAAATGCTGTCTGCCCATGCCATACCAAGCTTTTTTAATACCAGTTTAAGTACGTCAAAATGGTAATTCTGTTCATTTCCTACAACATAGATCATTTGTTCAGGCCGATATTCGGCATGTCGCTGATGCGCTGTACCCAGATCCTGGGTCATGTATACCGAAGTGCCATCCGACCTGAGTAAAAGCTTTTCGTCAAGACCATCGGCGGTCAGGTCAATCCATACAGAGTTATCTTCCTTTTTATAGAGCACCCCTTTATCCAGACCTGCCTTAACCAGCTCTTTTCCCAAAAGGTAGGTTTGCGATTCATAGTATATTTTGTCGAAGGTAATACCCAGCATACGATACGTTTCTTCGAAACCTTCATACACCCATCCGTTCATGGTATTCCATAAATGAATTACTTCCGGATCTTTTTGTTCCCAGAGAACAAGCATATTTCTTGCCTGAGCCATAAGGTTTGATTGGGCAAGCGCGTCATCATCACTTAAACCATTGCTTTTAAGTACAGCTAATTCTTCCTTAAGTTTTTTATCGAACAACACATAATAATCACCTACCAGTTTATCGCCTTTCTGTTGTGAACTATTGGGTGTACTGTTGTTTCCGTATAATTTCCAGGCTAACATCGATTTGCAGATGTGTATTCCACGGTCATTGACCAGATTAACTTTAACAACATTTCTCCCGTCAGCTTTGAGAATATTGGCAACGGAATTTCCGAGCAGGTTGTTTCGGATGTGCCCAAGATGTAAGGGCTTATTGGTATTTGGTGACGAAAATTCTATAACAACTGTATCGTTTGAATTGGTCTCACTAATTCCAAACTTTTCTCGGTTGTAGTTTTCATGCAGGAATTGCAGCCAGTAGTTTGCTTTTATCTTTAGATTGAGAAACCCTTTAATTACAGAGTATGATTCTAATTCCTCAACAACATCAAGTAATTTCTCACCAATCAGCTTAGCTGTCTCTTCCGGTGATTTGCGGGATATCTTAAGCAAAGGAAAAACGACCAGAGAATAATCACCCTGTTCGCGATAATTCGGTATGGTGCGTTGTACAGTAATTTGTTCTTTGCTGACCGGTGCATTAAATAGTTGCTGTATGGCACTGTGTGCTTTATCGATGATTAAATCCTGTATCATGTAGTATAGGTATGTGTGAATTTTGCCGGCAAATTTACGTCGTTTTGTCAGATCCCGGCTTTATCAAAAGGAATTCTGTTTCTGATGGACTTGCCCAGCGTTATTTCGTCGGCATACTCCAGATCATCGCCCACAGCTATACCTCTTGAAATGGTTGTAATAGACTCTACTGTGTCTTTTATCTTCCGGTATATATAAAAGGCTGTGGTATCTCCTTCGGTTGTTGATGGCAACGCAATAATTACTTCTTTTATTTTGTTTTCGCTAGTCTTTGTTATTAGGGAGTCGATTGTCAGCTGAGAGGGCCCAATACCTTCCATGGGTGAAATGACTCCCCCAAGAACATGGTATACTCCAGAAAACTGCTTAGTGTTTTCAATGGCCATCACATCACGAACATCTTCAACAATGCAGACAAGTGACTGATCCCTGCGATTATCGGCACAGATATTGCATACCTCCTGGTCGGAGATATTATGACAAACGGCGCAATACTGTATTTTTTGGCGCAGATTTATGATAGAATTTCCCAGGAGTTCTATTTTAGGAGTATCCTGCTTAAGCATCCATAAAGCCAGCCTTAAAGCTGTGCGCCTGCCAATCCCTGGTAACTTGATCAATTCATTGACGACTTCTTCAAGATATTTTGAAGGGTAGATATTCATAGATTTTAAAACCTGTAATTGATATCTTTTATAATTTTGACAGCAAATATAACTACATGAATCGTTGGTCCTTTAAAATATTCATAATTCTGGTTTTATGCACGTACGCTGGCAGTGATACTTATAGTCAGGTCGCCGGTAATGTAACTGATAATAAAGGAAATAAACAAGGCCCCTGGTCAAAAAAAGATAAAAACGGAAATATTGTCTACACAGGGAGCTTTGCTGATAATAAACCCACCGGGGAATTTGTATACTACGACTCGACCGGACATATTAAAGCAAGGAGTTTCTTTACCGAAAACGGAACTAAAGCCTATACTACTATGTATAACAACGGCTCTAAAGTTTCGGAAGGGCAATATATTAAAGAAAAAAAGCACGGCTTATGGAAGTACTATGATCAGGATTCTATAGTTGTTGCTGAAGAAAGTTATGAAAACGGGGTGCCTGAAGGCATCTGGAAAACCTATTATTCTAATGGAGCTCTTCTGGAAGAAATGCCTTATAAAAATGGATTAAGAGATGGTACCTGGCAACAGTATTTTATTGATGGTCCATTAAAGACCAAAGCCACCTATAAGACTGATATGCTGGAAGGTCTGGCAACTTTTTATCACCCTAACGGACGGGTGTTTATTTCAGGCCCATACAAGAATAATCTGAAAGATGGGATCTGGATGCATCTCAACGACAAAGGGGATGCTGTTAAAAGAGAAGTATGGCAGAACGGATATCTGGTTGTAGAGGAATATTATGATAAAGCGGCTGAAAGAATGATGAAGGAAGAAAAGTAAGCTATTTGCTTATTATTCTGTCGTATATAGTTAACATTCTGCCATCGCCACCCATTTCAACACCCTTGCGTACGAAACCGTTTTTGCTGAATGCAAGACTATCGTATTGTTCTAAACCAAACTTCTTCAGGTATTCATCAGATAAAAGCAGTGCATCTATTTGAAGATCATCCATTTTATGGAAGAACTGATCACCTGAGATCGGTTCCATTTTATTCATTTCTTCAATACTAAGATCTGACTGAATTCTTTTATATTTTGGTATCTCGTTGAAAACAAAGTTCATAGGTGCAAGTATAGTGAGGTCTTTAGCGTTTTCACGATAGTATTTATCCGTAATAACGCTATTATTAGCGACATCAAACTTCTTACGTGCTGTCAGTACATTGTACACTGCGTTTACAGAGAAGTAGAATAAGATAAGGAAGGCAAGATATTTCGCGTACTTAATTTTTGCGGAAGGCGTAAAAAAGTCATCTGTCTCCAGTCTGCTGAGTGTATGAATTACTATTAACAGCATATAAGGCAGGTACAACAATAAGTATTTGGAGGTTGCATGTACAGAAATTAAAGACAACAGAACGATACTTATCAGCAGGTAAAGAGGATAAAGTGTTTTTCTCTTCAGGTCGCTGAAGCATAGTATAAGGGAAACAATCGTGAGTACCGTCAGACTTATTTCTTTAGGACTATGAAAGAAGCGCATATGTTCACCCAGCACTTTCAGAACATACGCCAGAGTAGTGGGCATTACGGTATCCTGATTCAATGCCGGAGAGTATGATATCTGATAATACCAAAAATCAAAGTTATATTCTGTTGAAAAATCGTAGAAGTAAACAGCAAACCCTATGAGAGCATAGATGCCGGCAAGAACAGCACCTATGGGTTTACGCTTGATGAGAAGGACAAGTGTAGTACTTCCGATAAAAATCAATCCGTTTAAGTGCGCAGCAGCAGCTAAACCTGCCGCAATTCCTGCGGGCATAAGAAAAAACTTATTGTTATTTAGCAGGTATTTTTCAGTAAAAACGAACGACACAAAACCAAGGGTCATTACCATAATTTCAGGCCGGTATGTGAAACTAAACTGAAATACCAGTGCATTGGCACAGGTTAACAGAACCGCGAACCATGCAAGATTTCTGCTGTACTTATGCCTTGTATAGTAATATAGAATTACTAAAAACGAGATGAGCCACAACAGGCTTACACTTTTCAGGGTATACAGTGAATATCCAAACAACTTTATAAAAGCGTAACCATTCAGATTAAGTAATTTATGATGTACAATATGCCTGTTCTGCTGATCAGTGATCCCATGCATGAGTTCCGATTTAACAAAGCCTTTTTCAGCAAGCCAGTAAGCGTGTTCTCCTATCCATGCATCATCAACATCAGCTTCACGATGCCACAGGCTAAATGCAAACAGTATTAAAAAGAACGGCAGTAAATACTTAATCAGCTTTATCTTGATCATCAATTGGTGGAATTCATTGTTTGAAGTGTGCAAAAATATGCCTTTTGCTTTTATTTTATTCAAAAGAGTATATTTGCACCACTAAACTTGCAATATTATGTTACAAAGGATTCAAAGTGTTTACCTTTTTATCGCCGGTATTCTATTGATCGGTGTTTACTTTTTCCCACTGGCATCATTTTTAACCGAAACTGCTTATTTAAAACTGTATATTACACAGTTGAGATCGTATACACCGGGTTTGGATTCACCGTTCAGCAATAGTTTTATATTGCCCCTTGCAGTATTTAATGGTATTATTGCGGCTATAAGTTTTGGTTCTATTTTCGTCTATAAAAAGCGCATGCTCCAGTCGAGGATGGTAAAGCTCAGCATTCTTATGTCAGCTCTCATACTTGCGTTGGTATTCTTTTTGTACTCGCCTCAAATTACAAAAGCCACAGGTGCTGAAGCAGATTATGCCTCAGGTTATGGATTGTACCTCATTCTGCTGGCAATAATTGCACTTATTCTTGCCAACAGAGGCATTATTAAGGATGAGAAGCTCGTTAGGTCAGCTGACAGATTAAGATAGTGAGCTAAACAGGTAGAGTATTACCTGCTGTAGAGTTTTAATGATTTAAAGCCGGTCTTTATTTTGGATCGGCTTTTCTATTCCGTTCAATTTCAAGTATTTCAAGGTCGCGTATATTATCTCCGTCTATAACGAATTTTATAGCAGTGATTACTTTGTGAAACCCATACTTTCCTGCAGCACCAGGATTAATATGCAGCAAATTATTCTTGCTGTCGTTAATAACTTTCAATATGTGCGAGTGACCGGAAATAAACAATCTGGGATTGTACTTTTTAATTAACTCTTTTGCCCGGGCTGTATAATTGCCGGGATAACCACCAATGTGAAGTATAAGAACACTCACATTCTCGCACATAAATTGCTGATATTCGGGGTAAAAACTACGCAATTCCCAGTTATCGATGTTACCGTATACTGCTTTTAAGGGTTTTATCGAAGCATATGCTTTTGCTGTTTCTAAATCGCCTATATCACCAGCATGCCATATTTCATTGCATTGCTGAAGAAAGTTCGCAATGGATGGATGTAGTGTTGAGTGTGTGTCTGAGATCAATCCTATTATTTTCACTTTACTCTTGTTCGTTTTCTATTTGAAATTCAGGGTTTAATGTATAAAACACACCGGTTTCAGCATAATTGAGTTTTAAAATGTCGAGAACAATAAAATCGGCAAGAATATGCTCACATTTTTTAATACTGAATCCTGACAACTTTCTGAATGTTTTTAAGGTTATTTTTCCATGTTGCTCAATGTAGGCAATGAGCATTCTCTCCACCTCAGTGAATTTTACTTTAACACCCTGCACATCTTTTTTCTTATTCCAGACTTTTAAAAGAACACCATTAGCCATATAGTTCTGGTCACCAACCCTGACAAAAACACGATAAACTCCGTCTTTATCAGGGGCTGAATGAATCATGGTACTTTTAGGAACAATTATTTCAAGCACATTTTTACCACCTTCTTCCCATTCATGGATATCAAAAGTTACCGGTGGTCTGCAAAACAACTGTGCACCGGCTTCCATCATATAGTACTCCTCATCAGAACGGACTCCGGCAATGGAGCCATTATCTTTAACTCCCAATAACAATCTGCCCCCGTCAGTATTAGCAAAAGCAGCAAGGGTTCTTGCTATCTTTTTTGAATCGTTCACACCAAACTTGAAATCCAGTTGCTGATGTTCACCTTCATTGATTAGCGTTCTTATGTACGATGGCATGCCTGAGTGACTGTGTATAGGGAAAATAAGAGCTTTAACCTAATAAATAAGGCCTGCTTCTGTATTTAACAGAAACAGACCTTTAAATATTATACTAAATTACAGAATTTCTATATTGTTCTTACCTGTGATCTTTTCGCAATAGCGGCACTGAAGTTTTATGTCAGTTTTATCTATAACAGTAAACTTAGTTGAGATTTGCTGATGGTTGGTAATGCAATTCGGGTTTACACATTTTACAAATTGCTCAATACTATCAGGTATTTCAACCTGTCTTTTGTCTACTACTTCGTAGTTTTTGATAGTAATAAGTGTTGCGGTTGGCGCAATTAAAGCTATTTTGTTTGCTTCACGGTTTTCGAAAAACTGATTACTGGCTTTAATTATTCCCTTCTTTCCATACTTTTTACTTTCCAGGTTAAAACCGATGGTTACCTGTTTGTCTGTTTTATCAAGGTTTAGCATTTTAACAACCCTGAACACACTGGAAGTTGGAATGTGATCGATAACGGTACCATTTTCCAGTGCTGAAACAATAAGTTCTTTTCTTATATTGCTTTCCATAACTCTTTGCTGCTTAATTATTTAACCCCTAGAATTGTAGCCAGTAGTGCCTGACGAACATAAACCCCGTTTAATGCCTGCTGAAAGTAATAGGCCTGATCTGTTGAATCAACATCTTCCGTTATTTCATTAACTCTTGGCAACGGATGTAAAACACGCATTCCCGGTTTGCAGTTAGCAAGCATGTCAGCACTGAGTATATAGGCGTTTTTCACTTTCTCATACTCTATGGGGTCAGAGAACCTTTCACGCTGAATTCTGGTCATGTAAATGATATCGGCTGATTCCATTACATCATTTAGTTCTGTGTACTGGAAGTAATTGAGATTGTTATTTTTGATGTGCATTTTAACATAGCTTGGCAATTTAAGCTCTGTTGGAGAAACAAGGTGAAATGTTGTATTGAAGTTGCAAAGAGCCATTACAAGAGAATGCACTGTTCGGCCATATTTTAAGTCTCCAACGAAAGCTATATTCAGATCATCCAGTTTTCCCTGGGTTTTCCTGATGGAATAAAGATCGAGAAGACATTGTGTTGGATGCTGATTACCACCGTCGCCTGCATTAATAATCGGAACCTTTGAAACTTCGCTTGCAAACCGGGCACTCCCTTCGCGCGGATGACGCATTACAATGATGTCACTGTAATTGGCCACGGTCATAATAGTGTCTTTTAATGACTCACCTTTGGAAACACTGGAGCTGCTTGCATCGGAGAATCCGATAACTTTTGCACCAAGTTGAGAAGCTGCGCTTTCAAAGCTCAGACGGGTTCTGGTTGATGGTTCGAAAAATAACGTTGCTACAACATACTTTTCAAGAAGGGTCTGCTTGGGATTTTTCTCAAATTCTTCAGCAAGATCAAGGATTTTGATATACTCCTCCTTATTATAGTCATTAATTGATACCAGACTACGGTTTTTCATATTTGATTTGGTTTGGTGATTGAATGCATTACAAAAATACTCAAAAAAAAAGCTGCCGGTAAAGGCAGCTTTTTAATAATTACTTAAAAGGTTTTTGTCAACAACAAATTGTGCTTTTTGACAAAATCGTTTATTACCATTGTTAGATTAGGTGTTCCTATTTCCTGTAGATCATAGCCAATCTTAACAGTTGGTTTGTTAATTTTAACTATACGGCTTAAATCTATTGGTGTTGCGATCACTACAGCATCACAATCTGTATTTTCGATTGTTTTTTCCAGATCTTTTACTTGTTCATCGCCGTAACCCATGGCTGGAAGAAGTGTTCCGATTCCTTTGTAAATTTCAAAGGTTTCAGCCAGTTTTCCGGTAACGAAAGGACGGGGATCAACTAATTCAGCAGCACCATGTTTTAATGCGGCAACTACCCCTGCACCAATTTTCATTTCACCATGTGTGAGTGTTGGTCCATCTTCTACAACCAATACTCTTTTGCCCCTGATAAGTTCAGGTTTGTCAACTGTAAGTGGTGATGCACCGTCTATTACAATCGCTTTTGGATTGATCTTGGCGAGGTTGTTACGTACCTGATTTATTGCGTCAAGAGAAGCACTGTCTATCTTGTTAATTACAATTACATCAGATATGCGTGCAACTACTTCGCCTGGATAGTAACTTACTTCAGCACCCGGGCGTAAAGGATCGGCAACACCAACCATTAGATCAGGTTTATAGAATGGGAAGTCATTATTTCCACCATCCCAAAGAATTACATCGCAACCATCAGGATCGTTTTCTGCAGCTCTTACTATTGCTTCATAGTCAACGCCTGCATAAATTACATTTCCTCTAACTACATGTGGCTCATACTCTTCCATCTCTTCAATGGTGCATTTATGTGCATGCAGGTCTTCGATGGTAGCGAAACGCTGAACCTTCTGTGCATTGAGGTCGCCGTATGGCATTGGGTGCCTGATAGCTACTACTTTTAATCCAAGATCAATTAAAATCTCGATAATTCTGCGGCTGGTCTGGCTTTTTCCACAGCCTGTACGTGTAGCACCAACTGCAATCAGTGGTTTGGTGCTCTTTATCATTGTGTCTTTTGGACCCAGTAACTTAAAGTTGGCTCCTGCAGCGTTAACAATAGCGCTTATGTTCATTACACGTGGATAAGGAACATCGCTGTAAGAGAAAACGCACTCGTCAACCCTGAGGTCTTTGATAAGTTCGGGAAGGTCTTGTTCAGCATAGATAGGAATTCCTTGCGGATACAAGTCTTCTCCGGCTAATTCTTTTGGATACTTGCGTCCGTCAATGTCAGGGATTTGAGCAGCAGTAAAAGCTACTACATTGTAATTAGCATTGCCGCGATAGTACGTGTTGAAGTTGTGAAAGTCTCTTCCTGCAGCTCCGATGATTAATACATTTTTCTTCATTGGTTTTTGTAAAGGTTTAAAAGGTGAAATAGAACTTTTTAAGCTCTTTCACGGGCCCGGGCAGATGGGGAATCTGCATGTGAATCTTGTTACCGGCAACCTGCCGCAAAAAAACCATCGCAAATATAGAAATATAGGATAATATGATACTGCGCTCCTCAAAAAAAAAATTGAAAAATTATCACCAATTAAGAAAGCATCTAAATTGCGTGAAAAAAAATGTACCGTTTGTCGGTTATATACTAATAATGAGTTACTTAGCAGCCTAATTTACCATCAATGCTCACTTAACACCATGAACAATTATAAAACAATCTTTTCAGAATTCCTGATTAACAGTTTTGTTGATGATTACGCTTATAACAAATGTTTCGTCGATCATTTAAACAGGGAATTCGCATTGAATAACATTAGTTTCCGCTACTCGTATGACAGTTATTGTGTGGAATTGTTAACAAGAGTTTCTTATATAGTTGATATTCTGTGCAATTCATCTAAGGATTTTAGTCAGCTTTGTGATCAGTTCTCTTATGTTGTTAAAAGACTTGTTTCTGAAATGATGCGAAACAAGATTCAACAAAATGAAGATCTGTACGAATATGCTGCCTGACGGTAACTAACCAGCAAGTAATTTAATCCTTTTATGCCGGTCGATGGTTTATATGCTATGGAATCTAATTTTGGCAGTAACGATAGAAACGCTTCACCGGGTGATCACCTGGCAAATGAGAGGACTTTCCTTGCATGGGTCAGAAGTGCTCTGGGTATATCGGCTTTTGGATTTGTAATTATAAAATTCTCCGTATTTCTGTCGAGAATTAACCTTTTAATTGATGATTCCTCATCAAAAGATGCTATCATTCCCCCTGCCAATCAGCACATAGCAAATTTAACAGGTATTTTAATGATTAGCTTTGGCGGAATATTGTTATTGCTCAGCTATTTAAGATTCAATACAGTTAAAAAAGAACTTGAAAAAGGAGTTTATAAGAGTCGGTCTTCTCTTCTGTTATTCCTGGTAGTTTTTATTTTTTTAATGACCGTTCTGTTAATTATTAATCTTAATATAGCAAGGCTTATTTAGTGGTAATACCAATCAGAGCACATGAGATTTGCGATTATTCCATTACTTACTTTATTCATTCACACAGCAAGTGCACAAAGAGATACTGTTTTAGTAAATGGTAAATCTTGTGAATCAGGAAATTGGAAATTAGTCTGGGTGGAAGATTTTAATGAAACCACATTAAATGCAACGAGATGGTTTACCTACTACCCGTATACGGATGACGGTAGTGACAATTGTGCTTTTTGTCGTTTGCATGGTGATGGAGGTCAGGTGTATATTGATGAGAATGTGGTCGTTTCTGATGGAATCCTGAAACTTATAGTAAAACAGGAACCTATTGAATGGTTCGGTGAGCAGAGATTGCACAGTTCTGGTATGATTCATTCTAAGCAGTATTTTGGCTACGGCAGATTTGAAATTCGGGCAAAGCTACCTGATGGAAAAGGCCTTTGGCCTGCAATCTGGCTCTTTGGAAAACATGCAGCAGAGCTTGACATTATGGAAGCAGGTATGCAGAAACCCGGAATTATCCACACCAGTATCCATAACTACAAAATTGGTAGAATGAAGCATCTTAAGCATCGAAGAATGCCTGATCTCTCAAAAGATTATCATAACTACATAATGGAATGGGATACAAATTCTATTGTATTTATGCTGGATGAGCAAGTGCTCTGGAGATTCAACCGGTTTGTTAATAAAAGAAATTACAGGCAATTGGAAAGCTGCAATCTGGAACCTGGTGAGTATGGTTTAGAGCCATTGTTCCCACCTGTTAATGAGCAACTTCAACTTATTTTAAATGTAACAGTTGGAACAAAAACCACGCCTTTCACAAAAGAGCCCGATAAAAAGACTGTGTTCCCTGCAACGATGGAAGTAGATTGGATTAAGATCTACAAAAGAGACAATTAGTTGTGTAATTAAACCAGCAGGCTGCTAATCTTCGGTTATCAGGTCAAATATTGACATTTGGTTTGCGATAACTTCGGGTTCCGGTTCATATCTTTCAGGATATCCATTGTTAGTGAGGTACAACATGATAGCTTTTTTATACATTCGAATTGCCGAAGTATTGTTCTTTTTGCAAAAAGCATCTACTCTTCTTTTTTGCTGAGTAGTAAACTTAAAAGATACCGGCTTGTACTTTCTGGCCCTTCGTCTTTTCATATAAGCTATCTGTTCACTTTCTGATTACTTCACGAATATCCTCTATCATTTTTCGGGCAATCGCTTCTGCCTTGTTTTCAGAATCACTCTCTGAATATATTCGGATAATTGGTTCAGTATTTGATTTGCGAAGATGAACCCATTCCTTTTCAAACTCTATTTTAACACCATCCTCTCTGTTGACAGGTTGCCTTTTATATTTATTGGCAATGGCATCGAGAATGGCATCAACATTCATTTCAGGCATAAGCTGTATCTTATTCTTAGAAATGAAGTAGTCAGGGTAAGATGATCTTAGCGCTGAACACCTCTTGCCAGACTGCGCTAACTGGGTCAGGAAAATTGCTATTCCTACCAGTGCATCCCGACCATAGTGTAATTCAGGCAGAATCACACCACCGTTTCCTTCTCCCCCAATAACAGCATTAACTTCTTTCATTTTGCGTACAACATTTACTTCGCCAACTGCAGATGAGTAATGCAACTGACCGAGCTTTTCAGTAACATCTCTCAGAGCCCTGGTTGAAGACATGTTAGATACAGTGTTACCGGCATTTTTTGATAACACATAGTCAGAAACTGTTACAAGCGTATATTCTTCGCCGAACATTTCGCCATCTTCGCATACTATGGCAAGTCTGTCAACATCCGGATCAACCACAAAACCCACATTGCACTTTGCTTTAACAACAAGTTTAGAAATTTCATGAAGATTTTCAGGCAGTGGTTCAGGGTTATGAGGGAAATGCCCCGTTGGTTCGCAGTAGAGCTCTTCGATGTTTTCTACTCCGAGTGATTTGAGAAGTAAGGGCACTGCAATACCACCGGTACTGTTAACTGCATCAATGGCAATTCTGAATCTGGCATTTCTTATTGCAAATGAATCAACATACGGAAGCTTCAGGATCTTTTCTATATGTTTTCTAATCATGCTATCATCGAAGGTGATTTTACCAAGGTTGTCAACTTCTGTGTAATGGAATTCGCTAGCTTCGGCTATTTCAAGAAGTTCTTTCCCTTTTTGATCGTCAATAAATTCACCATCGGAATTTAACAGTTTCAATGCATTCCATTGCCATGGATTATGACTGGCAGTTATAATAATGCCTCCGTTACACTCTAATTCTGTTACTGCTATTTCAACAGTAGGGGTTGTTGATAGTCCAATATCTATAACATCTACACCCATACTTACGAGGGTATTGCAAACCAGGCTGTTAACCATTGAACCTGATACCCGGGCATCTCTTCCGACAACAACTTTTAACTTGCCCGGATGTTCCTTTCTGATCAAAACAACAAAAGCACTTGTAAATTTAATTATATCAATTGGGGTTAATGACTCACCCGGCTTCCCTCCTATTGTTCCGCGTATTCCTGAAATGCTCTTGATTAATGTCATACAATATTTTTAATATCTCTACCCTGTTTTGGGCCTTTGCAAATTTACTTATTTATTGTTTATGGAACTTATTAACAGCCTAATGATAATATTTTCATCACGAGACTGCTTTATTGCATTTTATATAGGCGTAAATTTGTTACTATAATAATGAACTGAGGCATTCAGGCTACTGCGTATAAATATTGTTTACTTTTGCAATATAGAAGGGATTTTTGAAGATGATGGATGATTTTTCTCAATATAACGATTTTAATTACAACGATGAAGTTGAGTTAAAGAAGCTACTGCAACGTTTTGAGCAAATGCTTGAGAATGGTGACAGTTACTTTTTTGACCCCGACGAATACGAAGATATAATTGATTACTGCTTAAATCACAGGAAATTAAAACTTGCCGGCAAAATACTAAAAGTAGCTACAGAACAATACCCCGATAATATTGAATTGTTACTTCGAAAAGCTCACTATCTGTCAAGAACAAACAAGACGAATAAAGCACTGGATCTGCTTGCTGATCTGCAAAGCCAGGACCCGTTTAACATCGATATCAACATAGCTAAAGCTTCTCTTTATAATAAGCTGCGAAAGTATAAAGATGAAATCAGGGAGTATAAGCTAGCTATAAAGAACAGTCAAACTCCACCTGAAGACACCAGTGCAATCTATACTTACATTGCCGGTGCCTATATGCAATTACAGGATTTTGATAATGCTATTATCTATCTGCAGAAAAATCTGGAAATAGATCCGCATAATGATCTGATTTTCCATGAATTGTCAGCAATATACGAAATAACAGATCGTATTGAAGAAGCTCTCGTTTATTTTAACCGGTTTATTGACAAACATCCATACAGTATAACTGCCTGGGAAATCCTCGGAGATTTCTATAACTCTTACGGCCTTTACGAAAAAGCTGTTGATGCCTATGAATTCTGTATTGCCATAGACCCATTGCATCCGGACCCTTACCTGGGAAAAGCAATGTCTTTATATAATCTGGAAAAATATGCAGAAGCTCTTGAAGATCTGGAAGAACATCTCAGATTAGATATATACAGCGTTAGAGGTCTTATAGTGAGGGGTAATTGCTATCAAAACCTGAATAATGACAAGTTAGCAATTAAAAATTACCGGAATGCTGTTAATCTGGACGATACATTTTGGGAAGGCTATTATGAGTTGGCCAGAGTTTATTGCAAGCTCGGAACATACAAGTCAGCCCTAACTGCAGCAAGAAAGGCTCATAAATTAAATCCGGAAAACCTGGATTGTATTTTGGTGCTGGCACAGAGTCAAAAAGGGATGGGATTAATGGAGGAAGCAGCACATTCTTATGAATTAGCTCTTGATAACAATTCAGGTGATTCTGGGGTATGGTTAAGATACTCAGACTTATATGCCGATCAGGGAGATTATAACACCGCATATACGATTGTCGACAGAGGGGTTGCCATTGAGCCAAAGAACGTTGATCTGCTTTTGAGAGGAGCTGCATATCTTTATTTCATGGGAAAACCAAAAGATGCCATTGCCACATTAGAATGGGCATTAACATTACCCGGAATTGATATTCAGGACTTGATAGATTATGCGCCGGAATTATTAAATGATCCGGAAATTCAGGAATTGATCAATTACAAATAATTACCCTGTGATGAAAGAAAGGTATGGACTTATTGGTTACCCACTGGGTCACTCCTTTTCACAGAAATACTTTACCCAGAAGTTTAATAATTTGAAAATTGATGCTGTATACGATCTGCTCCCTATTCAGCAAATCTCACAACTGGGCAATATTCTTGATAAATATGATGATTTATGTGGTTTTAATGTAACAATACCACATAAGCAGGCTGTATTAAGTAAACTTAACAGCTTATCGGATGAAGCAGCTTTGATTAAAGCTGTCAATACTGTTAAAGTAACGCGCAGCGAAAGCGGTTTACATTTAAGGGGATATAACACCGATGCACCGGCATTTGAATCAGAATTACTGGAATTCACTTCGGGCATTACCGGCAATGCGCTTATTTTTGGAACTGGTGGTGCATCTGCTGCCGTTGCCTATGTATTAAAAAAACACGGATGGGAATTTAAGTTTGTGAGCAGGAACCCTATGAGAAGTGATTGCATAGGTTATAATTCTCTTACTAAGGATCTTTTGAACGAAAATATGCTTCTGGTGAACACCACGCCACTTGGAATGTTCTCTGAAGTAACCCGGTCTCCCGATATTAATTATGCATTCTTAGGCGAAAAGCACTTTTTATTCGACCTTGTTTATAATCCTGAATTGACAGTCTTTCTTGAGAGAGGACAACAACAGGGGGCAAAAATAAGAAATGGATTGGGAATGCTTCATAAGCAAGCCGAGTATGCCTGGAGCATATGGCAGGATAACAACAATTTGTTGTAGTTTTGATTATTAAATTTCAATTCCAATGACCGATCAAGAAACAATAACAACTCCTGCATTTAGTAATTTAAAGATTTCACAATCCGGTAATGGCATTAAATATACAATTCCTGCTAAAGGAGTAAAAGGAACCGGGTTGGTTACCATTATAGTTATTTTAGTGTGGTTAGTAACTATATTAGTATGGACTGGTATACTCCTTATGATGAAACCGATAAATGCTCTATACTCAATACCGCTGTGGGCAATTGGAATTTTTACACTGATAAAATCTCTTAAAGTGCTGAGTATTGAACAAAGCATTGAATTGACTCCCAATGCTGTTATCTTCAGCATCCGCCAGGGTGCAAAGTACGATGAGAGAAAATTCAACAAAGATGAAATAACAATGAGCCTCGTTGAAGGTTCCTATTATTCTGCAAATGGATTAATGCGCAGAGGTCAGTATCCGGCAATTATTTATAATGAGGAAGCCTTTAGCTTTGGAGAACGACTGTCTGTGAAAGAAAAACAATGGCTGATTGATTCGATAAAAAATAACATTGCAAAATATTGAGAATTGTGAAAAATCATATCAATACACTTGATCATGAAACTATCAGGAATATTCTCCTGAAGCACGATAACCGGGTAATTTTCGAAAAGACCAATGTTATTCCGGACGAAAAGGCTATGCTCGAAGATCTGGAAAAGCAAATAAGTATAGATGATGTAAAAAAGAAATCGGTTTTAGGACTGGACATCTATCATTACAGTTCTTATGGCGAGTTCGAGCAAATGCTGATACCTTTTCTTTTCAGAATGATTTTTAATACTACGATCGATCAGTGCATTGAAAATCATCCGTTCATTTTTCAGAATTATACAAGAGAGAGAATTGAAAAATCATTTATCAGCACTGGAGATGGTGGTTTTCTGATTTTTGATACACCTTTGCATTCTTTACTCTTTGCCTGTAATTATGCTATTGTTCTAAGAATATATAATGCATTTCATTTCTTTCCCCGCCTACGAAAAATAATTGGAGGTATCAGCACAAGGTATGCTATTACCTATGATAAGCTTTATTCATACAACGATAACTATTATGGTCGCGCCATCATCAATAATAGCCGTATTCTTTCGAGCGACAGCCTCAACCGGTGTCTGATAGATGAACATTCGCACAGATGGTTTACTTTAAATATTGATGGCATTGAGAATTTGCAGGTTCTTACAATTGAAGATGTTGGTCACATTTATGATTTTAGTGAAGGCTATAGTTTAACTCCCCTGACTGCACAAAAGGATAAAATATTCGGGCATGAGGCTTCAAGGAATGAAGGAATAATAAACTCAGATATTTTAAAAATTGGCAAAATAAAAGCCAAAGAATCGGATATAAGCATCTACAATCTGCATCTTCAGGTTAGCATGAGTTTGGTTAATGATGACGATCCTACACAGATAAAAATTGTTACTGTTAGTCTTGGGAATCTCAATACTTCAGGTATTTGATAACAAATCTCTCTATGTTATGTGTCCGATAAAAATATTACCTGTAGATAAAATTCGGGAACTGGACGCCTATACCATTAGTCATGAGCCAATTAAATCAGTTGACCTAATGGAAAGGGCTGCGACCGCATGTTATAATTGGATTAATAGCACTGTAAGGGAGATTAGCAGTTTTAAGATTATCTGTGGAATGGGTAATAATGGAGGCGATGGGCTTGCTCTGGCAAGATTATTACATACTGACGGACATAGTGTAGAAGTATACTACATCCGTCATACAGCAGAGGCAACTCCGGATAATTTGACCAATTTCAGGAAAATTGCCGATAGTTATAATCTTGTAATTACAGAAGTTTATGAAAATGATTCGCAGTTAGAATTTTCTGACGAAGACATCATAGTTGATGCATTACTGGGTTCAGGATTGAATAAACCGGTATCAGGATTTCTGGCAACGATTATTGATCAAATTAATGCCAGCAAGGGAATAATTATTTCTATTGACATTCCTTCGGGTCTCTTTGCAGATGCTCAAACTCCTGATAATCGAAGCAATGGCATTGTAAATGCAGATTACACACTGACATTTCAACTACCCAAACTTGCCTTCTTCATGCCGGAGAATGATAGATTTGTTGGTAAATGGATTGTATTGAACATTGAATTGGATGAAACATTTATCGAAAAATCAGCAACAAAGCACTTTTTAACTAATTCTGCAGATGCCCGACAGGTATATAAGCCAAGGAAGCGCTTTGCCCACAAAGGAACATTTGGTCATGGGCTCTTAATATCTGGTAGTCTGGGAAAGATTGGCGCAGCAACTTTATCTGCATCTGCGGCTGTACGTTCAGGTGCCGGTCTGATTTCAGTTCAACTGCCTTCTTGCGGAACAGAAATTATGCAGATTTCAGTGCCGGAAGTTATGGTGAACGAAGATACTAATGGTGAGTATATAAGCGAAATGCCACATGACCTGGCAAAATATTCAGCAATTGCAGTGGGTCCGGGCATCGGCACTTCGCAGGAAACACAGAAAGCTCTGCGACTCCTTATTCAGGAGACAAAAGTCCCATTGATTATAGATGCTGATGGCCTTAATATATTAGCTGAAAATAAAACCTGGCTTTCATTTTTACCTAAAAATTCAATTCTTACACCACACCTGAAAGAGTTTGAGAGACTTACTTCACCGGTAAGATCACACTTTGACCGACTGGATATACTTTCGGCATTTGCCAACAGGCATAGTATTTATGTTATTTTGAAAGGTGCATTTTCGGCGATTGCTGACCCTTCAGGTAACATTTATTTTAACTCTACAGGCAA
The DNA here is from genome assembly GCA_964643225.1 of uncultured Lentimicrobium sp. Taxonomy (GTDB): domain Bacteria; phylum Bacteroidota; class Bacteroidia; order Bacteroidales; family Lentimicrobiaceae; genus Lentimicrobium. The sequence goes on along the minus strand of CAZXQT010000001.1, from coordinate 30,467 downwards.
TCCGGGTATGGCAACCGGTGGCAGTGGTGATGTATTAACCGGGATCTTATTAGGGCTTGTTACTTCTGGGTATAAACCTTTTGAAGCTTGTATAATGGGAACCTGGTTGCACGGTAAAGCAGGAGATATTGCGGCCCGTAAAATGGGTGAAGAGTCATTAATAGCCTCTGATTTAGTTAAAAACCTTTCGGCAGCTTTTAAGAAATTGCACTAGAGGAGGAATTACATAGTGCCTTCAAGTACATTTTCTTCAATCAAATCTTCTTCCAGTCGCAGGTTATCAATTATAAATACTTGCCTTTCAGGTGTATTTCGTCCCATATAAAAAGATAGAACTTCATTGATTTCTGACGTCTTACGAAGTATAATGGGATCAAGTCTCATGGATGCTCCTATAAAGTGTTTGAACTCATCGGGAGAGATCTCTCCTAAACCTTTAAAGCGGGTAATCTCCGGATTGGGACCAAGTTCTTTGATTGCCTTTTGCCTTTCCTCGTCAGAGTAACAGTATATAGTTTTCTTTTTATTTCGCACTCTGAAAAGCGGTGTTTGCAAAATATAAAGATGCCCCGACTTTACAACATCAGGGTAAAACTGTAAAAAGAATGTTAGGATTAAGAGTCTTATATGCATTCCATCAACATCCGCATCTGTAGCAATCACTATATTGTTGTATCGCAGATTTTCAACACCTTCTTCAATATTAAGGGCGGACTGTAAGAGATTAAATTCATCATTTTCGTATACGATACGCTTACTTAAACCGAATGAATTTAATGGCTTCCCTTTTAAGCTGAATACTGCCTGGAAATTTACATCACGGGATTTAGTAATAGAGCCACTGGCTGAGTCGCCTTCAGTAATAAACAATGTAGTATCAAGTCTTCTCTCATGATTGCTGTTATAGTGAACTCTGCAATCACGCAGCTTTTTATTATGCAGACTGACTTTTTTAACACTTTCTTTGGCGAGCTTTTTAATGTTGGCGAAGTCTTTACGCTCTTTTTCGCTTTGTAGAATTTTACGAAGCATATTTTCAGCAGACTCGCTATTCATGTGTAAATAATTATCAAGGTGCTTTTTAATTATATCACCAATATAATTACGAATACTTTGACCATCAGGTTCCATTAGTTGAGAACCTAATTTAGTTTTTGTCTGAGATTCAAAAACCGGCTCCTGAATTTTTATACTAACAGCAGCTACAAGGCTCTGTCTTATATCACTGGGATCAAAGTCCTTTTTAAAAAACTCTCTTATGGTTTTAACCAGGGCCTCTCTGAATGCTGACTGATGCGTTCCACCCTGAGTGGTGTGTTGTCCGTTGACAAATGTATAGTACTCCTCACCATACTGACGGGCACTGTGCGTAAATGCGCATTCAAAGTCTTCATCCTTAATTTGAATAATGGGATAACTGACAGGATTACCATTGATATTTCTCTGAAGCAAATCAATGAGACCATTTTTGGCCTGCATTCTTGTACCATTAAACCATATGGTGAGTCCATTATTAAGGAATACATAATTCCATAACATCTGCTCTATATATTCAGCGATGAAATAGTACTTACCAAAAACCTGCTCGTCGGGAATAAAGCTGATCAGAGTTCCACTTCTTAGAGTACAGGCTTCTTCAGCATGCTCATTAATTATTTCTCCTCTATCAAACTCCACCACTTTAGTCTTCCCCTCACGGATGCTTTGCACAGAGAAATAGGAAGAAAGAGCATTGACTGCTTTAGAACCTACCCCATTTAATCCAACCGCTTTCTTAAATACTTTTGAATCGTATTTGGCTCCGGTGTTAATCTTTGAAACGCAATCAATTACTTTTCCGAGAGGCATACCCCTGCCATAGTCTCGTATGGTTACCTTCTGATCCTTGATAGCAACTTCTACAGTCCGGCCATTCCCCATTACAAATTCATCAATCGAGTTGTCGATGATTTCTTTTATGAGCACATAGATTCCGTCATCCTGTGAGGAGCCGTCACCTAATTTGCCTATATACATTCCCGGGCGGAGTCTTATATGCTCTTTCCAGTCTAATGTTCTGATTGAATCGTCGGAATATTGCCCCGGATTACTGGGCGTATAATCAAGTTCTTCCATAGAGCACAAAGATACTTTAAAGATTTTTCCTACATTACACTTATAATGGAAAAACTTTCCGGGGCAAGCAAAGAATGTAAAACATTAAGGCAAAATGTGGGCAATTATTTAATTCTGAATTGCTTTAGGTTTGAGTAACCAGGCATCCGGAAACTCTGACTTTATAGATTGTAGTGCTTTGTATGCACTTGCCTGTTCTTTAAATTTATCGGCAGCTATTCTATAAAAGATCGAGTTAGGCAAGTACATAGCATTTTTATACCCACTTTCAATTAGTCTTTTTACTTCCCTGTCTGCCTGACCCAATGTACTTGTGCTTGAGATTATAATATAAAAATAAGCATCACTATTTCTGTCAGTCTCATTTTTAGTATTGGCGGTAGTAGTAATTTCTATAGTCTCATAGGTTGTTGTGGTATTGCCTGCAACTGATTTATCTAAGTCACCTTGTTCCGGTTTATCTGTAGTCTTATCAGTAATTATGGTATCACTGTCGTTAATAGTCTCTTTTACAGGTACCTTGACCGTGTCTGCTTCAATTGTGTTTTCATTGGCAGGACTCTCCCCCAGAGTGGGGTCGGCTAATGTACTTTCTTCAGTTACACTAGCTTCATTTTGAGTTTCTGGTATTGATTGCAAAACTGCTTCTGCTTGTGTATAGGTTCCTGACATGTCAGCATTTCCCGATTCAATTTCATCCTGAATTATAAAAGTATCGTTTGCATTTCCGGAACTCAAGGTTTCTTGTGTATGAAGACCACAGTATGGGACTTTACCTGAGGCATCAACTCCTTCACCAAACCAAACACATGCGTAATCTCCATATATTCCTACTCCGATTGCCTGCCAGGGTTTTGTCCACTTACCAGTGTTCAATAAATAATCATTCATTAAATTAATGTCCTTCCACAGGTCAAATGCATCCTGAGCATTTGCATCTTCTCCACCGGAATAAACTACTTCCCAGGCTTTGAATTTATACGTCGTAAGCTCTTTTGGTTTATTATTCATGCAGGCAATTCTGTTTTCATCCTTCGAATAACAGCATGGTTTCCAAATACCTTTATCTGACCAGCTGTGAGGATTACAACCTCCAAAGTCTGGTCTGTTATGAGCAAGATCCATAGCATGAATTCTGGCAACATAAGAAAGTGACTTTGAAAATTCGATTGCCGGCAATTTGTTATCTAATCGATAATCTGTAATCAGGTTATACAATTTTTGCTCTTCCTGAGTTGCACAATGATGCTCAGGATTTCCCGGATCAAAACCTTGCCCTGAAACTTTGAATGAGAGCAGAACAAGAAAGAAAATACTGAGTCTGTGCATCATAAATTTTCGTTTTTCTTTGGATAAATAAAATAGGAAATTTCCGATTTCATCCGACTATAATCAGAATTGGTCGGTCTGAATGAACTCCAGGTAAGACTTCCCAGATCCTTAAAAACAATTAGCTGATATAACATACTGGTTAAATAGGAAATACTGGCTACTATTCCTGCTCCAATGTAGCCCAGTTTTGGGATTAATATCAGCCCTAGAATAATTGTGAATGTTAAACCGATTGCAGAGGAAATAGTATTATGTTTTGGATTTCCGCTGCCTGAAAAATAATGACTTAGCATTAGTGAAACCGACAAGGCAACAATACCTGGCGCCATTGAAGTTATAACAATGGAGACCTGGTCAAACTGCTTATTAAAAATAAAGCTGAATACTTCACCAGGAAGTATGGCAATAAAGCTAATAAGTATTACAGTTACCATGCTGGTTATTTTAATAAAATTTAATGTGAGATTGATGGCATAAGCACTATCTCTGCTGTTTGAAATTCTTGAATATAACAAGACAGCCATGCTCTTACTAATTAGCCAAACACTCTCTGCAATTTGCACTCCCAATGAAAAGACACCCAAAGTTGCTCTGTCAAAATACCTCTCGATCAGATAATAACTAAATCTGTAATTAAAGAGTTGCATGAGACTTGCAGCTTGCAGATAGCCTCCAAATTTAAATGCCTCGATAATTAATGCTCTTTTTGGTAATTTGTAACTGTGTATTAAAGGCAAAATAAGACTTAAGGAGGCAATTAACGATAATACTATGCTTATGAATTGTGCATAAACATATAGGTTAGCATTGAGATTTTCGGATTGCCAGATTAGCAAAGCAAATGAGCCAGCCATTGTAATGCTCTGCAGAACAGCCAATGCATTAAATCGTTGCACATTTTCCTGACCGAGTAAAATATTTTGACCTGCAGTGAAAATACTCCCTATGATTGCTAAAAATAAAGTTTGAAAAATATAACCTTCAGGAATCAGTTTCAATAAAACCAGTAAGCCCCAGATTGGTATAGAACTGATGAGTATCCATCCTAGGGCCATTAGAAAGATTTCACCGATGAAATGCCTGGGTACCTGATAAACCAGTGAACTGCCAGCCATCACAGCAGTTGCCATTTGAATTATACTAATGCCCAATACAATTAAAGAGATAGTTCCAAATTCTTCTGCACCCAGATAACGTGCTGAAATCCATGATATAACAAAGTTAAGGAATGCTATAATTAGTCTGGTCGCAGTGGTTGTTAAGAAATTGCGAAGCATTATCTTTTATTTATAAGGGCTAAAATACTAAAATCTTATCCATTTAATGATGTGATTACTACTCCCTGATTAAACGCAGCTTTCGCTTGAGTTGATAAGAAAAGTTAGCCATCGAAAATTTCATTAGCTTACAGTCAAAGAACATATAATCGCCTGCGAATGAAATATTATGAAGCCCTTTAAATGATGGTGGAGGCTCAAGTACATTAGCCGCCATTTCAAGAAAATAATCTTCTGAAAGGATCTTTATCTCATTGAGAATTATTCGTCCTCCATATGATCGTGAGCAATCCTGAGCAGGCCGGTAAAGCTTTCCGTCAAGGTAAAAAGGAGATCCGGCCGGACGGGAATTGCTTACGTCAGCTTTTACAGGAGTGAGCACGTGGGGTTGAAAATCGTCTTCAAGATTTTCCGCATGCCATATATGTAATTCAACATTAGATGCATAGCCAGCTGTAAAAAACAAATACCAATGGTTATTATGAAAAATTAAAGTGGGATCAACAGCTTCAAGATCTTTAACAAGGGTGCGTTCGTGGACTAATTTCATTGAAGAAATATCCAGTCGGTACAATTCAACATTTTTATGATCCTTACACTCGGGAATGCACCAAAACATACCATTGTGTTTGAAAATATATGGATATGAGAGGTGCCAGGGCTCATCGAGCAAAACCTGGGGTTTTGTAAACGTTTCATTTCTCTCACTATACCATGAAGCAGAAATTTTACCCTTACGGCCTTTGTATGTATAATCTTCAAACAGAAGTAGTAATCTCTCATTTTGTTTTAGAGCAAACCCGTCGGCCAGATAGCCATCGGAATTTGTTGCTCTATGCCAATCAACTTCATTTGGATTGATAGAAAATGGATACTCACTAATTATTTCAGCAGTGCGTGCTTTTAGCAATCCTGTCTGCCAAATCTCACATAAAGTAAGCTCATTATAATGGAATTTTAACTTATTATACACTAATTTTAACAAGAATAGGAAAAAAGAAGTGTTTCCCGGCATTTTATATAACGGAGCGGTTGTATTAACACCATCTTTATTATCAGGGAATGTACCCTGAGCAATTATTTCACGACAAACATCAGCAGGCCATTTCTTTGAAAGGTTAATTGTCTGATCAAGATTTGCGGACCATGAATGTTCAATGGTCTTAAATAATCCTTTGCGTAAAATTACTCCACTATCAAGCTTGTTGGTTAATCGCTGAAGAATGGCCCCCGTTTTGTGATCGTTATTTAGAATTTCCCATAATGCTGGAGGAACTCCTCTGTATTTCTGTTCATCCCCATGATGAAAAGACCATACACCTAATGGAGTACAAGTCAATATTTCACCTTTTATAATTCCAAATCCAAATTTCAAGATAAAATCTGGTTGATACTCTCTAATTCTGTCAATATCTTCTGATTTAAAGAACTCACTAAAGCCTTTAGTTACAGTGGAGCATTGTAATACCGATAGTTCCTTTAGGGAAGACTGTAATTCGCTCTCTTCAAAGCACGGTGGTCTGAAGAAATATCTGTAATAAATCCTGAACCATAAATAATGCCACTTATAATCGGTTATTCTTTTAAGAAAACTCCTTTTTATAGTCTTGGTTTGCTCTGGCATAATTATCAATACCGGAGTAACACCTTCAATATTATTTAATGCTTCAATCGATTCAAATTGCCATTTTTGCAACTTAGTCGAGTTGATCATTATTGCATATTTTATGCCTTTTGAGTAATCGTTTACTGGCATTTTTATCGATAAGTTTTTTGATATATTTCTGATAACTTTCGGGTAACTGTTTCAAAGCTGCTGTTATCAATAGCTATTTTTCTTAAATATTCAGGATTGTATTTATGATGATTAGCCATCATTTCTTTCATTGAAGTATATAGGGCGTCCTCATCATGTGTTGGTATGATAATCCCACTTTTATTGTTAATTACTAATTTTAAATCGGCAACATCGGTCGCGATAACGGGCACTCCACAGGACAAGGCCTCGTATACAACAATTGCAAAAGTCTCGTAGTTACTGCTTAATACCAGACAGTGCGAATGGCTCAACATCTCTGCGGTTTCAGAAGGCTCAAGAGTTCCTGTAAAAACTACATTTATTTCAAGCTCTCTGGCGTAATTTTGAATTAAAGAGAAATCTGCTCCATCTCCTATCATAAGTAATTCAAATGTTTCTCCTTCTCTGGTTAATCTTGATGCAGCACGCAACAGGAGTTTCAGGTTCTTTGATTTGTCTTCAAAACAGGTAATACTAACAAATCTAAAAACAGGATTCTTCTTACTGGAAATAGCGAACAAACCGGTGTCAACTGCATTGGGAAGAATCTTTTTCTGAAAATTAATATTGTTGGCAGTCATTGCATTGTAAAGTCTCTCGGATACTGCAGTTGTCTCGGAAGCATTTTTTACTACAATTTTTGTAATAAACTTACGGATGTATCCTTTGTAGGAAGCGTTATCGCTATAATATCTTGACCAGTGTTCTGTAATGACATATGGGACTTTGTAAATTTTCGAAATTATATAGGCCACCAATCCAACACGGGTTAGGATGTGAGCATGAATAATGTCAGGAATCCCATTTTTTCTTATTACTGACATTACAGCTTTGTACCAGGCAATAAACTGATTAAAGGGACTAAATATACCGCCCTGGTGGTAATAAACTATGTGTTCTGAAAGAAACCCGTCTTCTTTTATTTCAAATCTTTTGGAAGGGTCTGATAACTTTTCGGAAGTGATTGGACTAATATATGCGACCGATACTCTATAGCCTCCTGATATTGCTGCCCTCGCGTGATTTTTTACAAATAAACCCAGCATCGGGTCAGTCGCTGAAGGATACCACCTGCTGATGAATAATATATGTTTTCCGTAAGGATAGTTCATTATCTGCAAAAAACCAAAGGTAGTAAAATGTCAGGAACAAATTATGAGGGCTAGTTTACTGATGTCGCTTAATGCCGGCTTCTGCAAGCAGGTTAATTGCATTAGCTAACCTGTCATCTCCGGTTCCATTAATGATGTTGTACGGCAAATTTCGATTATCTAATTCTTTCTTAAACAGATTAAATATCTCCTGCCTGTTATGTGGATTTTCACGAAGAGGATCGAACTTCCATGGTAGATCTATATTGCAGAGGAGGGTATAAGTGTACGGGTGGTCTTCTGCTGTCTTCATGATCCAATCATGCGATTTACCATACTTTACCATGCACCATATATGGTTAACCACAAAATCTGTATCACAAAACAGGTAATCTCTTGCTTTGCTTTGTTCAATTACTTCGCGAGCGAATTGTCCATGAGCAATTGCAAGAATATCCCCAAAACTATATTCTCCGTTAATTTGACTAAGGTATTCCCGGGAATATTCCGGTACCCAGGGTTCATTGAAATATATGGCTAGCTGTTCGCATAACCATGACTTTCCGGTGGATTCGGGTCCAGTTATTGCAATACGGTGAGGCTTTCTGTTTGCCATTTTCTCTTCCATTCTTTATAACCGTATACAGCAATTATCAAAAAAACCAGATATTGCACACTTGTAAGAACCAATCCCTTACTGATGTATAATGGAATAGAGATCAAGTCACCAATAATCCAGTAAACCCAGTTCTCTACTCTTTTAAGTGCCATTAGTATCATTCCTACAATAAAAAATGCAGTAGTGAGCGCATCAATATATGGTACATAAGAAGTGATATACGAAAAATTATACCGGTTAAAGACCCAGAGTAATCCTAAAACAATAAAAAAGGAAATACCGGTCATTAGTATATATATGTACTGTTGTTTTTTCGTATTCATACTAATGGGCAACCTTGCACTTATACCATCTTTGTGAGTCCAGTTATACCATCCAAAAACACTTATGAAGAAGTAATACCCATTTATTCCGGCATCTGCATATAATTGCACATTGAAGCATATATATACATATAAAAGTACACTGACAATTCCGGTTGGGTATACAAGAATATTTTCTCTCTTAGAATACCAGGTACTGGCTATACCCGTCAAGGCTGCAAATACTTCAATTTGCCGTGTGTCTATTATATTTTGATAAAGCTGATTAAAAAAATCCATTCACTAAATATGCAAATCAGCATTAATAACCTTCATAACGAATACAGAGTGTGGCAGTTCGAAAGCTTTTTGCATACAATTTTTGATTGTTGACATAACTTCATCGAAATCACCAAATACTTGTGTCGACATAGTATTTGTTCTTACTGTTAAGTTTGAGTTAGAGTTTAGATCTGCAATAAATCGTTTAATAGGTGGAATGTAAGATTCATTGAGTGGATAATACGAGATTTCTACAGAGATTTTCATAGCTTAGCTTTTTAAAAAGGCAAAGATAAACAATGACTTAATATTGAATACCTTTGTCCTAACATTGTGAAAGCAATTACAGTGTTATAATCAGGATTAATTAATAATGTTTTAACCCATGATACCTGCCAAAAAAAAGATTCTCCTCACTGTTTGTTTTGCTTTAATTGCATTATTTTTTACTTCATGCCTGACAGTTGAAAAAAAAGAATACACCTATGAATTAAGCAGTGCTAATTCCGGTAAGCTTACTATTAAATATATTAATATCCATTCCGTTATGGACAATGGCAAAGATGTTTCCACTGATGATTTTAAAGAGCTCATTGACAAATATATTAATGGTGACCAAATTAATCAGGACTTTCCAGAAGCAGAAAATATAAAGAAGAGGTTGTTTGAAGAAAACGGACAATTGTGTGGAGAAGTGACAATGGAATTTAATAATCTGAGTACAGCAAGACTTTATCAATATGAGCCCAGATGCCCTATTATGATGAATATAAGCACTGCTTATGATTCCGAAACATACATAAACTCAAATGGCACTTATGGTAATGATTTTATGCCTGTAGTTTTTTGGCCGGCAAATATGAAGAAATTGAATGTAAGTACAGCAGTCTCAGCAACTGATGAGAACAGCGTAAGTCTGATTGATGCCTATAGGATTTGGTTGTCAGTTAGACACTAAAAACGAATCGCCCCTTTTGTGGGGCGACTGCTGTAATCTATTTTAACAATAATTAACCGGTTCCATTTCAGCTATGATGTATATTTGTAGCTAATACTAGGGTATGAGGCTATTCTTATCACTGACTCTTTTTATTTTATTTTTATTAACTTCAAGTTCATCATTTGCACAAAAATATGTGATGATCAAAGGTCAGGTATGGAATATTTTAGGCGAAGAGTTGGTTGGAGCACATGCATATAATGTTACTAATCGATATGGAACCTTTACTGATCTTAATGGCATTTTTAATATTGTAGCAATCCCGGGGGATTCGATAAGAGTGTCAATGATTGGTTACAAGCCATACAAAATGCGTTTGCCCAAAAAGCTTGAAGCAAATCAATACAAACTCGATATTACCTTATTGTCAGATACCATCCTCTTAAGAACTGCAGAAATAAAGCCTTATCCGGCAACCTATGAAGAACTGCGACGCGAATTCGTAAAGCTTAGAGTTCCTGATGAAAAACTACTTGGCAGAACATACATTCCTAAAATTGATTATGGAAGTAAATACGCTAATCCTGCTGGAGGAGGCATAGTACTACCTGGTCCATTCTCTTTATTGTATAATGCCTTTAGCAAAGAAGCTAAAGAACTGAAGAAAATGAATCTAATTCTTGATAGGGATAGAAAAAGGGACAGGTTTATTGAAATTATTACCAGACGAACACTTGAGAAACAGTTTGGCATTACAACTGATGAAGAAATAGATGCATTAATGCAGTCATGTAATATAACAGAAGAATTTCTGAAATCAAATACTGATTATGATGTGATCAACTATCTAATAAAATGCAGGAAGAGAAATTAATAATCATTTAGTTACCATTTCTCACCTTTAAAATTGTTGGTTACTTTTGAAAAACATAAATAATCGGCAGCTAAACTATAACAAAGATTTTTTGTTAACACATTCCAATTAATAGTAAAGCCATGATGACAAAGGAGTCAAAAACCATAAAGATTACAAAGAACACTTCCGGATTATCGAAACAAGAGATTTTAAATGATTACAAAATCGCGCAGGAAAGTCGCCAGGCTAGTCTGATGGGTAGAAAAGAAGTATTATCCGGCAAAGGTAAATTTGGAATATTTGGAGATGGTAAAGAGATACCTCAACTGGCAATGGCTAAAGCATTCCAGCCAGGTGACTGGAGGTCAGGATATTACAGAGACCAAACTTTCATGCTGGCAAGCGGACAAATGACTTTAACTGAATTCTTTGCTCAAATTTATGGAGATACCGATACACAGATTAACCCTGGTACTGCCGGGAGAGTAATGAATAATCATTTTGCAACAAGAAGCCTTGACAATAGTGGCAACTGGAAAGATTTGACGAAACAAAAAAACTCATCTGCCGATATTTCTCCTACAGCAGGTCAAATGCCCCGTCTTCTTGGATTAGCTCTGGCTTCAAAATTATTCAGACAATCTCAAAACCCATCTATTTTAGAAGGCTTCTCCATCAAAGGTAATGAAGTGGCATTCGGCACAATAGGTGATGCTTCTACTTCTGAAGGACACTTTTTCGAAACAATTAATGCAGCAGGCGTTTTGCAGGTGCCAATGGCAATATCGATTTGGGATGATGGTTGGGGAATTTCTGTGCCTAACAAATATCAGACAACCAAACAAAGTATTTCTGAAATTTTAAAAGGGTTTCAGGAAGATGAGAAGGGCAATGGTTTTATTATTTATAAGGTGAATGGCTGGGATTACGCTACCCTTGTTGATGTTTACCGTGAAGGAATTGAAGTTTGTCGTACAAGGCATGTGCCTGTTATTTTTCATGTTACTGAACTAACGCAACCACAAGGACATTCAACAAGTGGGTCACATGAAAGATATAAAAGCCCTGAAAGACTGGAATGGGAAAAAGAATTCGATGGAATAGCAAAAATGCGTGAATGGATTCTGAAAGAAGGCATAGCTGATGCTGGAACTCTTGATAAAATCGAGCAGGAGGCTATTATTTCAGTTAGAAATGCAAAAAGCCAGGCTTGGAAAAACTACCAGGATCCAATAAGAAAAATGCGAGATGATTTTATTCATATGGCTAACGTTACAACATGTAATTGTGCTAAAACTAATAAAATTGAAAGCATCAAGGAGGATTTGAAACAAATTGCCGACCCTATCAGGAAGGACATCATATCATCGGGCAGAAAGATCTTACGCTTAATTTGCAATTCTTGCAGTAATCCAATGAATTCACTCAAAGCAAATGTAACTGAATGGTTAAATACAGTTTCATTTGATAGTGCAGATAGGTATAATTCATACCTCTACAGTCAATCTAATAATCAGTTGGCAAATGTTGAAAAAATTGATCCAAAATACTCTGAAGATAATGTAACTGTTCCCGGTCGTGAAATATTAAGAGATAATTTTGATGCGCTATTTAACAAACATCCACAACTGGTTCTTTTTGGTGAAGATGTAGGTAAAATAGGGGGAGTAAATCAAAGTTATGAAGGGTTGCAGGCAAAATATGGTGAAAACAGAATTTTCGACACCGGTATCAGAGAGGCAACTATTGTAGGTCAGGGAATAGGTTTGGCAATGAGAGGCTTTAGACCTATTGCAGAAATTCAATATTTTGACTATTTACTTTATGGTTTGCAAGTAATAAGTGATGACCTGGCTACACTGCAATACCGTACCAAAGGAGGACAAAAAGCGCCTTTAATTATTAGTACAAGAGGCCATAGGTTAGAAGGCATCTGGCACTCAGGTTCACCACTCAGCATGGTTATTAATTCTATAAGGGGGGTTCATGTTCTTGTACCTCGTGACATGACCAGAGCTGCCGGTTTTTATAACACAATCCTTGCATCTGATGAGCCTGCATTGATTATTGAGCCTTTAAACGCCTATAGGCTTAGAGAAAAAAGACCTTTAAATCTTGGTGAATTTACTATCATTCCGGGTATCCCGGAAATTATGCAGAATGGTACAGATATAACACTTGTAACCTATGGCTCTTGTGTTAGAATAGCTCAGGATGCTGTTAATCAACTGGAGAGCTTCAACATTTCGTGTGAATTAATTGATGTTCAGTCGTTAGAACCTTTTGACATTAATCATATAATCACTGAATCATTGAAAAAAACGAATAAAATAGTATTTTTTGATGAAGACGTACCCGGAGGAGCTACTGCATATATGATGCAAAAGGTACTCGAAGAACAAGATGGTTATAAGTATCTTGATGCACAACCAAAAACCATAACTGCAAAAGCTCATCGTGCAGCATATAGTACTGATGGTGATTATTTCTCTAATCCAAACGCAGAAGACGTTTTTGATACAATTTATAACATGATGCATGATTATAACCCTGCTAAATATCCGAAAATATTTTGATATCTTACTTTTTCGAGGTATCTTTAATCCGTATTAGTATGCTGGTTAATCATACCCTTTATGGTAAAAGGATTTAAATATCAAGGAAATTTATCGCTTCTAAATCATAAATGGTTTATACCAATATCACTCTATGTGATAGCATCCATCCTGATTTTTTACATCGGACTTTTATACTACCAGCAGAGCAAAAAACAAGTACTGGACGAAGCCACTGTCCAACTTGAAATTTTAAGTTCTATCAAATTATCAGAAATATCTGAATGGTTCCTCGAAAGAGAGAAAGATATTTCCTTTTACAGAAATAATCGATATTTCCGGAATGAAGTAAATCGCTTTTTCGAATCTTCAGATCAAAACGTGTCAATATTGGCTGACTGGCTCAGCCAAACACAAAAGTCACATGGATACGATATTTTTATTATAGACAAATCTGGAAAATCATACTTTATAACCGGAAACGACTCTACTGACTTGTCTGACTTTATTATTGACTCTTGTGTCAATAATATCCAAAAGGATAAGATGATTTTCCTTGATATCTACAGAAGGAAGAATACTGATATGCTATTTCATTCTACGATGGCCCCCCTTCGTTTGAAATCAAATAAAGCTCCTGAAGCTTGCTTAGTTTTTCGATCTGATGTTCAAAAGCATCTGATAGGTAAAGTTGTAAACAATGATTACCAAACTAAGCTGTTTTCATATACATTAATAAGAAATGAAGGCGATAGTGTTTATTTTGTTAATGGTGAGAAGTATAAGAATTTATCCGATCTCGCATCAGGTAATTTAAAAAAAATGGACAAATCACCATTTGTTCAGGCTGCTCAAGGCAAAACTGGCATTCAAAGAGGGATTGGATTAAAGAATGAAGAACTTTTATCAAGCATAGGGAAAATACCTTCATCACAATGGTATCTGGTGGTGCATTCAGATATTGACAACATTCTTGCACCACTCTCTGATCGAAAATGGAGTATTATAGGATTCGGGCTTCTGGCAGTAGTGATATTTATTATCTACCACCTCCGTTATGTAATAGCAGTAAAAAATAAAAGACTTGAACAAGTCATCGACCTTTACCGTGAAATAAACAGTTTAAATCAAAACCTGGAAAAACGAGTTGAGGAAAGGACAGAACAAATTGAAAATCTCAATAAGTCGCTCGAATCCAGAGCTAATCAACTGGAAATACTAAATAAAGAATTAGAATCATTTACTTATTCCGTATCTCATGACTTAAAAGCACCTTTAAGAGCAATTCAGGGCTTTAGCGATATTATATTAAAGGAGCATATGGCAAGCGTGGATGAGGAGGTGAAGCGTTTGATGACAATTATTCATAAAAACGCTAAGAGAATGGATCAGCTTATTAAAGATTTGCTTGATCTTTCAAAAATATCAAGGATAAATATCAGCTTCAAACCATTAAATATGAATGCGATTATAGCTGATGTAATCACAAATGAATACCCTGACCTTAACACATCCAAAATAAAGATTGAGATTAAAACGCTACTACCTTCAAAAGGTGATCATGTTTTAGTAAGGCAGGTATGGACGAACCTTCTTTCTAATGCCATCAAATATTCACATAAAAAAGACCTCTCAGAAATTACAATAGACTCTGCACCAATAAATGGTTTTATTGAATATAGCATTAGAGATAATGGTGCTGGCTTTAATCCTGCATACAGCGATAAACTTTTTGTAATTTTTCAGCGCTTACACAGCAGGGAAGAATTTGAAGGTACAGGTGTTGGACTAGCAATAGTGAAACGTATACTACAGAAACATGGTGGTGACATAAGGGCCGAAGGCAAAGAAGAAGAAGGGGCTGTTTTCTATTTTACGTTACCCAAATCTTTTTAATACCTTTACAGCACTTTTTAAGCCACAGGTAAATGAAGCTTTCAATTGTAATAGTTAATTACAACGTTAAGTATTTTCTGGAACAATGTCTTCATTCTGTTGAAACAGCTATTAAAGGACTTAATGCTGAAGTTTTTGTTGTTGATAACAATTCAGTAGATGGCTCTACTGATATGGTAAAATCGAGATTTAATCAATTTACACTGATTGCCAACAAAGACAACAAAGGTTTCTCTTCCGCTAATAATCAAGCTATTCGTCTTGCATCAGGAGAGTATATTTTATTACTAAATCCTGATACTGTTCTGGAACATGATACACTCAAAAAATGTGTACAGTTTATGGACAATCACCCGGATGCTGGTGGATTGGGTATTAAGATGGTAGATGGGAAAGGGAATTTTCTTCCGGAATCAAAACGTGGTTTGCCAACACCAGATGTAGCCTTCTATAAAATTTTCGGACTTTCAGCGTTATTTCCCAAATCAAAGCTATTTGGCAAATATCATCTCAGTTACCTGAATAACAATCATACACATGAAGTTGATATCCTTTCGGGTGCTTTTATGATGATGCGTAAAGAGGTCCTAAATACGATTGGACTGCTTGATGAAACCTTTTTTATGTATGGTGAAGATATAGATCTTAGCTACAGGATACTAAAAGCTGGTTACAAGAACTACTATTATCCGGAAGCGAGAATAATTCACTATAAAGGCGAGAGCACTAAAAAATCGAGCATTAATTATGTATTTGTATTTTACAATGCAATGATCATTTTTGCCCGTAAACACTTTTCACAGAAAAATGCCAGACTATTTTCTTTCCTTATTCACATGGCAATTTACCTTCGAGCGGGACTTGCCATCGCAACAAGGATATTGAAGAATATACTTATACCGCTAATAGACGCTTTGATAATTTATTTAGGAGCGTTAGGTTTAACCTATTATTGGGAATCAAATGTAATTTACAAAATTGGAGGTCATTATCCTGAGCTTTTCTCTTCTGTTATATTGCCTCTCTATGCAATTACATGGGTTTTTTCAGTTTTTGTAAGTGGAGGATACGACAAACCTATCAAAGTCAGAAAAATAATTACTGGCATTCTAACCGGCACAATTGTAATTTTAGTATTCTATGCATTACTACCTGCTCAGTATCGGTTTTCACGTGCATTGATCTTACTCTCAGGCTTATGGGCTCTAGTATCAATTACTTCGTTAAGGGTAGCACTTCATTTTTCTGGGCTTAAATCCTTTAAGCTTGGAAATAACCTAAATAAGCGTTTTATAATAGTTGGTAATGTTAAAGAGGCTAACAGGGTAGCTGATTTACTGCATAAAACCCTTGTAAATCCATCATTTATAGGATTAGTAAGTATAGAAAATAACTCAAGAGAAGAGGATGGATTTATAGGTTCTCTTGAACAGTTAAGCGAAATAATAACCATTTATAAAATTGACGAAATCATATTTTGTGCTTACGATCTTCCTGCCAGAAACATTATAGATCTAATGACACAATTGCAAAAGAAAGAGGTGGATTTTAAAATTGCACCACCCGAAAGCTTATCTATAATAGGATCAAACTCCATTAATACTACCGGCGATCTTTTTGTAATTGACATTAACTCTATAGGAAAAACCAATAATTTAAGAAACAAACGCCTTATCGATATCAGCCTTAGTATCATTTTTCTAGGTTTATCACCATTATTGATGTGGGTAATTAAAAATCCATTACGATTTATAGCTAACATATTTAAAGTTATTTCAGGGTATTACACATGGGTAGGATACAGTAGTGATCTCGATGTTGAACTTCCAAAAATCAAAAAGGGTATATTAAATCCAACGGATGTATTTCCTGAAAAAACTATTAACACCGATACATCTTCTCGCTTGAATATGTTATACGCACGTGACTATAAATTAGGAACAGATCTAAATATTATCTGGAGAGGTTTTAGAAATCTGGGCAGGTAATTCTGTGTTTAAGGTAACGAACATTTAAACCTTTTCTATATAAGTTTGTTAATAGGGCAATGCTGAAAGCATTTATTCAATCAGGCTTTTAAGCCACTCAACCAAATGTAAATATGGCACGTTTTGAAGTTGTAATGCCCAAATTGGGTGAAAGTATTATTGAAGCCACAATCATCAGGTGGCTAAAAAATCCAGGTGACATTCTTGAAGAAGATGATGCAATTGTAGAAATTGCTACAGATAAAGTTGATTCTGAAATTCCCTCACCAGTTGAAGGAAAATTACTGGAAGTATTTTTCAAAGATGGTGATGTTGTTGAAGTGGGTAAGATTATCGCGGTTATTGAAACTGATCCTGAAAGTGCTTCAGAAGTTCCACAGGGAAAAGAAGCTGTTGAAAAAAGCGCATCAGCTAATATTACAGCCAAAACGAAAGGATTAGATACTAATGGCGAAAAGCGATCAACTATTCCCGAAACAACTCACGCCTCCGGTTCAATAGATCAATCTGACTCTGAATCTGATTCTCCTGAAGACAGTACAGATCGTTTCTACTCACCTTTAGTTAAAAACATTGCAAAAACAGAAGGTATATCATTAAAGGAATTATCAAAAATTCAAGGAAGCGGTAAAGAAGGAAGAGTAACGAAAAATGATTTACTTTCCTACATAGAAGACAGAAATTCAGTTGATCAAAAAACTGCATCTGCAGCTAAGCCATCTCTTGAAAAACAAGTTGAAAAGGAACCTGTTCAAGCAGCTTCAACATCTTCAACAGAAAAAATTACTCAAACACCTTCTACTGCAAAACCTGCTCCTAAGGTAACAGCTCATCAGGGTGATGAGATTGTAGAGATGGATAGAATGAGAAAACTTATTGCTGACCATATGGTCATGTCGAAACAAGTTTCACCACACGTTACTTCATTCATAGAAGTGGATGTTACAAATATGGTAAAGTGGCGTGAAAAGGTAAAAGATCAGTTCCTCAAACGTGAAAAAGAAAAAATCACTTTCACTCCAATCTTTGTTGAAGCTGCTACTCAGGCATTAAAAGCTTTACCCGGTGTAAATGCATCTGTTGATGGTTATAATGTTATTTTACGGAAGAACTTTAATATAGGAATGGCTGCAGCCCTGCCTAATGGAAATCTTATAGTACCTGTTATTAAGAATGCTGACCAGAAAAGTCTGCTTGGCCTTGTTAAAGATGTAAATAGCCTTGCAGAAAAAGCCAGAATGAATAAACTGGATCCTGATGACATTCAGGGAGGAACATTCACAATTACTAATCTGGGCACCTTTGGCAGCTTAACGGGATCACCGATAATTAACCAACCGCAAGTAGCTATATTAGGACTTGGGGTCATCAAGAAAAAGCCAGTAGTTTTAGAAACTGAAGATGGTGATGTAATTGCTATCAGGCATATGGTGATACTCTCACTTGCATATGATCACAGGGTAGTAGATGGTGCTCTTGGAGGAATGTTTTTACAAAAGATGCAACAAATACTCGAAAGTTTCGATATTAACAGAACAATTTAAAGGTTTTTACTAATTTAGCAGCACCGGCAATAATACAGTTACCGGTGCTTTTTTATTTTTGGAATGAAACTTAACCTTGTTAAACCTCTGGCAATTTTTGATCTTGAAACCACAGGCACTAATGTGGCGACAGACCGTATTATTGAAATTAGCATTATTAAGATAATGCCTGATAACAAAGAGCAGGTATTTACCCAACGAATCAATCCCGTTATAGCTATTCCTCCCGAAGCAACTGCAATTCATGGTATTTCAAATGAGGATTTAAAAGATGAACCTACTTTTGCTGAAGTAGGTCAACGTATTGCATTATTCTTAACTAACTGTGACCTTGGAGGATATAATTCCAATAAATTTGATATACCATTACTTGTAGAGGAATTTCTAAGAGCTGACATCCCATTTGAATTAAAAGGGAGACGGTTCGTTGACGTTCAAAATATCTTCCATAAAATGGAACCCCGCACTTTACGTGCAGCATATAAGTTTTATTGCCAGAAAGATCTTATTAATGCGCATTCAGCTGAAGCAGATGCAAGGGCTACTTTAGAAATTCTGCAATCGCAGATTGAGTGCTATGAAAATACGGAATATACTGGCCAGGATGGCAAAATTTCTAAGCCAATTTCTAATGATATTAAGGCACTGCATGAGTTTTCATTCCAAAACAGAAATGTAGACATGGCTGGCCATATCATTTATAATGCAAAGAACAATGAGGTCTTTAATTTTGGGAAATACAAAGGCAAAGCGGTCGAGGAAATTTTCAGTATTGAACCCTCTTATTACGACTGGATGATGAAAGCTGATTTTCCGCTTTATACAAAAAAGATAATTACTGCAATTAAATTAAGAGGATTTAATAAGAATTCAGTAAGTGTTTCATAATAAGCCCGAACATGAAAATCGTTTGTATAGGCAGAAACTACCAGGAGCATGCTAAAGAATTAAACAATCCGGTACCGTCGTCTCCGGTGTTCTTCATGAAACCCGAATCTGCTCTTCTAAGAAGCAATTTACCTTTCTTTTATCCAGAATTTTCACAAGACATACATTACGAAGCTGAGCTTGTTCTTCATATTAATAAAGTTGGCCGTAATATACTCGAAAAGCATGCACACACATACTATGATGCGATTGGAATTGGCATAGACTTTACCGCAAGAGACCTGCAACAAATAGCAAAACAAAAAGGCCTCCCGTGGGAAATGGCAAAAGCATTTGATTCATCAGCACCTGTAAGCGAGTTTATACCTGTTGATGAATTTAGCGATCTTAGAAATATAAATTTTAGTATGCAGAAGAATGGAATAGACGTGCAAAAGGGCAATTCTGGTGACATGATATTTTCATTCGATCAGATTATCGCCTACATTTCTAAATTCATTACTTTAAAAATGGGTGATTTCATTTTCACAGGCACTCCGGCAGGTGTTGGTCCCGTTAGTATTGGTGATAAACTGGAGGCTTACATTGAAGACCGAAAAATGTTACTTTGTAACATTCGATAGAATTGTTATCGAAAATATTCTTGACCTTCACAATTGCTGTATTCAGGTAAATATCAAATCTTCTATAAAAACATGATCTGCTTTTTTGTTAATTGATGCAATCAGTTTTTTCTTTGCATACTCCAGTTCATTCTTTAATGCAGGTGACTTTAGTTTGACAAACATAACATGTTTCTTAATGAAAATGCTCTCTGTTTCTCTGGCAATTAAAGGACCAACAGTAGACTCCCAAACTGGTAAAATGCGTGCCTGGATATATTTATTTTTGTCTTTAAATTGATTTAGCCAGCTTTCAATTGCTTCGTTAAGTGATTGTTCATTGTTGCTCATGCACTTCGGTTTTAAGAATACTAACGGGAAGAAACGGCTGAGCCATTTACAACTCTGTATATCAAATGGTCCTGATTTGATTCACTAAAGAGCATATCTATCCTTTCCGGTTGCGTGTCTGTAATAAAAACCTGTCCAAAATTATGACTTCCAACAAGGTTAATCAATTGCGATACCCTCTTAAAGT
Organism: uncultured Lentimicrobium sp.; assembly: GCA_964643225.1. Classification (GTDB taxonomy): domain Bacteria; phylum Bacteroidota; class Bacteroidia; order Bacteroidales; family Lentimicrobiaceae; genus Lentimicrobium. Next base: position 9,844 of record CAZXQT010000001.1, on the reverse strand, counting down.
CAAGTTTATCAAAGATATCATCAAACAGTAAGATAGGCTTAAAGCCTTTAATGATTTTTATGTATTCAAACTGTGCAAGCTTTAGAGCAATAAGAAATGATTTCTGCTGTCCCTGCGACCCAAATTTTTTAACCGGCAATCCTTCCATTATAAATTCTAAATCATCTTTATGCACTCCGGAAGTAGTATATCGTAAAGCTTTGTCTTTTTCTAGATTCTCAGCAAAGAGATCGCTAAGAGATCTATCTGAAAGATCAGAGTAATATACTATATCTACCATTTCCTTATTATTGCTTAAGAATTTAAAGTAATCTCTGAATACAGGGATAAATCCTTTCAGGAATTCCTTTCTCTTATCGTATATTCTTCTGGCAGGCTCAGCCATTAGTTCAACATAGATGTCAAGAGATGCTTTATCAAAGTAGTTCTTCTCACTAAATAATTTTAATAATGCATTTCTTTGCAACAATGCTTTATTATAGTTAATGAGATCTTCAAGATAGAACCTATCAAATTGCGAAATGACACTATTCAGATACTTTCTGCGTGTTTCACTTCCTTCATTTATTAAATCATTGTCGTATGGAGAAACCATTACCAAGGGCAGTATTCCAATGTGATCAGCAAATCTTTCGTATTCTTTCCCGTTTGCTTTAAATTGTTTTTTACTATTTCTTTTCTGAATACAGCTTACATCCATAATGTAATCAGAGTCAGATTGAAACTTCCCATGTATTGCAAAATAATCCTGATTGTGTTTTATATTTTGATTATCGAGGGTATTAAAATAACTTTTTGTAAAGGCCAGATAGTGTATCGCATCCAGAATATTAGTTTTGCCTTCCCCATTGTCGCCAATAAAGCAATTAATGTTGTCTGAAAAACTGAAAAAATTTTCTGAGTAATTCTTAAAATTATATAGTTGCAGGGTTTTCAGAAACATGAATTCTACTATTTTAAGTCAACCATCTCTTTAAAGAGATATGCCCAGGCTAAATATGTTTGGTGATCCCGTTATATGATAGGCAGAGCGTGCATAACTAAGGTTAAACCTGGATACTTTGAACCCAAAGCCCCATGAAAATCCTACAGTCGATCGTTTACTTTCCAGTTTCATCTCCTGACGCCTTTGATAATTATATCCAAAACGAATACTGAATGATTTGGTCGGTATGAACTCCCCTCCTATTACAATGTGACGAAGAGCCTTGTCCGCAAATTCACCTGCTTTTGATTTTTTAATTTCTTCTCCTGTAAAAGGGTCGATATTATCTTCTGAAGGATCAGTATAGGTAAGATCCCATTTTTGCATATTGGTAATTAAGACTGAATATCTAAAAGGTAAGTGCTGGAGTCTTTTTGATAATCCAAATTGCAGTTCAAATGGCATTGGCTCTACATTTTCCGGCGAATAGTATGTTAACTGCCTTCCAATATTACGCGCAATCAATGACATTACTACTCCTTTTCTGGCAACATGATATGAACCTGCAACGTCAACAGCCAATCCAAATGAATTAAAAGCCTCAAAACTTGAAAAAACAGCTTTTAAATTAGCACCAATACTAAAACTAGAGTCTAAACGCCTACCCCATCCTATCACAGGAGCAAACTCACTACTTGTAAATTCACCACTCTCCTGCCCTGTCTCATCAGTACGTTTAAATTGCCCATAGTCTATATATTGAACCGATGTGGCAAAGCTTCCATATTTTGAATAGGTTCTGGAGTAACTAACAAACCCATAATTTATATCTGCATAATTATCGACAAAGTTCAGAGAAACATCGTTGTGCATTTCAGGAGTTATCAGCGATGGGTTGTTAAGCCCGATACTAAGGTCATTGTCATCAATTGCAACAAAATTGTATCCTAACGCAGCAATTCTTGCCGAATTAGGTAGATTAAGAAACGAAAAAGGTTGTGTACCTCCTTTTTGTCCATACAGAAAAGTAATCTGAGATAATAATACGACAACTAATAGACCTTTTAGCTTTTTTTTCACAGTCTGCAGATTTATTGAGTAATACAAAGGTAGAAACACTCTTTCATTTTTTGACTAAAGAAACGCAGCTGGTAGCTTTATATTGCTAAAAAATAGATAAAAAAAGGGCAACGAGTGCCCTTTCCTATTATTTATCTTCAATCAGTTGCTTCTTGATGAGATTTAACGCACTGCCGGCTTTAAACCATTCAATCTGCGACTCGTTGTATGAGTGATTAACCATAAATGTTTCACTTGTACCGTCAGCATGATCCAATTGAATAGTTAAACTCATCCCTGGTGAAAAATCTTTGAGACCTTGAATTGATATTAAATCATCTTCCAGAATCTTATCGTAATCTTCTTTGTTGGCAAAAGTAAGCGCAAGCATACCTTGCTTTTTCAGATTTGTTTCATGAATGCGTGCAAAAGATTTTACCAGTACTGCTTTAACACCCAAAAAGCGCGGTTCCATTGCAGCATGCTCTCTTGATGAACCTTCACCATAGTTTTCGTCTCCAACAACAATTGAACCTATCCCTTTTGCTTTATAAGCCCTGGCTACAGAAGGAACTGCATCGTATGTTTTAGATAATTGATTTTTTACACTGTTTGTTTGACTGTTGAATGCATTTACAGCACCAATCAGAAGATTGTTCGAAATATTATCGAGATGGCCTCTGAATCGTAACCATGGTCCAGCCATAGAAATATGGTCGGTTGTACATTTACCTTTGGCTTTTATTAATAATCTCAATCCAATGAGGTCATTTCCGTTCCATTCGTCAAATGGGGAAAGTAGTTGTAATCTTTCTGAAGTTTCATCAACAACAATGTTTACTTCATTTCCGTCTTCCAGTGGGGCTACATATCCTGCATCTCCAACTTCAAACCCTTTGTCAGGTAATTCAAGCCCTTGTGGTAAATCAAGAGTCACCCAATCACCATCCTCATTTTTAAGTTTATCAGTAAGGGGATTAAAAGTAAGATCACCAGCAATCGTTAAAGCAGTCACGATTTCAGGCGAAGCAACGAAACCATGCGTGTTTGGATTGCCGTCATTGCGTTTTGCGAAATTACGATTAAAGGATGTCAGTATACTATTTTTTCGGTTCGGGTCATCGGTGTGTCTCTTCCATTGACCGATGCAAGGACCACATGCGTTTGCCATAATTACACCACCAATCGATTTAAAGTTATCCAACAAACCGTCTCTCTCAGTCGTATAACGTATAAGTTCTGACCCGGGAGTAATTATAAACTCGGTCTTAACCTTTAATTTTTTATTATTTGCTTGCCTTGCTATGGAGGCTGCCCTGGTTAAATCCTCATAGGAAGAGTTGGTACAGGAACCTATTAGTCCTACTTCTAGATGGGTAGGATACTCTTTTTCTTTCACAATCTTTACAAACTCAGAGACAGGATAGGCTGCATCAGGAGTAAAAGGCCCATTAATATATGGTTCCAATTCAGAAAGATTTATCTCTATAATCTGATCATAATAGTTCTCCGGATTTTGATAAACATCATTATCTGATCGAAGATGATCCTTAATATTGTCGGCAAGTTCAGCTATTGCAGTTCTCCCTGTAGCTCTGAGATAAGCACTCATTTTCTGATCATACCCGAAAATAGAGGTCGTTGCACCAATTTCAGCACCCATGTTGCAGATAGTTCCTTTGCCGGTAGCTGATAATGAATCTGCTCCATCACCAAAATATTCTAGTATTGCACCTGTTCCGCCTTTAACTGTAAGTATTCCGGCAACTTTAAGAATTACATCTTTTGCTGATGCCCATCCGTTTAACCGACCCGTAAGCTTAACACCGATAAGTTTAGGCATAAGGAGTTCCCATGCCATTCCTGCCATAACATCAACAGCATCTGCACCACCTACGCCAATAGCAATCATACCAAGACCTCCTGCATTTACGGTATGACTATCAGTACCTATCATCATTCCCCCGGGGAATGCATAATTCTCTAATAAAACCTGATGAATAATACCTGCGCCCGGTTTCCAGAATCCAATACCGTATTTATTAGATACTTTCTGAAGGAAATCAAAAACTTCTTTGTTTTGTCCTAATGCCAGAGTAAGATCTGTTTCTGCACCAACATGCGCCTGTATCAGGTGGTCACAATGAACAGTAGTAGGAACAGCAGTTTTTAATCTCCCTGCATTCATAAACTGAAGTAACGCCATTTGTGCAGTAGCATCCTGCATGGCAACTCTGTCAGGTGCAAAGTCAACGTATGAGCTTCCACGTTTAAATTCTTTTAGCTCCTGATCTTCAAAAAGATGACTGTAGAGTATTTTTTCACTTAACGTTAATGGTCTGTTTAAAAATTTGCGGGCCTGATTAATTTTTTCAGGCATTGCTCTGTAAACTTTCTCAATTAATTCCAGGTCAAATAACATGATAAATTGTCTTATTTAGAGGTGATTCAATAACATTTCATTTCTTGATTTGTTTGCCCTAACAGCAATATAAAGTAGCTATATGCTGCAATCTCCTACAGTGGCTTTATACCAAGTAGAAAGCTTTCATTTTTCGCTTTTATCGCCAATAAAGTAGTCGTCTTTATCTCTGAATAAAACATTAAATGTTGTGAGGCTACCATATACTCTTGTGATGTACTGTTGAATATTAATCTTATCTTCATCGGTGAGAGCACTGGCATTAACTCTTTGCTCAAGTGTTCTAAGTCTGTCGCGTACCATCACAATTTTATGAAAAAAGGATTCTATCGGAACCTCCTTTTCTTTCATAGAAGGATCCCCGGGATACAATACCATTCTGCCCCCGGTCCATTTAGATCCCATATGCACAGTTTCCTGCAGATCAGAATATCTCCGCAATATCCTTATTAAGCTCTTTTCAATTTTCTCGTAAGTTACTAATTCATCGGGTGTTTCAATAGCCTCGATAACCCGCAGTCCCTCAAAGTCTTTCTGTATTATGCGCATCCCATTTTCTATAAAAGTTATTTCCCAGGCATCAGTACGTACCTGAGTAATAACTCCTTTGCCAAATTGGGGATGTTGTATCCTTGAACCTATTCCTAAATTATTATCATCCATGCTTAATATTGTTTAGATAATTCCAGTAATTCTTCATGTATTTTAATAACCTGAGGCAGGGCCAAAACATCATCATCATTATGAATTACAAAATGAGCATGTCGAAGTTTCAAATCCTCAGACCATTGATTGTTCATTCTTTCGATCACTTGTTCGCGAGTCATATTGTCTCTTGACAATACTCGTTTAATTCGCTGTTCAACCGGACAAGTAACAACAATTATTTTATCAAAAATCTTATAGAATCCTGATTCAAGCAAAATAGCTGATTCCTGTATGATATAAGGATGAGAAGAGTTTTTGTCCATCCATTCTATAAAGTGTTTTCTAACTCTGGGATGTATCAAACCATTAAGCCACTGCAAGGCATCACTATTATTAAAAACCTTAGAAGCAAGTTTCTTCCTGTCCACTCTACCATCCTGGAGCAGCAAATCCTGACCAAATTTAAATACGATGCTGTCAATGATTTCTCTTTCATCAAGAATGAGTTTAGCTTCAACATCAGATAGATACACCGGAATTCCCAACGATATAAAAACTTTAGCAATAGTCGTTTTCCCGCTCCCAATACAACCTGTTAGTCCTACTTTTATCATACCTATGATTTTGCATAGGTAAAATTATATAAATTAACTCTAACTGCAAAAATTAAGGACATAATTATAGCAGGAACCAGACTAAAAAGACCGATTTTATTAAATCAAGCTGGCTTATTTGAGAATGAGGTATTCAACTCTCTCAGGTTGTATTCTAATAACTTTTGCAAATGACGGCACCCTTGTAACATTAACTTCTGCAAAATTACTTCCCGAAGCTACAGCTTCTCTGTGATCAATAGTTACTACAAATAAAGAAGGGTCAAGACGTTTATACTCTTTCATTGCTACCCTACAGGTAAGCTTAACTTTATCAGGAAAGGTCCTGAATAATATCCTGCCATTATGAGAGTTAGAAATAGGCACCTCAATGTCTGATTCCGTAAAACGCTCCACAGATATTTCTGCAGTAATAGAATCTGCTGAAAAAGTTACAGATGGTTTAACAGCCGGTTTAATCAAACGAAGTGTTAATAACCTGCTTTCTTTCAGATTTTTGAGTACTTGATTCTCCGCATTTACTGAATAAATGGTATCGAGTACTGATTTTACTCCAAAGACAGTGATCGAATCAGGGCGTAGTTTTACGGAATCGTATAATTGATACTGTGCTGCGAATGAAATAGACAGATCTGCCTTTATCGGAACCTTTTTTCGGTATTCGTTCTGGAAAATCATTTTTAATGTATCCGGTTCAACACCGATAAGACTGTTTTCTTGCGGAAGCTGTTCAGCAAGATCTTTAAGGATTCTTGATGTGCGAACATAACCATGAAACTCATTGTCATACTTTCTCATCCGCATGTTTGAAAGGTCTACTTTGATAATATTAGATGCTGACCTGAACATCTTACTGTAAAGTTCCAAACCTCTTGCTCTCATTACGAGAGTTACTACGGTATCTTCCGCATGAATTAAAACCTTATCATCCGGAATATTAACGAATTGCACTTTAAACTTAATGGGGGCTTCATAAACTCTGGAGAGTTTAATCAAGCCCCACATGAAAAATGAAATAGCCATGCAAATAAAAAAAACAGACAACCGGTTACGGTACTTACTTTTACCCGGTATAAATATTTTTGATATTGCAAATCGAGGCCTTTTCATTCATCTTACACTTTGTTATTTAGCTTCAGGATTTAACTGATCTTCAGTACTTGAAGCAATAGCAGATTTCTCAAAACGCATTCTCGATCCGTCTTCCACTTCCAGTGTAAAAGTCTTTTCCTGTACTTCAACTATCCTGGCATGCAGACCACCAATTGTAATTACTTTGTCACCTTTTTTCAGAGCTTCTCTGTATTTGCGTAATTCCTTTGCTTTTTTAGCCTGTGGTCTGATCATAAAAAAGTAAAAAACTACCATGATCAAAGCTAAAAAGATCAGTGAACTGTATCCGGTTCCCCCTTCTCCGGCAGGTGGGGCCATTAAAAGAATGTTTGTTAACATTTTATTTGAGTTAGTGAATATTAAAAATTTGTTATTGCTTTATTCCCCAGGAAGCACAACCTGTGCCTTAATACGTAATGTACTTGCACTGGGCTGGCTGTTACTTAATACCGTGACGGTTTTACTCTGAAATCCTTTTCGACCTTCACTGTCGAATTTAACTTCTATCTTACCACTTTCGCCTGAACGTATGGGTTCTTTAGGGAAACTTCCTACAGTGCAGCCACATGAACTCGTTACCTTTGAAATAACTAGATCTGATTTGCCTGAATTGGTAAATTTAAAACTGTACGAAACCTTTTCACCCTGAAGAATTCGACCAAAGTCGTATAAATCCTTTTCAAATTCAATTGCAGGTAAGTCAGATTCGATATTACCACTTGCTGAGTTAGGATTTTTAACTATGTCTGTTGGTAAAAGATTTTTTTCACCAGATTGTTTGCACGAAAATAAAACAATAGGTACAAGCAGCAGAAGAGAATATAGTAGTTTGTGCAATTTTTTCATTTTTAACAGATTATTGTTTCAACGTTAAGTTGTTTACAAAGGTACAAAACATCCTAATTATTAGGAAGTCAGCTTACGCATAATAAGTACTTGATAATCACCCAGATCACTAAAACCATATTTACGATATAGATTTTGTGCAGGTATATTATCTCTGTGCACTTCTAACTTTACCTGGTAACCATCCATTTTGGCATATGCCAGGCAGCATTCAAGCAAAATGCCTGCTAATCCCTTCCTCCTGCAGTCTTCGCGAATGCCAAAGTGATGTATGTATGTTCTTCTTTTATCGTTAGTTAACCAGGAAGTCCCTATAATATTCTGTTTATCATCAATCATGAGTAAAAGATGACCGCCAGATTTTAATGTTTCAACGATAATTTGTAAGGAATCGCCTCTGTGACTTCCACCAAGACCATTATTCTCCCAGAAAAGACTGACCTTTTCAAAGTATGTTGGCTGGAAATCAATTATTTGATAATCAACCATATATATTTAATAAAAACCCGTTAACAAATTATTCAATTAGGCCCCTGCCCATTTTTTTTATTTTGCCATCGTTCTTAAAATCAATAGACATTTTGTCTAACAATCCGTTAATGAACTGGCGGCTTTTAGGGGTGCTGTACTCTTTCGAGATATCAATGTACTCGTTGATAGTAACTTTAACCGGTATTGAAGGGAACTCAAAAAATTCGGTTAAGGCCATCTTGAACAGAATGACATCAATTATTGCTATACGCTCAAATTCCCAGTTTGCTGCGTATTTTGAAATTATCTCATTATACTCTGCGCTGTTCGCTAAAGTTTTTCTGAATAGCTTAAGAACAAAATCCTTGATCAGGTCATCGCCCTCTTCATCCGGTGAGATCAACAAAGGAGGTAAAGGTTGAAACTCATCGAACGTTTTATTCCACTTCTTAACTGTTTTCAGAATCATCATCACAGCAGTATCCAGATCGTCTGCCCAATAGATATTCTTCTCTTCGAAAAGACTGGTAAAGGCATCGTTTGAGAGCAAACCATTCGCCAGCAGTTCAATAACTATTTCCTTATCTTCTTTATAATCAGACACTGGTGCCAACATGTATGCCTTATATGCATCCGTGTCTCTGAAATTAAAGATAATGCGACGAAAGACCTCTCTTTCATCCGACCAGTTAATTTTGAGTCTGGAGATGTGCTTTCTCACATCACGGTTCTTATCAAACTGATTGATCAGAACATTTTCAACGAAACGCATATTGGGATTGATGTCTTCCGCAGTTGGCAGGAACTTTTGCCTTGCATCTTCCATCATATTTCGGGCCATATCAACAGATTCTATAATAGCCGACAGCAGATAGATGAATAAGTCGTAAATACTCTCAATATTTGAAATGAGTTTCTTTTCGCTCATCATTACCGAACTATCCTCGGTTTGAAAATGAGCATATAAGGCCTGCATGACCTTTATTCTTAGGTGCCTTCTACTAAGCATTGAGGGATATGTAATGAACTCTCTAAAATAACAGAGGCGCAAAATTAAAGCTTTTTTGCTTACGTTCAATACCCATGTGCTCAACGTGCTTGTATGTGTTAAAAACTTTGGCAAACATAGAGGTAATGCGGTCTAAATTAATTGTATTTTTGCCACAACCGAACAGGTTAGATTCTCGTAATTAATTGATTGATTTAAAGCCACTAACGATAAATGGGTAAAGTAATTGCTATTGCGAATCAAAAAGGTGGAGTTGGTAAAACTACCACTGCAATTAATCTTGGAGCTGCTTTTGCAGTGCTGGAACACAGAACACTTTTAATTGATGCCGATCCGCAAGCGAACAGCACTTCAGGTGTTGGTTTTGATCCTAAGAACATTAAGACCAGTATTTATGAATGCTTAATGGATGAAGTAGAACCTCAGAATATTATTCTTAATACTACCACCCCGAATTTAGATTTGCTACCTGCGCATATTGATCTGGTCGGGGCTGAAATAGAAATAATAAATCAACCCAACCGCGAAAAATTAATGCGCAAAGTACTTAATAAAGTTAAGCAACAGTACGACTTTGTAGTAATTGATTGTAGTCCTTCGCTTGGGTTAATTACTGTTAATGCACTGGTTGCTGCCGACTCTGTTATAGTCCCTGTACAATGTGAATACTTTGCACTTGAAGGCCTTGGAAAACTTCTGAACACTATAAAAATTGTTCAGTCACGGCTCAATCCCTC